>VGRY01000027.1 GCA_016875195.1 Deltaproteobacteria bacterium
CCTGTTCTACCGGAATACAATATCTCCGGTAGCCCGGTTTTCAAGCCGTGGCCTCTTCCATACGCCCCGGTTATAGGTATAGCAGATTCCATTTCAGTTGTCTACTAAAAAATTTGTCGCTGTAGTACTAATTTACTCAAACTTATGAATAAAATGACGGAGGAGTTAAGGGACCTTAAGACTTCTGGGGAGGAAAAGCACAAGGAGATTATGGACCAATTCCGCACAGTTCGTGTTGAATTGAGTGGGATCAGCTTCAAAATCGAGGGACCAAGGAATATTCTGATTGAAAGTCTTGAAGATCTTGCTCAGAAAAATATTTCAATGGAGAAACGGCTAGAGTTGTATGAACAAGCCCATGAGGATTTTGATAGGAAATTACTTGCTGGGTTTGTTGGGCTAAGAGACATACTTCATAAATATCAAGAAACTATGAAATTCTCCCAGGGGGTGTTACGGGAGGAACGCTTTGAATATGATTTAAAAGCTTCAAGTAAAATTGCTCCTCAATATTTAGAACGTCGTATGGTCTCAATACCTCCTCCTGAGGAATTCTGTTATGCATTATTGGATGGAGAGTCAAGATCCTTCTTAGAACCAATTGATTTCATTCATGATATGGTTTCTTCTAAATCAACAAGTTTCGATTATGCTGTTTGTGCCATTGGTCTCTGGAAGGCATTGGAACTTGAATTAAACATTACTTTCATCGGTTGGCTGAGGAAGCGTCTCGGAATTTCCGAAGAATATCAAACAATTGGAAAAGGAAGTAAAAAACCTGCCAAGGAGGTTATGATCTATTCAGGCCCCGGAAAAGGTTTAGGCGGTGACTATTACGTTAATATAAACGAAACCGAAACCCATAACCACCTTCGAAGCGTTATGTTAAATCCTATTTCATACATTTTACAGTATGCAGAAAAAAACCAGTTAGCCGAGCTCCTTAATAACGGTTTGCGCCCTTATAAGGACGATATCGTTGGTCACAAAGATGGCGACAGGTGGTGTGGATTGCCAAATGATATAAGGAAAGTTACCCGTGATTACAGAAATAGCCATGCCCACACAAAGAAAATGACTAGAAAAATATTTGAAGAGTTCAGGGAGTATATGTTTGGCGCTGATGATCCCCTAAAACCGGGGGTTTTACCAAGGGTTCTCCAATATAAAAAGATAATCACCCAGCCTCCACCTTGAACTGTCAAGGCAAATCGGTTTTCCAAAAGTTAGTTTTATCTATTTTTCTTCGTAGATTTCCCCGCCTTCTTCAATTTCCAAGTCTCCAAGTGCTGAAATCATTGGTAGTAAGATAGGGGAGATGACTTCTGTAGCACAAGATATTTTGTTCAATATATCTTCCTCACCATTATCATTATGGTTTTTACCATTTCTTGATTTTTGATCATGTAAGAATGCGATCCCAATGAGTACCAAGCCGTATTTATATCTGGCATCCAATAGCTTTGGATCGACCTTCGTATTTCCTTTTTGCTCCGTTAGGAGATAAATATTATCCATATTGATGAAAAAATCATAGCCATCTTCCCCATTGTCTACGACCTTCAATGCACTTTTCTCGTTAAACGAATGTGTACTCCATTCCTCTCTTCTGACTTCGATCACAGGAGGAATGTCCAGATAGGATTTTTTTTCAACCTCTCCATCTTTATTGTCCGAAGAGGGTGGTTTGCGATTTCCTGGTTTACTCGGGTATTTTTCAATTGGTGGTTGAATTTTTACATAAAACTCGTTCAAGAACGGTTCTACCCTACTAATGTCATTTACCTTGCACTCAAAATGTAATATTTCCCCCACACGAATATTGGATGGAAGCCCAATATTTAAGTTTGTGTAACCATTCCATAAATTTAGTGAATAGTCTTCAATTTCTACACCGTTTACTTTTAATAAAAATGTTCCTGGATCATTACCTCGGCTGAAATAATCATTTTCAGCATCGGTCTTAAATTGGACACGCAATCTCCCATTTATTGGGCAATATTTTGGGTTTTCAACAGGATACTTCCCAACCAAAGTGAAGTAAGTTGGAAACCGTCTTCCCTGATAATCTTCTCCTGTTTTGGCCTTCTCAAACTTAAAGGGATTTGGAATCCGAACACCTTCGAGAAATAGTTTAGAAAGTGCAGGTGATCTCTTAAGGATATTCTCGATCACATCTGCCAGAGGTTTTGAATCCCCAATTTTGTTTTCAATTTCTTCTCGCCTTCTGCGTTCTCTTAATTCTCTAAGCCCCTGGTGATTCTTTAATAAATCTTCTAATTTCCGCTCAATTTCTGAGCGTAGTTCTCCGGATCTCAACCGGTCACGGCTATTCATAAAAAGATCTTCTCTTGTGCGGCCATCAAACTCAGAACAGTCAACCATAACCAAAAGAGAGTCAGAGAGATAACCCATTCCAACAGCGTGTCGCGAGAAGAAGACTTTTGAGAGATGGCCATGAGTCTGACCATTGATAGTAAAGATTATTCCTTCATCTTTTGTATACTTTTCAGACTGTCCTTTCTTAAAAACAAATATAGAGGCGTTCATTTTTTGTCCAGACACAGAAAGTTTGCTTGATGTAGGAAAACCTTCTTCGAGGTTGTCTCGACGGTCTTCATCCAGTCTCACTGTTAAACCAGACAAAGTGGTTTCGAAGGTATGGCCACTATATCCTTGGCGCCTTTCATAAAAGCGGATTGGAAGGGCAATCTGGGTCATTAATAGAGATAGTCTGTTATAAAGGTCAAATAAGATATTCGTCTTTAACCCAGTCATCTGATATTCGTATAATTTTATGAAAGTTCCCCACTCAAATATTCCTCCGTAGGGTTCTGGATAATTACCAGGTAAAAGGGGCAAGCCATCGCCCTCGAAGGAAAGAATTTCACCACAAGGAGCTAAATAACGATAGGTCGAACTTTTCATTCCAGAACTGGGATCCTCTCTCCGAATGATGGTAAATCCCCATTTATGCTTGGAATCGTCTTTCTCAAGTTTTGAAATTTCTGGATGGCGCTTTGTAATGATGAGCTGAAGATTGCGTTTTCCACAAAATTGGAAAACACCTGTGCCTCCCATATTAAATTTCCCCTGAACAAAAGAAATTCGAAGTTTATTGGATTTCCCTATAGACAATAGGGTTTCAGGCATTCGTCCAGGTGTTTGTCCCTCCCCTTTATCAATAACTGAGTAACATGGGTTTGTTTTTGAACCGGTTGCGACTAGGCAAATATTTTCAGCAAGCCTTCCTCTTTCTTTTGGATTTAGATTTGACAACTTCCCCTCATAAATGTTGAAGAATTTTACTAAAGCGTTGGTAATACTTTTAGGAGCTTCCGAGCCCTCTGGATCAATTCCTCTTCTAATACATTCGGCCATGAGCATGGCATCCACTGAATTAACAAGTTTTTCAACCAAGGCTCCTTCTGGCTTGCTTTGCTGATTGCCAATGGTGGCAAAGTTATTTTCATTATTCCCAAAATAACGCCAAGCATTGGGATTATCCCACCATCTCTGTTTTGTCAGGAGATTGATAACCTCCTTTTCCGTTTCACAATAGGCTAATTGCAAACAAAATGCTCTATTATTCATTTTTCCTCTTGCGGCTTTTGCACTTCGCAGTTTAAAATTTTCTCGAAAAGTGGACCGAGGGATTTATCGAATATTTTAGAGGAATGTTCCCGGAAAGCAGGTTCTTCTTTTTCCATCTCACCTTTAGTTTCGCTCTCCGTTTCAACTCGAGTCTCTTCTGCTGCCTTATCATTCCTGTTTTCGTAAACAGGCAATCTACTATAGAAATCCCCAGTGGCAACGACACTCGGATATTTCGTCAGAAGATGATTCATAACCGGGTCACTATTTGAGAAAAACAGCAGCATATTTAGGGTCTCAGATGGCCCAAATGTATTTAAAGCTTGAGTCATTGCTTCGCTTCCTTTCTCCTTCATGTTCTCCCATTCTTCTTTGGAAAACATAATCATCCTCTTGTCCTATATTAAAGTGCTGGATTTGGCTCCACAAAAGCAGCAAGATGAACCACCTGCTCCTTATGGATGAGAGCAAAACCAGTGAGTTTTTTCTCCTCAAATCTCATGTCAGTCCCTTCTCCAAGGGAAGGATGGCTCCACAATTTAGCCCCAGACAGCATCTCGAGAAAAGTTTTTACTTTTTCGTAAGGATTCTGAGTATCCTCAGTGGTTTTATGACCCCTTCGGCCAAAATCTCTTTCTGCAGCGTCAAGGAGATAACCTTTGAGAAGGCGTTTATGAACCTTGGCTATTACCTCTTTGCTGCCAAAGATATCGCAGCCCACGACTTTACCATTGATTAAAACCACAAAGCCAACTTGGTCTGGACTTGAAATGGTAAAGTTCTCTTCAGATTCCTGAATGCGATCCCCTGCCTTTTCAAAAATGTTTTGCATGGCACCAGTCTCAGAATGAACCGAAAATCTCTGTGCCTTCATAGAAATATCTCTCCAAATTTCTCCCTGATCTGCTACAAAAGAGTTATTATCTCGGAGGCTATTTGTAACGGCTTTTGTCTTTTTCCTTCTCAAATCAACATAGGGGTGAGAGCTTCCTACTTTAAAGTCTGCCCTGCTATATCTCCAGCGACCCTGCTCCACACAGGAGACGGGAATGACAACCGTCCTCCTGCTTCCAATAATTAAGGTTACGTTCACAATCCTGTTCTGCTTTGCACCAATAAGTTCCTCACCTTCTAAAATGATGACATCATTATCCAGTTCATTGACCACCTTAAGCTCAGGAATATGACCGCTTTCAGTAACTTCAACAACTTGAACCTTTCCAGTTTCAATTCCTTCCTGAAGAAGGGTATAACCATTTCCTATCACCAATTCGCTGAGTAGGGGGATGACAGTAACATTGTTGGAATGTTGTGCTTCACCCATTCTACAAGAAGCGATAAATGTCTTTACGTCATGGCCTGTATTATTTTGCTCTGTCATAGTTACTCTCCTTTCTTACAACTTATTGATTCAGCCTTTATGTGGGACACACCCTTAATAGCAATTGGTATGCCGAGATAGAATATTTTTAAAAGTTAGAAAAAAGTGTAAAAAATTCAAAGTGTTTGGAGAATTAGTGGTCGATGAGTGAAAATTTACATTCTTAACTCCTACCCATTAAAATATAAATTATCTTGTAATTTACAAAAATTCTTATATAATGTGGTCCATGGAACGAAAAGTTTTATTTGCCTGGATCGGTAATACCGACCTTAAGGCATCTCAGGGTAAACTGGGCGAAGAATTGGGGCCTATTGGGCAAGCCGCTGAGAAGAGAAACTATACACACTTCGTTCTCATTTCGAATTATAAAAAGGATGAAGAGAAAAAGTTCATCAACTGGCTCAAGACAATAACTTCCTCTACTATTTTTAACTACCATAAAGACCTCACCAGCCCAACCGATTATGAAGAGATTTATAAGGCTGTCGTTGATGTAATAAAGGATGTGAAAAAGAGGCTCAATGAAAAGGAATTCCACTCAACTTACCACCTAAGCCCGGGCACACCAGCGATGGCAGCGGTTTGGATTCTCTTATCAAAAACATCATATCCAGCCGAAATCATCGAGTCATCAGTTCAAAAGGGGGTCAAAACGGTATCCCTGCCTTTTGATATTTCTGCCGATTATGTCCCTGATATCCTGAAACCTGCTGATGATGCGATACTTAAACTCACCCAAGGTCTTCCTCCTGAATCACCAGAATTTGGCTCAATTATTCATCGAAGCAAAGAGATGAAGAGGGCTATTGCCCAGGCGCGTAGACTTGCAGTTCCGGATGTTGCGGTACTTATTCAGGGAGAATCCGGGACAGGGAAAGAGCTTTTCGCACGTGCCATTCATGCTTCAAGTCCTCGGAAGGATAAACCCTTTATCCCGGTCAACTGTGGCGCTATACCACCAGAACTTGTTGAATCAGAGTTCTTTGGACATAAGAAGGGATCATTTACAGGGGCTATTTCCGACAGAGAAGGTCACTTTTCAGCGGCTGATGGTGGTACACTTTTTCTCGATGAGATCGGAGAGTTGCCACTTCCTGCCCAGGTCAAACTCCTTCGTGTTTTACAGGAACGTAAAATCACAAAGGTTGGTGAGAGTAAGCCACAATCAATAAATGTAAGAATCATTGCTGCAACCAACCGTAACCTTATTGAGGATGTTTCCTCAGGTCGGTTCAGGGAAGATTTGTTTCACCGTATCGCTGTAGGTGTACTTAACCTACCGCCCCTCCGGGATCGCCATGGAGACCTCGATCCGGTGCTTGACCATATTCTTGAGACCATAAACAAGGAGTTTGGGGAGAAACCCGGCTGGAGGCATAAGAAACTTTCTGCAGGTGCAAGAAATCTTGTGCATCGGCATCCCTGGCCCGGTAATGTGCGGGAGCTCTTCAACACCCTTTCAAGAGCTGCCATCTGGACGCCGAACGAAATCATAGAGGCTGATGATATAAGAACGGCACTCTTTTCTGTAGGCAATTCTCATAAGTCCGATGAGATGATACTAAACCGCCCCCTAGGCAATGGCTTTAATTTGTCTAAAGTTATTGCGGAGGTAGCCCTTCATTATCTCAAACGGGCCATTGCAGAGAGCAAAGGTAATAAAACAAAGATCGCTTCACTGGTTGGACTTCCTAGTTACCAGACAGTAAGCAACTGGATAAAAAAATATGGTATTGAGGATTGATGGCATGGTTATTGTATAGTATTATCTCAAAAACCCTATATTGGGTGAGACACAGCCATGAAAGATTATACCAAAGAAACGGATGCAAGGATCATAATTGATGACCTACTTCGTCAGGCGAATTGGGATCCTGCCGATAAGTCTCAAGTGCTGACAGAAGTTGCCGTTTATGGGAAAGGGCCTCAGGAAACTCCGCGTTATATCCAAGAAGGTGAGACCAAAGGTGATTCCATCTTTACGACCTCTGATGGTGATACCATACCGACCGGTCGTGTAGATTATGTCTTGCTCTCCCAAAACGGACGTCCCCTTGCTGTTATTGAAGCAAAAAGAGCAGCCATTCAACCCTATATCGCTAAGCAGCAAGCTCTCCCCTACGCAAAACACATTGGCGCCCCTTTTATCTTCTTGACCAACGGAGAGCTGATTTATTTCTGGGATTATACAAATGACGATGCTCGTATCGTTAACGCTTTTTACTCCCGCCGTGACCTTGAGCGACTCGTCACTATGCGTCAGGAACAAAAGCCTTTGGCCACCATCTCCATCCCTGATTACTATCTTCGTCAGGGGGAACAGCGCATTGTTCGTCCGTATCAGCAAGAAGTGATGAAAGCTCTTGACCATGCCTTAGAGTTAGGGGAACGCCGTTTCTTAATTGAATTACCCACAGGCACAGGAAAAACCGATATTATTTGCCTCTACCTCAAGCGCCTCTTTGAATCCGGACGGGCTGAAAAGGTCCTTTTCCTTGTTGATAGGGATCAGCTTGCGAAACAAGCCATAGAGGCCCTTCAAGACATACTCAATCAGCATGAAAGCTATTGGTTAAAGGCTGGCATGGTGAGACAGGAGAAACAAATAACGGTATGTCTCCTCCAGACCATGATTGGCAGGTATTCAGAATTTACTAGCGGCTATTTTGATGTTGTCATTGCTGATGAATGCCACCGATCTATTTATGGGGCTTGGCAGACAGCGCTGACTCATTTCGATGCGATTCATATTGGCCTTACAGCAACTCCTTCGGCCTATATTGAGCGAAACACTTTCCTTTTCTACCAATGCAAGATAGGTGAACCTGATTTTTCCTATCCGATACGGGAAGCTTTTAAATATGAATACCTTATCCCCTACAAATTTGCCACTGGCATTACAGTTTTACTCGCAGAAGGCGCTGATGTCGATCAGGAACATTATGATCCCGTAAAATTTGAAAGAGAGTGGACCAATGAGGATACGAACCGTAAAATGATGAAGGAGTTCGATCGCTTGGCCTGGGAGAACTTCAAAGAACTGGCACCAGGCCAAAAGATTGGTCCAGGGAAAGCAATCGTCTTTGCTATAACCAAACATCATGCTGCTGATTTAGCGCAATATCTTAACGAATTGCATCCAGAATTGAAGGGGCGATATGCCGAGGTTATCACATCTGATGTTATGGATGCAGATGATTTAATCCGAAAATTTAAACACGAAGATTATCCTCAAATTGCGGTGAGTGTTGGAATGCTTGATACGGGCTTTGATTGCCGTGAAGTACTGCACCTTGTGATGTGCCGCCGAGTGCGTAGCCCTATCCTGTATCAGCAAATGAGAGGGCGCACGCACACAGGGGGACGTAGGTTCTGAAACAACTTGAAGTATTTGCAATCTTGTGGCATTCGTGAAAAGGTTGAGCACTCCAATTCGGATTTCAGGTTTCGGATTGCAGGATATGGAAATAGTAGAAAAGGATGAATAGCGGAGGCTCCAAGCAAGACCGTAATGCCTGACTGAATTATTCAGTCAGTTCTTCCAGCCGCTTAAATCTCCCGTTGACATTCATATCATTCTATGTATAATAATATGTATTACGAAGAGGGAGGTCTTTGAATGTTAGTGGATACAGAAAAGATGATACCTGTTACGAAGTTGCAAAGGGAACTGACACAGAAGCTCAAAGAGGTCTCCGAAACAGGCGAGCCGGTTTATGTATTGCGGAATAATGAAATGGCGGCGGTCATCATCTCTACGGAAGAATACGAAATGTTGACACAGGCAGAGGAGATTCTTGAGCATCTGGAGATTGCGGAGAAGGTTGAAAAAAGATTAAAGGGACATGATCGTTCGAAGAATATCCCATGGGAGAGGATCAAGAAAAGGCATGGCCTATAGGATTGAATTTCTGCCGGATGCAGAAAAGGATTTCGATGGTTTGGACGGGTCCATCAGGAAAGAAGTTTCCAAAAAGATGGATGCCCTCGCAGAAAATCCATTTTTAGGGAAACCCCTTGGGAAAAAGTATGGGCTGGATTTAACAGGGTTCTATAAACTCTACGTTGCAAAGAAGAAATATCGTATTGTCTATCGCCTGGTTGGAGAGTATATCGAAGTCATAGAGATCGTTGGCATCGGAAAGAGAGATAAACAAGAGGTTTATAAGTTGGTTGCGAGGAGGCTCAAGAGGTTGATTTAGGTATAAAAAAGACCAGCATCCCTAAAATAATTAGAGTCCATTTATAAATGCACTTTTTGTGTCATGCCGGACTTGATGAGCCTGTTCCGTGCTTGATAAGGGAGCATCCAGTCCCGCCTTTGGCGGGATTGAAATCACTGGATTCCGGCCTTCGCCGGAATGACGACCTTTTGAAAATTCTTTAGTTTATGGACAGACTCTAATTAGATCTACCCATCAGAAATCAGGGTGAGAGGAAAGCGCTCTGTCTCACACGGAACGGCTACAGGGTCTTTGCAAAAGAATCATTCAATTTAGGTTTTAATAGTATGATATCGCAGGGGCTGATCCAATCTATTTTGGAACGTTACGCTTTACCGAGAGATGCCATCCATGGGGTGTCGCATTGGGCGCGGGTGATGGAAAATGGCAGGCATATTTCTCAAGTGACAGGGGCTAATATCCGTGTGGTTGAGTTTTTTAGCATCTTCCACGATTCACAGCGGATCAATGAAGGGTTCGATGATGGCCATGGCCGTCGGGGCGCTGAACTTGCCAGGGAGTTGCGAGGAGTTGAGTATGAGCTTCCGGATGAGGAGTTTGCCCTTCTCATCCATGCCTGCGAACTTCACACGGAAGGTCATCTGGATGGGGATATCACGGTCCAGACGTGTTGGGATGCTGACCGACTTGATCTCGGGAGGGTAGGAATCGTCCCACGGAAGGAAAGGCTCTGCACTGAGGGGGCTAAGGATTCTAGTTTCCTAAGGTGGGCTATTGAACGGAGTGAAAAGGTTTTTGTTCCTACCTTTGTCTCAACAGAGTGGGGAGTCAGGTTGAGGTGATGTTGTCATGCCGAACCTGCCTATGCCGAAGCGGCTTCGCGCAGGCAGGCTCGTTTCGGCATCTCGTTTTGGTTTAAGCCTAGATCCTGAAACAAGTTCAGGATGACGAATATGAGAAAGTATCAAATATCTTTTGATACCATTTAGGAGACTCAACTTCAGTTTCGGGTTAATAATCCGACGACTTCCATGTGGTAGGTCTGGGGGAACATGTCGATGAGACGGACTCTCTGGAGAGAGTATCCTTTTTCACAGAATAAGCGAAGATCTCGGGAAAAGGTGGTGGGTTCGCAGGAAACATAGACGATTTTTTTAGGCTTCAATCCTGCTATGAGATCGATATTTTTTTTGCAGCCTGCCCTCGGAGGATCGAGAATAATCTGATCGGGTATTCCCTTGTTCCAGTCCTTTAATACCGCCTCTACCGTTCCCTCAATGAAGCGAGCATTTCGAATTCCATTTCTCTCCGCATTGAATTTTACATCTTTAATGGCCACTTTGTTCTCTTCAATCCCCCAGACCTCTCCGGCATGGATGGATAAAGGAAGTGTGAAATTTCCGGCGCCGGCATAGAGATCAAGAATTCGATCGCTCTTAGTTGCGCTGGAGAATTCAATCACAGTCTGGATTAATTTTTCATTCTGCTCGAGATTAACCTGAGAGAAACTCCCAGGAGAGATTCGAAATACGAGACTTCTTTCTTTTTCTTCCTCAGAGAAAGGGATCGTAAACGACAGGGATGGGTTACCGATGGAGATCCATTCTCTTTTCCCTGAAATGGCAATTCCCTGGAGAGCCGGTTGGTTCTGAAGAAACTGTTTTGCAAATTTTTCGAACTGTTGATCGTTCGAATGGGGTGAATAGGGATGAAATAAGAGGACCCCTTTTTCTTCCTGAGGAGAGACATTGATCTCTATCTCTTCCATGTTTAAAAAATGCTCCTGCTGGTCTCGAAGTATTGAGATCATCTGGTTAGTTAATGGATGGGAGATCGGACAATGATTGATATCAACTATCTTGTGGGATCCTTCCTGATAGTAGCCGATGGTCTTTTTTCTCACTTTCAATTGGACTCTGGTTCGGTAGCCATAAGGTTTGGGGAAAGGGACTACATCTACAGGAGGTATTTGATCGAGTTTTCCTAACCGCTTGAGGGTTTCAAATAAAATTGTTCGTTTTATTTCTCCGTGAATGGAAGGATTAATGTGTTGCCACCGGCACCCACCGCATTTCCCGAAATAAGGACAGGTTGGATCAACCCTCAGGGAAGAAGGCTCAGCGATCCGGATTAACTTCCCTATCGAATATCTTTTCTTCTCTTCTGTGATTTCAATCCAGACCTCATCCCCTGTGACAGTGTATGGAACGAAGAGTACCTTTCCGTCCATTCGCGCCACACCATATCCCCCAAAGGCCATGGAATCGATTTTTACCTTCATCTTCATTGTTTTAAATTACCATAGTGAAGCATGAGATTCAATCGTTCCTAAGCACCATTTCATTGACATCTCCCCCTTATTTTGTTAGCTTTAAACATCCAAACGAGAGGATCGAGCAGTTCGATGGCGTGGTTTAAGAAGGGAGAAGAGGAAGAGAAGAAAGAGAGACGTGAAGACCCAAAGCTGTTCGAAGAGCTCTGGCTGAAGTGTAAATCCTGTAATGAGATGATCTACCGGAAGGTCGTCGAACGGAATCTCCAGGTTTGTCCAAAGTGCAACTACCATTTTCAGATACCGGCACGCAAGCGGATTGAGAGTCTCGTTGATCCGGGCAGTTTCCTTGAACAAGATTCTGACCTCACTCCCATCGATCCTTTGGAATTCAAAGATTCAAAAAAATATTCGCACCGGGTCAAGGAATCTCAGGAAACAACCGGCCAGAAGGACGCCGTCATCTGCGGAGAGGCAAAGTTCGAAGGCCAACCGGCGATGCTTGGTGTCTTTGAATTTAATTTTATGGGCGGAAGCATGGGTTCGGTGGTGGGAGAAAAGATCACCCGTTTGATTGAAAGGGCGATCGAAAAGAGGATCGGTGTTGTCATCTTTTGCGCCTCCGGAGGAGCCAGGATGCAGGAAGGGATCCTCTCCCTGATGCAGATGGCCAAGACCAGCGCAGCCCTTGCCAGGTTGCAGGAAGCAAGGCTTCCTTACCTCTCGGTTCTCACTGATCCGACCACCGGGGGAGTATCGGCCAGCATTGCCATGTTGGGTGATATCATCATCGCCGAGCCAAAGGCGATGATCGGATTTGCAGGACCAAGGGTTATTAAGGATACCATTCGAGCAGAACTTCCGGAGGGATTTCAACGGGCGGAATACCTTCTTCAGCACGGAATGGTGGATCTTATCGTTGAGCGAAAAGATCTCCGGCACACCCTCGCTTCCCTCCTTAACATGCTTAAGGTCGATCAGTAAACCCCGTTAGAAAGGTTTGGTCTTTCTAACGAAATAGGCCATGCAGAGTTTTCAACGCCGAGCCGATCAGACTCGGCCATGGGATGAGGGGGGATTTCTAATGGGAGAAATGGATAGACCTTGCAGTTGATAAAGGGCCATGGGTAAACCGCCCTCCAACGCTTCGAATGGCGGTTAATTGGATGTCTTAAGGGAATCGCTAAACTTCACCAAAGGTGAATTCCAGTTTGGGTTAGAAACGTGAGTGCCCATTGGCCTGAAGGTTCGCCTCGAATCGTTTCCGAACGGTTCACCCATGTCCCTTTAGGTCAATTTTTTGGAATGTTAAGGTAGATTGAAAATGAATAAGAATGGCTATCAACGATCGCTTGACTATCTCTATGGTCTCGAAAAGTTCGGGATGATCTTTGGATTGTCAAAAGTGGAGGAGATTCTCGAGGCTGTCGGAAACCCCCATCGAGAGATCCAGGCCATTCATATCGGTGGGACCAATGGGAAAGGTTCCACTGCAGCTATGATGGCCTCGATCCTGAGAAGAGAAGGATACCGGGTAGGTCTTTATACTTCTCCCCATCTGATCCGTTTCACCGAACGGATGAAAGTGAGTGGAAAAGAGATTGAGAGGGAGGAGGTTGCCCATCTGACCGAGTGGATGCGGGAGAAAATTGAGGCGGCCGGGGTTGATCCTCCGTTTACATTCTTCGATTTTACCACTGCAATGGCTTTTGTCTATTTCAGGCAGAAAATGGTGGATCTGGCTATCCTGGAGGTGGGTTTGGGAGGAAGGCTCGATTCCACTAATGTGATCGATCCCCTTCTCTCTATCATCACGAATATTAGCAAAGACCACGAGGATGTTCTTGGAAAGGGCCTCATGAGGATTGCCAGAGAAAAAGCGGGCATCATCAAAGAGGGACGACCACTCATTACAGCGGCAAAACAACCCCAGGTGCTTCGTCTTTTTTCAGTAATCTGCAAGAGGAAGAAAGCTCCCCTTTTCTCGGTTGGAAAAGAATTCCGTTATACTTCAGCGGGTGAGGGAAGTTTCAACTATGAAGGTCTCCATCGAAAACTGTGGGGCCTTTCGATCAACCTCCGGGGACCTCATCAGATCATCAATGCCACCACCGCTCTTGGAGCGATGGAGGTTCTGGATGACCTGGGATACCGCGTTTCAAACGATGCCATGACCGAAGGGTTAAAAGAGGTAGACTGGCCCGGACGGTTGGAGATGATCTGCTCGTCGCCGAAGGTTATTCTCGATGGCGCCCATAATCCGGATGGGGCTCTCTCTTTGAAAGAGTCCCTGGAAAAAGATTTTGAGTATCACCGTCTCATCCTTCTGATCGGGATCATGAAAGACAAAGATATTGAGTCGATTCTCCATGCTCTGTCTCCTCTTGCAGATCACATCATTCTCACCCGGCCCGGAACAGACCGTGCTGCCTCTCCTGCGCTGCTCAGGAAAGTTCTGGGGCGAAATGGAAAGAAGGCGGAGGTTATCGAAGATTTGAAAAAGGCGATCAACAGAGGTCTCGCCCTTACCGATGAAGAAGATTTATTCTGTATTACCGGGTCGCTCTATACGGTTGGGGAAGCCCGATCCTACTTCCTTCGGGGGGGACAATCATGAGACATCGCTGGTTTCTCCTGAGCTCCCTATTCATCCTTTTCACCTTGTTTTATCCCCTTCTCTCCGAGGGAAAGATTACCAATATGAAGGTAGAGAAAGGGGAAGGGCCTGTAGATATTGAAGCGGATGAACTCTCCTTTGAACGCGAAAGGCAGGTCTACGAAGCTCATGGAAGAGTGGAAGTGAAAAGGGGAAACCTCTTTCTCAAGGGAGATCATGCTCAATTAAATATGACGACGAAAGATCTTACGGCCTGGGGAAATGTTGTGCTCAGAGAAGGGGAGGATGTTCTTGAGTGCGAGCGAATGGAGATCAACCTCGATACCCGTTTGGGGAAAATCTACCAGGCCAAACTTTTTCTCAAGGATCAGAATTTTCATATCACCAGCAAGGAGGCAGAGAAATTAGGAGAGAACCGGTATCGCATCAGGGAAGGTTCTTTCACCACCTGCGATGCAGAGCGGCCTCCATGGAAATTTACGGTCAAAGAATTAGAAGTCACTCTGGAGGGATACGGGATTGCAAAGAGTCCGACCTTTTATCTTGAAGGCATTCCATCCCTTTATTTTCCATGGGGACTCTTTCCTGTAAGGAAGGAGAGACAAACAGGCCTTCTTCTTCCGCAGGTGGGATATTCGAAAAAATATGGCCCTGAGATAAAGAGCGCCTTCTTCTGGGCGATGACAAAAGATATGGATTCCACCCTGACTCTTGATTATTTGGGAAAGAGGGGCTTTAAAGAAGGGTTGGAATACCGCTATGCGTTTACTCCCGAGACCAAGGGGCAGGCCAACTTCCACTTCATTGATGATCAAGAGGTTCATAAAAATCGTTATGCCTTCTTCGTTCAGCATCAACAAAAATTTCCCTATGACTTTTATTTAAAAGGCAATATCAATCACATCAGCGACAACCGCTACCACCGCGATTTTGACGAGGACCTTCCAGGAGAGGCGAAGATTGACTCGAGAAGCAGAGGGCAATTGAGGTCTACCGTCTTCGGAGGAAAAAATTGGGATCAATTCAGTTTCCTGGCCGAAACCTCTGTTTTCCAGGATCTCATCAAAAAGAGTAATGATGATACCCTTCAAAAACTCCCGCAGGTCAGTTTTCAGGCTCATCCACAGTCCCTTTTCAACACTCCCCTCTTTTTCGATGGCGGGGTTTCGTACACCCATTTCTGGCGGGAGAAAGGTGTGGAGGGACATAGGGGAGACTTCTTTCCGAGACTCTTCTATCCGGTCAGGCTGTTCAATGTCCTGAAGGTGGAATCAAGTGTTGGACCAAGGGAGACCCTGTATAAGTCTGTGGATGATCCGACCGGGCAATATAAAGGGTGGGAATCGAGGGAGACCGTTGTCGCAACCACGGAGGTCTCGGCAGAATTTTTCAGGGTCTATGATGCAGGGACGGTTTCAAAGATTTCCGGGCTTTATCAGGTGGCTAAATGGATGCACACCATTGAACCCATGATTGGCTACCGATACACCCCCAGGGTCGATCAGAAGGATCTTCCCGTCTTCGATGATCAAGATCGAATCCCGTACTCGAATGAGATTACCTATGGCTTCACGCAGCGCCTTATTGGAAAACCCGTTAAAGAAGGAGTAACCTCCGGTCCCTTTGAATACGGGAAGTTAAAGATATTCCAGTCCTATAGCCTCGGAGATCCTTTCACGCGAGATTCAAAAGGCAAAGGGAGGTACTTTTCCAATATTTTTGGAGAACTATGGTGGAATTTCAGCCCTTATCTTTCTGCGAAACTGGACGGAGAGTTCAGCCCGTATCATGGGAACTTCGAGGTCGGGAATGCCACCATCACCGTCAAGGATAAACGGAACGATGCCATTTACGCTCAATACCGCTATGCCCGGGGCAATATTAAGGAGGTCAACGCAGGCGCCAGGATAAAGACGATTCCTTCCCTGTATCTTTTTGGTTCTTTTCGTTATAATCTTTTAGATAACTGGAAGGTGGAGAATATCTATGGAGCGGAGTATCAAGCGCAGTGCTGGACGTTGGGAGTAACGGTCGAAGATAAAGGGCGATCCCCAGACAGAACTCAGGAGAAGGAGTTGAAGTTCCACGTATATGTGAATTTGTTAGGTCTGGGTTCTTTAGGGAAGAGATCTTATTTCATGGGGCTGTAAGCGCTACTGTTAGGAGGAGCATATGAAGGGAGTGATTCTGGCAGGGGGACTGGGAACGCGACTCTATCCGTTGACCAAGGTGACCAATAAACATTTGCTTCCGGTCTATGACAAACCGATGATCTATTACCCCATTCAGACCCTGATCAATGCGGGGATTGATGACATTTTAATTGTCACCGGCGGAAATAATGCCGGCGATTTTTTACGTCTCCTTGGCAACGGAAAAGAATTCGGACTGAAGCATATTAATTATACGTATCAACAGGGAGAAGGGGGTATTGCCGAAGCCCTGAGCCTCGCCGAATTTTTTGCTGCCGGGGAAGGGATCTGTGTGGTACTGGGTGATAATATCATTGAGAATAATATTCGGAGGGCAGCGGAGGCTTTCCGAAAGCAAAAGGGAGGAGCAAAGATCCTTCTGAAGGAAGTTCCCGATCCGCACCGATTCGGCGTTGCCGAGATGAAAGGAGATCGGATTGCCGGAATAGAAGAGAAACCCAAACAACCAAAATCAAATTATGCGGTCATCGGGATCTATTTTTATGATCCCACGGTCTTTGATTTCATTAAGACGCTGAAGCCCTCTGAACGGGGAGAATTAGAGATCACCGATGTGAATAATCGGTATATTGAAAAAGGAACGATGACCTATGATATTTTGGAAGGGTGGTGGACCGATGCAGGAACCTTCGAATCCCTGCTTCGGGCCAATCAGCTGGTGGCCCAGACAGGAGCGAATAAGGTGAGCTAATAACCAAGCTCCAAGCACCAATAACCAAGTAATTACCAAAATACCAATGACCCAATTTTTAAACAACTCGGAATCTGAATCTGGGTTCAAATGGGGAGGAAACGATGATCCACGGCGTTAAGACCAAGGTCTTGAAGGTGATTCCGGATGAACGGGGAAGGGTGCTGGAAATCCTCCGGGCGGATGATGCTCTCTTCCAGAAGTTCGGTCAGGTCTATGTCACTACGACCTATCCACAAGTGGTCAAAGCCTGGCACTACCACAAGACTCAGACCGATAACTTCGTTTCGGTCCGGGGGATGATCAAATTGGTCCTTTACGATCCAAGAGAAAATTCACCCACCCGAGGAGAGATCAACGAATTTTACATTGGAGTCCATAACCCCATGCTCGTCCAGGTTCCCAATATGATCTATCATGGGTGGAAGTGTGTCAGCGAGGAAGAGGCGATCATCGTCAACATTCCGACAGAAGTCTATGATTACAGTGAGCCTGATGAACACCGTCTCCCTCCTCACGGTAAGGACATCCCTTACAATTGGGCGAGGAAAGATGGGTAAGGATAAACACCAATATAATAACGCCCCCCAACCCCCTCTTAAGTTAAGAGGGGGAGAGGGGGAGTTATATTTATTTGGATATTGGGATTTGTAATTTGGAATTTCAGATCAGATCCTTTAAGTTTTAGCGTTCCTTAAAAACAAAAGCTGGAGTGAACTATGAGAATCTTGGTGACAGGCGGTTGTGGATTTATCGGGAGTAATTTTATCCGGTATTATTTGAAGACCTATCCGGAGGTTTCGATCATCAATGTCGATAAACTGACCTATGCCGGAAACCTGGAGAACCTTTCCGATCTTTCGCATTCTCCCCGTTACCATTTCATCCGTGGTGATATTGCCGATGCGGCGCGCATGGAGGATGTCATCCGGAAAGGGGTAGACGCTATTGTTAATTTTGCTGCAGAATCACATGTGGATCGCTCCATTGAAGATCCGAGCGCTTTTATGAAAACAAATGTCTTCGGGACGTTCGTCCTTCTGGAGGCGGTGCGAAAGGTTTCCCAGGGGCAGAAGATCCGTTTCCTCCATATCTCCACAGATGAAGTCTATGGTTCCCTGGGTGAAACAGGCGCTTTTACCGAAGAAACCCCGCTCGCTCCTAACAGTCCCTATTCAGCAAGCAAGACATCTGCTGACATGATGGTTCGGGCGTATTATCATACTTATGGTCTTTCCGCACTCACCACGCGCTGTTCTAATAATTACGGCCCCTACCAATTTCCAGAGAAGTTGATTCCGTTGATGGTCTCCAATGCCATGGAAGATAAGGACCTTCCCATGTACGGTGACGGAATGTATATCCGGGATTGGATCTATGTGGAGGATCATTGCAGGGCTCTGGACAGGGTTCTCCAGCAGGGCAAGGAGGGAGACGTCTATAATATAGGGGGTGACAGTGAGAGGACCAACCTCTATGTGGCCAAGAGCATCCTGGATCGATTGGGAAAGCCTCATTCCCTGCTCCGATTTGTTGCGGACCGTCCAGGTCACGACCGGCGTTATGCGATTGATTTTTCGAAGATTAAGAAGGATTTGGGGTGGACGCCCACTGTCTCTTTTGAAGAAGGGATCGATCAGACGATTGAATGGTATCAAACTCACCGGGAATGGTGGAAGAAGGTTAAGGCCGGAGAGTATCTGGATTACTACAAACGGATGTATCAGGATCGGTAACGGGCATATTCAGAAATACGAATTTCGAATTTCGAATCTCGAAACAAATTCGAATTTTCTAAACCCATAATTTTAAACTCTCTTGTTTGGAGCCTTTGAAATTTGGTAATTCGAAATTGTTTCGAAATTCGGATTTCGTGCTTCGGATTTTAACCCCCTTTAAAGATAGTTGTTGATTCAAAAATCAATAAGAGGATGTTGGAGATCCATTTAAGGGATGAATCGGATACTAGTCATTGGTGCTAAAGGGATGCTGGGGAGGGATCTGGTTCCTGAACTCCAATATTCTTTTCCTGACGATGAAGTGGTGGCATGGGATATTGAAGAGATCGATATCCGGAAAGAGCAGGAAACCGTTGCCAGAATCGAGGAGGTTCGACCATCGATCGTCATCAATCTGGCTGCATATACGGATGTGGATGGCTGTGAGTCGAATGAACAAGAGGCTTTGGCTGTCAATGCGGATGGGATGAGACATATCGCTCTGGGTGCCAGGCAATGCAGGGCGAAGGCGATCTATCTGAGTACAGACTATGTCTTCGACGGGAAGAAGGGGGTGCCCTATGTCGAAGACGATCTTCCCCATCCCCTCAACAGCTATGGCCGTTCGAAATGGAAAGGGGAACAGTCTATTCTGGAATTGGCCGGAGACGGGTTGATCATCCGGACCCAGTGGCTCTACGGCAGATATGGAAAGAACTTCGTAGCAGCCATTCTTCGTCAGGCCAAAGAGAAAGAGTCGCTTTCGATTGTGAACGACCAGATCGGCTCTCCAACGTATACGGTTGATCTTGCAAAGACCATCTCCCGGTTGATCGGGAAAAAAGCAAGCGGGATTTTTCATGCGGTGAACAGCGGCGTTTGTTCATGGTATGATTTTGGTCGGACGATTCTAAAGCTTTCAGGAATGGAACATGTGAACGTTGTTCCAATCTCTTCCAAAGATCTGGATCGTAAAGCAGTCCGGCCATTGTATTCGGTTCTGAGCACACAAAAACTCAAACAGAAAGCGGGGATTGAACTTCGACCGTGGTCTGAAGCTGTAAAAGAGTTTTTATCCCTCCAGCCCGATAAAGAGAAATTCACCTGAATAAGGAGTTGGCCATGAACATCTGCATCATCGGAACAGGTTATGTGGGATTGGTGACCGGAGCCTGTCTTGCAGAATTTGGGATGAATCTGATCTGTGTGGATAATGATCTCCCCAAAATTGATCTTCTAAAGCAAGGGAAGGTTCCGATTTACGAACCGGGTTTGGAAAATCTGGTGACCAAAAGTGTGAAAGAAGGCAGGCTTCGATTTTCGTCGAACATCGAAGAGGGAATAAAAACGAGCCTGGTGATTCTTATCGCTGTGGGAACACCTCCCAGAGAAGATGGTTCTGCGGATCTCCAGTTTATTGAGGAGGTGGCGAAAGAAATTGCACGCTGGATGGATGGGTACAAGGTCGTTGTGATGAAATCAACTGTCCCTGTAGGCACAGCCCGCTGGTTGAAGGAATTGATTCAGAAACATCAAACCAAGCCTATTCCCTTTGACATTGTTTCCACCCCGGAGTTTTTAAGGGAAGGTTCTGCGATAGAAGATTTCATGCGACCGGATCGGGTCGTTATCGGTGCGGAAAGCGAGCAGGCGATGGCGATCATGAAGGATATTTATAGCGCTCTGTATCTGATCGAAACTCCATTCATCCTCACCTCTCCCGAGTCTGCAGAGATGATCAAGTATGCAACAAATAGTTTTTTAGCCACCAAGGTGACCTTCATCAACGAGATTGCCAATCTCTGCGAGAAGGTTGGAGCGGATGTCCACCACGTGGCAAAAGCCATGGGGCTGGATGGAAGAATTGGGAAAAAATTTCTTCATCCGGGTCCGGGTTATGGTGGGTCATGCTTTCCGAAAGATACCCGCGCCCTTTCGCGAATCGCTCACGAAAAGGGATACACTTTTAGAATTCTCGACTCCGTGATTCAAGCGAATGAAGTTCAGAAACAGAGGATGGTCGAAAAGATAAAGGAGATGGTGGGAGATCTCAAAGGGAAAAAAATTGGCATCCTTGGACTTTCATTCAAACCGAATACGAATGACATCCGGGAGTCCTCCTCGATTGCCATCATACAAGGGCTTATTCAAATGGATGCAAAGGTCAAGGCATTTGACCCGGCGGCTATGGAAGAGGCAAAAGCTGTCCTTTTTGGAGTGGAATATGGACAGGATGCCTACGATACAGCCAATGGGGCCGATGCCCTTGTTCTGGTGACTGAGTGGAATCAATTCCGGCGGCTTGACCTCCTTCGCATCAAGACATTATTGAAGGAACCCATCTTCATCGACCTGAGGAATGTTTATGATCCAGCCCATATGAAGAAGCTGGGCTTTCGTTACTGCGGCATAGGAAGATCATAATGCCTCACTGAAGGGTGGATTAAATCCGGCAATCGAGCAGTGATGCCTCCGAAAATCTTATCAAGCGGATATTTTAAAATGAGGATTGGCAATGGTAACCTCCTCTTCTTGTTGCAAAATTCTTTTAATGTGAAGGGGGGCCTTATAATCACGGGACAAGCTGAGGTTTCCGCTATAAGATTTTCTCCGACATCCCTGCCCGATCACCGGAAGGTAAGGGGGTGGTATTGACTCACAGCACAAAAGATTGGATCTTCGTCTCCGATGCCCATTTAAGCGGGAGAGAACCCGAGGAGATAGAGTTCTTTTTAAAGTTTTTAAATTCAGAGAAGGAACGGATGAGCCACCTGGTGATCTTAGGCGACCTGTTCGAATTCCTTTTTGGATTTAAAAAGAATCCTGCGTGCGGGGAGGGTTTTCCTTTCTTAGAATATCTTCCCATCTTGGAAGGATTTCAAATGCTCTATCGCCAGGGCATTCGAATTAAATATTTTGAGGGAAATCACGATTTCTTCCTCCACTCCTTCTTTTCAGACAGATTCGGGATGGAGGTAGAGGTTTTCCCTGAAGGGAATGAGGAATTTATTGGGGGAAAGAGAGTTTATATCGCCCATGGAGACCTATCCAACCCGGAACTATGGAAATACAGGGCTTTCAGAAGGATACTCAAGAATCGGTGGACATATGGTCTCATCGAAACAGTAGGTCCAAAGTTCTCGCGTCATATTGCAAGATGGCTCAGCCAGAGGAGCTATCAAAAAAATCATGGCACCCCTTCCTCTGGCCCGCCTCCTGAGTTTAAAACCTTTGCCCATCAAAAATTCTTAGAGGGATTTGACATGGTCATCCTTGGCCACTCCCATTTCCCGGATGAGGCAGAAGAAAAGGTAGATGGGAAAAGATGTCTCTATTTCAATGCTGGTGACTGGATGGAGCATCGGTCTTTTTTAAGGTTCACACCTCCGGACCGGTTTGAATTAAGGAAATGGAGAGAGGAAAGATTGGGAGATGGGGTGATGAGGAGATGGGGAGATAAGGAGATGGGGAGATAGGGAGATCATGGGATACAAGGCGGTGTTTCTTGATCGGGACGGGACGATTAATGAAGAAGTGGGTTATATGGACCAGATCGAAAAGTTTAAACTTATTCCCCGGTCAGGAGAAGCCATTCGGTTATTAAACCGAAATAATTTTAAGGCCATTGTCATCACTAATCAATCCGGTGTGGCGAGAGGTTATTTCCCCGAATCGCTCGTCTTGAAGGTCCACCAGAAGATGAAGGATCTTTTGAAAAGTGAAGGAGCTTACCTCGATGGGGTCTACTATTGCCCACACCTCCCCGATGGGGTGGGATCGCCCAACGGTCAGAGCTGTAGTTGCAGAAAGCCAAAAACGGGTTTAGTGGATATTGTCCTGAAAGAGTTGAATATTGACTTGTCAAAAAGTTATTCGATCGGGGACCGGGGGTCGGATATTGAATTTGGCCGCCGGATCGGAGCAAAGACGATTCTAGTCCTTACGGGCTATGGCAGAGAGGAGTCCGAACATTCTGGGGGCCGGGAGACACCAAAACCGGATTATGTGGCTCAGGATCTTTATGAAGCGGTTCAGTGGATTCTGAAGGAAGATGGTGGAAAGTAGAAAGTGGAAGGTGGAGAATAAACCAGGATTTTCAAAAGGAGGTTAAAGATGGCGCTCAGCAAGGAACTCTTGGATATCTTGGCTTGCCCAAAATGTAAAGGAGATATATTTTTAAATAAGGCAGGGGATGGGTTGATCTGTAAGTCCTGCCGGTTACTTTACCAGATAAAAGATGATATCCCGGTGATGCTTATTGACGAAGCTCTCCCTTACCAGGGAGAAGAATAGGTATTTCGAATTTCGGATTGCGGATTTCGGATTTAGGAAATCAAATCACTTTAGACATCTGGGATCGAAACACTCAAAATCCAAAATGTTTGCATTCCCTATCTACATACTTATAAGACTACTGGGTTTTTTCATCAATCTTCTGCCGGAGAGGTTTGCCCTCTGGATAGGAAGGCAGTTTGGGAATTTAATGTACTATATTGATGTGGAGCATCGAAGAGTTGCCATAGATAACCTTAAGATCGCTTTTGGGGAAGAGAAGACTGAGGCGGAAAGGTATTCCATCGCTAAAAAGAACTTTCAGAATCTTGGCATGATGGCGGTCGAATTTTTGCGGATTCCCTACATGGATTTGGAGACATATAAGAAAAAGGTCGAGGCTGAAGGAGTGGATGAAGCGCTAAAGGTCCTTGAAGGGAAGAAGGGAGCCCTTCTTCTCATCGGGCATTTCGGAAACTGGGAATTGATGGCAATGATGTCGAGGGTCATCAATAAACCCATTCTGGTCATTGCTAAACCGATTAAAAACAATCGGTATCTTGAGAAATGGTTTATTGATAGCAGGGAGAGGATTGGTCTGGAGGTTATCCCTCCCCTGAATGCCATTCCAAAGGTCGTCCATGCACTCTCCCAAAATAAGGTGGTTGGCATTATGTTTGATCAGAGGGGGAAACGGAGCAAAGGGATATGGGCAGACTTTTTTGGCAGGAAAGTTCCGACCACCCCCGGATTGGCAGCAATGGCATTAAGGAGCGGTGCCCCTGTTATACCGGTTTTCATGATTCGAATCGGTTTTCAGAAACACCGTCTAATTATCAAAAAGCCGATCAAACTGATTCAAACGGGAAATTTCACAAAGGATGTGGAAGCCAACACACAACTTTTCAACCAGAACCTTGAAGCGATTATCCGCCAGTATCCAGAGCAATGGCTCTGGATCCACCGGAGATTTGAGAGAAAATCCCGCCGCAGGTAACCCCGCCTTTAGGGTTAAAGAAAATGTCGTTTAACGGTGACGATGCTGGTATCGAATCAAGAAGCTCGATGTTCGAATCTCGACAAAAATGGATTCGAGCTTCCAGTTTCGTCAATCGAGCATCGATACGAGCTTCGACAACGACAAACGTCAATTTAGCGAAACAGGCTTCGTAACCCTTGCCTTAACCTTCTGTATTTACAAACTATGTTCCTCGTCGTGGCAGTAGACACAGAGATTTTCCCAATTTGAGCCGTCCGGCGGATTGTTCAGGTGGTTTCCATCTTTATGGTGAACCGTCAAGAGATGGCTGGTTTTGTGGTCAAACTCCCTTCCGCACCGGGCGCAAATAAAACCATGCATTCTTAAAGACCGGTCCCGGTAGTCGCTCTTTCTGGGAGAAGTCTGTTGCAAGTCCCTGACAATCTCCTCGACAGACTTATTTGGATCTACCTTTTTCGTCTGTCGATGGATTCGAAAAGAAGATCTTCTCATAGGAATAACCTCCGTGGGTTTTGTCCATCAGGGGGCGATTAAGACCTGATCCCCGAATCGCTCAGAAAGCGCCGTGGCAAAATTTTTCGCTGCACTCTCATCAGGGAATTCTACCATCAGTTCTCCCTTGTCCCCCACAATCAACCGACCATGTTTTTTAACCAGATCCGCTACCCCAGCGGGTTCCACGGTCCACCAACCCTTCGTCCGTAAGAGAAGTTCTTCACCCTTGAGTCGCTGAGGTGTGACCAGATCAATCGTACGAAACCACGCTTCCCAACCGATCTGGGCAGGAGCACGGAGCACAGGGCTAACCGGATCGTGGTAGATACGACAGCGACCAAAGAGACGGAGGCGAATCATACAAGCTCCTTCCGAAGAAACTTGGTAATTTGGTCGTCTTCCGGCAATATATGATTGGGAACCTTAACCCCGCTCAGTTTTAAAGCATGGTTCAGACAATGCCTATAGAGAAGAGCGGCATCACTCTCATTGGCAACGACCTTTTTTTGAATCGCAAGGGGCCAGGTTTTCTCAAAGAGGTCGCACGCATGATCGCGGGCGCGCCGAAGCCTTGGATCAAACAGGGAAATTTTTAGCGCTCCGAGCAACTCTCTCTGAGATTTCTCCATGAGGGAGAATATCCGGCGCATCATCTGAACGGAAGGGTCATCATCCCACGGTTCAACATCGGACATTGTTTTTCTCTTCTAATGGTTTAGGTTCCAATCGTAAGGTTGATATTGGATTTTGAATCGTCTTCTATTTTCCTTAAGAAGGGTTTTATTCTCGCCTTCATCGAGATAGTTAAGAAGGGTGTCAATCAGGCTCTGATCGCTCCCTCCAAAGTCTGCCTTATACCATTTAAAAATTGTTGAAATCGAGACCGAATGTTCTTCTGGAAGGACCCTAACCTGAGAACTGTTGACAAAGCTCTCCGCAGCCAGTTGAAGTTGGAAATCGACCTGTTCGGGTTCATAAAAGCCAATGGGTGGACAGGAGCGTGCCCCACAGACTAATGCGAAATGAATTCTTGGATCGATAGGCTGAACGGCGGATGTCACTCGGGGATCCTTTTTACCAAAAGGTTTCCAAAGCCAGTAGGGCGGTCTGCGGTTTCCGCGGAGAACACCATGCTCCATATCATTCAATGAGAAACGATATCCTCCAATCCTGTAGATCATTCGGTTGAAAAAGAGGGGAACCTCTTTGACCGATTTTTTTATTGCCAATTCGATAATCCCGTGGATCACGGCAGCATTATAGATATTGATCCAGAAGGCAAGTTTCTGGTTGCGATCTTTTAACGATTGGAGATCGAAGGAGAGCAATCCTCTGGTGAGGTTCTTATACCTTTCGAACTCCACAGAGTTACGGATCGCATGATATTGGACAACCGCTTTTTCGGGATCGATAAACCGGGCCTTCAGATCAGACAACGCAAGGGTAAGCGCAATATCAATAGGCTGATCCAATGGTACTTTCGAGGATGGGCCAGCATTAAGGATGATAGGGGAGAATATCACTTCTTCTCTGTTGGATGTCCGGCCTTAGACCATGCTTCCCAGCCACCTTTAAGGGCGAAAACTTTCTTAAATCCCAACTCAATCATTTCCTGTGCCAGACTGGCACTGGTCCCTTCATTCTTTCAGGTTCAGTAAAGGACGATCGTTTTATCTTTAGGGTATTTATCAACCCAGGATTTTAAATCCTCCGGATCTTCCCTTACAGCCCCTTTAATCTTTGAATCGCTCCCTGTCCAGGAACTACCATAACGGACATCAATGATAATGAGATCCGGATTGCCAAGCAGAGCCATCAACTCTTCTTTAGTCATCCTTGGAGCATCCGCGGAAAAGGCAGGGGTAATGTATCCGATGATGATGACAAGCGATATGGAGAAACATAATAATTTCATCATTTCAGCTCAACGCTTCCTTTCTCCCCCTCGATAAAATAATTATAACCTGTTTTCCTTCACTACACCATTCCATTTTATTAAGAATGGCTTGTTTGAGTATGGAAATTTTGTTATCTATAGAACTGGCAAGCGGATGGTGGAAGGTGGAAAGTTGATTTTAAAACCACTCTCAACTTTCCACGTTCAACATTCCAGTTCAAGGAGGTCTTGAATGAAGCAGTATCTCATCATTGGAAATGGAGTAGCGGGAGCAAGAGCAGCTATCAAGATTAGGGAAAGGGACCCGGAGGGTGAGATCCACATGTTTACAGGGGAAGCCTATCCCTTTTACTACCGGGTTCGATTTCCGGAGATGGTTGGGGGAGGGGTGACGATCAAGGATATCACCATCCACACCAGAGAGTTTTATCAGGGGAAAAAGATCTCCCTCCATCTGGAAGAGCCAATTGTTGAAGTTCGTACAGCGCAAAGAAAAGTTTTCAGCAAGAGTGGGCAATCTTATTCTTATGATCTCTTATTGTTAGCGACCGGAGGCAATGCCTTTATCCCGCCCATTCAGGGAAATGATAAAAAGGGTGTATTTACCCTTCGGACCATGCAAGATGCCATCGAGATGAAAGCCTACTCAGAGGGAATCCACCAGGCCATCCTCATTGGAGGGGGGCTGGTTGGTTTGGAAACAGGCGGAGCCTTATTGAGGCGTGGCATCAAAGTGGCAGTGATTGAACAAAATCCGAGAATTCTTCCAAGGCAGATGGATCCAGAGGGAGCACAAATCCTTCAAGGAAAGATGGAAAACATGGGTTTCTCGTTCTTTCTCAACGGGCAGTCCGAAGCGATTCTTGGGAAGGAGAAAGTGGAAGGGGTGCGCCTCAAGGATGGCAGGGTGGTTGAGGGCCAGATGGCGATTATCTCTGCCGGGGTAAGACCCAATATCCAACTGGCAAAAGAGATGGGGCTGGAGGTGAAGAATGGAATTCTGGTTAATAACCGGCTGGAGACAAAGACCGAATCCATCTTTGCGGCAGGGGATGTGGCAGAACACAGAGGTCGTGTTTATGGGATCTGGCCAGCCGCCCAGAAGCAGGGTGAGATTGCCGGGATCAACATGGCAGGAGGGAATGAATCCTATGAAGGCACGGTCATTTCTAATACCCTAAAGGTGGTTGGGATTGACCTCACATCCACAGGAGAGATTGATGCGGAGGGAAATCTCGAATGTGTGGTGAGAAGCGACCGTGAGAATTGTAATTACTGCAAGGTTACCTTCAAAGAGGACAAGATCGTTGGCTGTATCCTGCTGGGAGAGACCAAGGGGAAAACGGAGATACTGAATGCCATCGAAAAAGAGGTGAACATCAGGGAACTGAAGAATTCAATCTTGAAAGAAGAATTCGATTTCAAACAATTGGAATAAAAAAATCCACCAAGCCATTGGTTTGGTGGATTTAATTGGGTTAAGGGTTTTAAGGAGGAGGAAAGAGTTTTTGTCTCTTGTTAGATAGAAGTATACAATACTCACATTAAAAGAAGGTTAAAATAAGATTAGAATTTTCTAATGTTTTTCCTTATGTTAGACCCTGAATCGGGTTAAAAAGTGCCCCTGTTCCCAGCTCTTTTGCCTTGACAGTCGACTCCATTTTATATATATTTATTCCGGTTTAGGTCGGATTGCCTCCGGGTAATCGAAGAAGAAACCTATTCTACATGAAAGGAGGAATATGGGATGAAGGTTATTAAATGCTTTTCGATGGTTCTGGTTTTTGCGCTTTTAGTAACAGGGGGAATGGCTGTGGCAGGGACTCTTGATGAAGTCCGTGCAAAGGGAGTCCTGACAGTAGGTGTGAACGTGGGTTTGGCTGGCTTTAGCATGCCCGACGACAAGGGGGTGTGGAAGGGACTTGACGTGGATACAGCCAAAGCAATTGCTACTGCCGTATTCGGCGATGCAAGCAAGGTGAAATATGTCCCCCTTACAGCCGTCCAGCGTCTTCCCGCTCTTCAATCCAAGGAGGTAGATGTCCTGTGTCGTAACACAACCGCTACGCTTACACGGGAAACTGTCAACGGTCTCAATTTTGCTCATCCCAATTATTATGACGGCCAGGGATTTCTTATCTCCAAAAAGAAGAAAGTGAACACTGCCAAAAAACTAAAAGGCGCCACCGTTTGTACCCTTCCGGGAACAACCACCGAGATGAATGCAGCGGACTATTTCCGGAAAAATGGGATGCCCTGGAAACCGGTTGTCATTGAAAACAACGCCGAGCTGAACAAAGCCTTTTTTGCCGGCCGCTGCGATGTGCTGACCTCGGACGCTTCTCAGTTGGCTGCTATTCGTTCGGTAGCTCCAAATCCTGACGATTACATCATCCTGCCCGAGATCATTTCCAAGGAGCCCCTTTCTCCTGCGGTGCGTCATGGAGATGATCAGTGGTATGATATCGTCAACTGGACGGTAATGGCCCTGATCGAGGCTGAAGAACTTGGCATCACATCAGCTAACGTGGATGAGATGCTCAAAAGCACCGATCCCCAGGTCCAGCGTTTTCTCGGGGTTAACCCTGGTTTTGGTAAAGCCCTTGGCCTCGATGAAAAATGGGCTTATAACATCATCAAACAGGTGGGGAACTACGGCGAAATCTTCGACCGCAATGTGGGTCTCAAGACACCCCTCAAGCTTGAGCGCGGGCTGAACGGCCTCTGGACAAAGGGCGGACTGATGTACGCCATTCCTTTCAGATAAACCGGCCTGTGAGGGTACTCCTTTAAAAGGGGTACCCTCTTTCTATTTTGAGAGAAGGTGAGAGACTTTAAGAACAACACTCTTTCAGAAAAGACACCCTTCTGGCTCGATCCCAAGAAAAGGGCTATCTTTTTCCAGTTGATGACCTTTATCGTGGTAGGGTTGTTGGCCTACTATCTCGTCTCGAACACCCTGACCAACCTCAAAAAACAGAAGATCGCCTCGGGATTCAGTTTTTTAAACAAAGAATCCTCTTTTGAGATAGGAGAATCTCTGATTCCCTATTCAGCGGCCAGCACTTACGGCCGGGCCCTTCTGGTGGGCGCCCTGAATACCATCAAGGTCTCTATCATCGGGATCATCATCACCATACTCCTGGGTACGATCATCGGAATAGCGAGGCTTTCGACCAACTGGGTTGTCTCAAAACTTGCAGCCATCTATATCGAAGTGATGCAGGACATCCCCGTCCTGCTGCAGTTATTTTTCTGGTATGCGATCTTTTATGAAACGATGCCTCCACCGCAGGAGGCCCTCAATCCGGGTGGAGGGATTTTTCTCTCTAACCGGGGAGTCGCTTTTACGATTCCTGAGGCTCATCCTGCTCACCTCCACATGGTCCTTGCTTTTATCGTGGGGTGCCTGCTGGTCTATCTGATACGCCGTTGGGCGAAAGAGCGTCGGGAAAAAACAGGTCGTTTTTTCCCGACCTTTCGTGTTGGAGCCGCCGTTCTTTTCGGGCTTCCTTTTATCACCTGGTTGGGATTTGGAGCGCCCCTGAGGATGGATATTCCACATCTGGAGGGATTTAATTTTCAGGGCGGCCTGATGATCAGCCCGGAGTTTATCGCCCTTCTGCTGGGCCTGATTCTATATACCGCTGCCTTTGTCGCAGAAGTCGTCCGCGCCGGAATTCAATCGGTCAGCAAAGGCCAGAGGGAGGCGGCCATGGCCATCGGTCTCAGGCCAACTCTCGTATTAAACCTGGTCATTCTGCCTCAGGCCCTCAGGGTGATTGTTCCACCGTTAACGAGTCAGATGCTCAATCTGACCAAGAACAGCTCTCTGGCCGTTGCCATTGGTTACCCGGATTTTGTCTCGGTGGCGAACACGACCATGAACCAGACAGGACAGTCGATCGAGGGCGTAGCCCTCATCATGGCCGTGTATCTCTTTTTCAGTCTCTCAACATCCGCCTTCATGAATTGGTATAATAAAAAAGTTGCCCTTGTAGAGAGATAACATGGAACAAGTATCCCAGACAGGCATGCTCAAACCCCCTCGTACCAGCATTGGCGTCATCGGCTGGATAAGAAACAATCTTTTTAATGGGATGCTGAACTCCATCCTTACCATTCTGACCCTTTTCCTCTTATGGCAATTTGTTCCCCCACTCTTTCGCTGGGCATTCATCGATAGCGCATGGCATACCACCGGCCAGGCATGCAGAGATGCGGCTGGCGCCTGCTGGTCGGTTATTTCCATCAACTATCGCTTTATTCTCTTTGGTTTCTATCCTTATGAAGAACAGTGGCGGCCTTTTCTCGCCATGCTGATCCTCTTTGGCCTCCTTTTTTATACAAGGGACCGAACCCGCTGGAAAAAACCTCTTGCCTATGCCTGGATCATCGGCCTTTTCTTAATGGGTTTCCTGATGATAGGCGGGTTGTTTGGGCTGAAGCCCATAGAAAGTACTCAATGGGGTGGTTTGCCTCTTACCCTTCTTCTTTCTGTTTTTGGTCTTACGGTTGCGTACCCTCTGGGAGTTATCCTGGCCTTGGGCCGGCGGTCAAAGATGCCAGGTATCAAGGTACTCTGTATCATCTACATCGAGCTGATCCGCGGGGTTCCCCTGATCAGCCTCCTCTTCATGTCCTCCATCATTCTCCCTCTCTTTCTGCCGGAGGGGATTACCATCAATAAGATCCTGAGAGCCCAGGTTGCTATCATTATGTTCACAGCGGCTTATATTGCTGAGGTGGTTCGTGGCGGGTTGCAGGGTATGTCACGTGGGCAGTATGAGGCCGCAGAGTCGATTGGATTAAACTATTACCTGACCATGAGGCTGGTCATTTTGCCGCAGGCTTTGAAGATCGTTATTCCGCCCACGGTAAGCCAACTCATCTCTGCCTTCAAAGACACCTCGCTGGTGGTGATCATTGCCCTCTTTGATGTTCTGAAGACGACCCAGTCCGTGCTTTCCAACCCGGAATGGATGGGGTTCAGCCGCGAAGCCTATGTCTTTCTCGCTGTATTATATTTCTTAGGGTGTTTTTCCATGTCCAACTACAGCAGGAAACTTGAAAAGGAATTATCGAGGGGAGATTGATCGAAATGAATAATGATCAAAAAACATCTCAGGAGCCCATGATTCAATTTATTGATGTGCATAAATGGTATGGTGAATTTCATGTGCTCCAGGGAATCAACCTATCCGTAGAGAAGCAGGAACGTATTGTCATCTGCGGTCCTTCCGGCTCAGGGAAGTCGACTTTGATCCGATGCATCAATCGCCTGGAGGAACATCAGCGGGGCCGGATCATCGTGGATGGTATTGAACTGACCAATAATATTAAAAACATTGAGAAGATTCGGGCTGAAGTGGGCATGGTGTTTCAGCACTTCAACCTCTTTCCTCATCTCACGATTGTTCAGAATTTATCCTTAGGGCCGATCTGGGTGAGAAAGACCCCCAAGAAAGAGGCAGAAGAAGCAGCCATGTATTACCTTGAAAAGGTCCATATCGCTGAACAGGCCCGGAAATACCCCGGACAACTCTCCGGAGGTCAGCAACAGCGCGTGGCCATTGCCAGGAGCCTATGCATGAACCCAAAGGTCATGCTCTTTGATGAGCCCACCTCTGCTCTCGATCCCGAGATGATCAAGGAAGTGCTGGATGTCATGATCGAACTCGCCCGGGAAGGCATGACCATGATCGTGGTCACTCATGAAATGGGGTTTGCCAAGAGTGTGGCACACCGGGTGCTTTTTATGGATTTTGGAAAGATCGTGGAAGGAAATACGCCTGAGGAGTTCTTTTCAAATCCTCAACACGAACGGACCAAACTCTTTCTCAGCCAGATCTTGCATTAATCCCAGGAAACAAGGGTTGCCTCAGATATTACTAACTTGAAATTAACGTTTGTCGTTGTCGAAGCTTGTATCGATACTCTATTGACGAAACTGGAGACTCGAACCCATTTTTGTCGAGATTCGAACATCGAGCTTCTTGCTTCGATACGAGCATCGTCACCGTTAAACGATATCCCCTTTAATCTTCACCAGGGCTCTACTTCCCTTCCGTCATTTTCTTTAACGCTTCCTCGTAAATCTGGTAGGTCCTTGCATCGAAGAGGACAAATCTTACCATTTTGATATCAGGATGGTCTTTCAAATAATCCATCACTGTTTTTAAAGCCACGCGGGATGCTTCTTCCACAGGATAACCATAGACACCTGTGCTGATGGAGGGAAAAGCGATCGAAGCGATTTTGTGTTTGGTGCAGAGTTCGAGACTCGTTCGATAGGCGCTCGAAAGGAGTTCTGCATCTCTGGGGGCTCCAGAATAGATGGGACCGACTGCATGGATTACATACTTTGCCTTTAAATTTCCTCCATCCGTAATGACCGCTGACCCCGTTGGGCAACCCTTATACTTCGCCTTTAGTTCATCCATGATCGATCGCCCGCCTGCCCGGTGGATGGCACCATCGACTCCGCCCCCTCCGGCGAGATGGGAGTTTGCAGCATTCCCAATGGCCTCGGTATCCTGCCGGGTGATGTCGCCTTGGACCACTGCTAACATTGATTGATGAACCGTTGCTTTCATCTTTCTTCCCCCTTTATTTACTGCATATCAGAAAGGGTTGACTTCGTCAATATTGGAGGGTGTCTGAGGGATTTCACCGGTTCTTTTCAACTGACCTTTCTTGTCTCCCTGTTGGGATTCATCCTTTGCGTGATCATCACAGCCCTAAACAGAAAAGGGTGAGAGGTTAGTCTCACCCTTTCGCCAATCTTTTGATCTTGGGCTTAGCGCTCAGAGCGTTTCGTAGAACGATTTTTTCAGAAATTTGAAAGACTCTACGAATTTGTCAAAGGTATCAAAGGCAGAAGGATCATAGGCTGAATCCATCGGCCTCCACTGAGTGATGTAGAAGGCCACCACACGGTCTCCACGTTTTCCGAAGATCACCTTGGCTTTTGCCTTCTCTTTTTTAACGGGGTCTTTTCCCTCTACCGTCACTGCCAACCCCTCTCCTCCAATGACCTGGACCTTTTTCTTCTCCAGGACTTGGAAATGGAGGATCGCATTCCAGAGGAATCGTTTGAAGAACTCCTTCTCCCGGTCCTCAAACTTTGTAGAACACCCGAAAGGCTCCTCGTCGTATGCAAATACCGATTGGGATGGGAAAGGACCGGGGTCCCTCTTCATAAACCCGAAGGCAAATTCTCCATCCCCTTCTCCTTCAGGCCAGAAAAGCTTCCAGCCCATAGGAGGCATGGCAAATTCGAATTCTCCTCCATAGATGATTGTTCCCTTGGCTGTCACTTCATAAGGTTTTGGCCCAGAGGAGGTTCCCAGCGTCCCGCATCCGGAAAGAGAGAAAAGAACGATGAACAAAAACCATAGCATAAAGGCTATTTTTCTTCTCATGGTTTCCCTCCTTCCTGGTTTAGTTTTTTAAGGAACAAGAGAATATCCTTGTAACTAGGTGACCCATCTCTCACGTATCGAATAACTCCTGTTTTGTCAATGATGACCGTCCTCCTGCTAAAAACAGGATATCCTTTAATTTCGGGTGAGGGCTCCACACCAAATGAGGCACCCAGAAAGCCTGAAACATTGGAGAGGAGAGGAAAGGTCAGGTCCAAACTTTTTGCCCAGTATTTCAATATGATCACATCATCAATGCTGACACCCAGAACCCGGGTGTTGAAGCGGTCATAGAGGTAAAGATTCCTCTGATGACCCTCCATCTCACCCGTTCAGACGGGTGTATAAGCCGCGGGAAAAAAGGTGATGATCAGATGGTGCTTCCCGTAATACTCCTCAGCGTAATTGATCACCCGATCCTGCGTGGAGGGAAGGGTAAAGTTGGGGGTATCCCTTCCGATGAACTCCACCTTTTTCTTGGCCATACTTAGCGATGGCAATAGAAAAAACAGCATGAGGGAAACTAATAAAATTCCCTGGTAAATAACCTTTTTTCTCATAAGGGCCTCCTTTCTCTTTACTAAAAATTGTAAATGGTTTCTTACCTTTTTGCAATTAATAAAATAGATTGAAAAAACTTTTAAAAGGGTGTTAAATATTGTTCAGGAGAAAGGAATGATTGCTTACGATCTCATCTGTTCCAACGGTCATCTCTTTGAATGCTGGTTCAAGGACAGTGCATCCTTTGAGGAGCAGCAGTCTGACGGCATCATCAACTGCCCTATCTGCGATGATACTCAGGTGGTAAAGACTTTATCGCCCTTTATGATTAAGAAGAGCGATGGAGGGAGGAAGAAAGGGGAGGAAGTTGCTCAACAGGCCCTGCAAATCATTCACGAATATGTGGATAAGCACTTTGAAGATGTCGGAACTGAATTTGCCCAAGAAGCTCTCAAAATCCATCATGGGGAAACGGAAAAGAGAAATATCCGGGGAACAGCCACGACCGAGGAGGAAGTCATCCTGAAAGAAGAAGGGGTCCAGTTCGTTAAAATCCCGATTGTAAAGCGGCTTCTCAACTGAAGCTCAAGGTTTTAGAGTAAGATTGACCTCCTGAAATTTTTCATCCCTAAAGATCTGAATCCGAATTGTACTGCCCGTCTTCACCTTATCGAAAGTCTCTTCAAATTCCTGAATGCTTCCCACCTCTTTTTGATTGATTTTGGTAATGATATCCCCTGCCTTGATTCCAGAGGTTTCAGGAGCGCTGCCTGATAGCACCTCTGAAACGAGGACTCCCTTTTGCCCCTTAAAATTGAAGTGAGAGGACAGCGACGGAGTGAGTTCCTGAATCCGGATTCCGTGCCGTTCCACCATTCCTTCCTCCCTGGAAAGGGTGAACCCCTGTTGGTCGAGAACTTTGGCGGAGACAAGAATCGGAACTTTCGATTTGAGTGCGAGGATGATGGCATCGCTCGGTCGTGCATCGATTTCAATCAGTTTTTTGTTCAATGTGAGATAGAGGGTGGCATAGTAGGTTTGTTCCTTGAGATCGACCACCTTTACCTCTTTCACCGTTACCTGCGTTTGTTTCAAAATGGAATGGAGCAGATCATGCGTCATGGGCCTTTGAGAGGAGACTTGTTTAAGCTCCTTATCGATGGCATTGGCTTCAGGAAGACCAACCCAGATGGGGAGCGCTTTTTTCCCATCCTTATCAGCGAGGATGACCACCGGGCTCTGACTCACAGGATCGATCCTGACTCCCTTGACCTCCATTTCAACAAAGGGGAGGGGTTTTTCCTTGCTAAGAGTGACAAGCCCCATAGAAGCGATCAATAGAACCGCCAGGACCATGAGAATATATTTTTTCATTACTCCCTCCTGGTATTAATCAAGCATCCTACTCTTCATCCTTGATGGAATGCCTTTTCTGAGTCAAAGACCTCTTTCTCAATATAGCCATCAGACCGATGATGATCTTTTGGCCATCTCGTTTTGTCCTTGGTTCAGCGCTTTTGATGATACGCTTGCAGAATGCGTGATAGTGACCTTCCTCCCACTTCAGCTCTTCCAGCAGATAAGAGATAAAATCGTTCTGGCTCGAAGTGATCGTTTCGAGACCCTGGGGACTGTCCGAAGGGATGAGCCTGCCTTTTGGGGCAGGATGATAGGGATGGGGGAGGAGGCCTTTAAACCCCATCTCCTGGAATCGTCTCATCACCTTTTCAAATCCCTCTGTGCTTAACTGGGTTGAACTCTCCACTCCGGCCACTCCTTTGAGAATCTGACGATAAGATTCTTCATCGAGGTGGAGGTTCTCCTTTGCAATATGGACAAGGGCCTTCTTTTTGCGACCGATCGCCACAACCCCATTATAACCCAGATTGATGGAAAAAGTGAAATGCGCATTGATTGATGGGCCCCTCTTTATTACAATTACAATAGTGTTTTCTTCGGGGATGGTGAAAACCCTTCGCCTTGTGGCGAAGCGAAGTTTTGCGAAATGGGCGGCTGTTGTTGAATGACATATTCTCATTGGGATTTGAATGAAGCCGAACATGAGCATTTAAGCAACACCCCCGAAATCGTCATTCCGGTGAAAACCGGAATCCAGAAAAACTGGATAAAATAACTGGATTCCTGCTTGCGCAGGAATGACGCCTAAAAAATAGGAATGTTTGTAACACTTTCACTCTTTGAAAAGAAGAAGTTCATGATTCAATTGACCAAAAGAATCATCATAAAATCCCCCTTAATCCCCTTTTGCCCCTACTTTCTACGGGGATAAAAAGGCCAAAGGGGGAGAGGCTTCACCTCCCTTTGGCAAAGGGAGGTCGGGAGGGGTTTTATAAAAGGTTTTTCAAAGCGCTAAAGTGTTACAAATGTTTAAAGTCGACAGTTTGTTAGAAAACCCCTCGCCTTCAAGGAAAGGGTAGTATAGTTTCATCTCTATTCGGATTGTGGAGTTTGATATGAAAATAGGTGTGCTTTCAGATACTCACTTGAGTGAACCGAGTTCGGAATTTAAGAAGATGATTGAATTCCACTTCAGGGATGTCGAGAAGATCCTCCATGCTGGAGATTTTGTGGACTGGTCTATCGCAGAGTACCTTTCAGGATTGAAAGAGTTGGTTGCCGTCAGCGGAAATATGGACCCTTTTAAAATCCGGAAGACTTATCCGCAGAAGCAGGTCGTTGAATTAGGGGGATTTCGGATAGGTTTGATTCACGGAGGAGGAGCGCCCTTTGGAATCGAATCGAGAATCAGAGGCGAATTTGATGACGTAGATGCGATCATCTATGGCCATACCCATACGCCTGCCAATCACCAGAGCAAGGGATTATTCTTTTTTAATCCAGGATCTCCCACACGCTCCTTCTGGCATGGCACTACCCTCGGCATTCTCACCATCGGAGAAAAAATCGAAGGCGAGATCATCAAGATTTAAGGATAGCCTCTAAAAATGTCATTCAGGGGAAACCCGGAATCCAGACGCCGTCCCGACGAAAGTCGGGAACCATCCTAAAGACTGGATCCCGGTTTTCACCGGAGTGACGAAATTGGAATTATTAGAGGCTCCCTTAAATAAAATATAGGGATTTTGGATAAACTAATCTCTGGTTGGCAACAACACCTATTACTAATCGACTTAGCCTATGTTTGGAGGCTGAAGATTAACGATAGCTATACGTAACAAAACCTGATGTTGGAGGTTGTCAATAGAAACCTTGCTCCCCAATCCCGATTTAGAAATAGAACCCCTTTTCCTATTCCGGCATTGTGAGCACCTGAAAGGTGCGTGGCAATCTCATCGGGAAAGCCAAGATTGCTTCACTTCGTTCGCAATGACAATTCCCTAAATCGGGATTTGGGTTGCTAATCAAAGGGTCATTCCTTCTCGAGGCGGGGGAGGGTGCGGAGATAGGCGATCATGGCATCGAGGTCTGTGGATAGAAGTTTGGAGGTTGAATTCCTGATTACGATGCCCATGGTTTCGCCGACGACATCGCCATCGGGAAAGATTCCGGTAACCATGAATTCCTTGAGATCTTTGTCGCCCCACTTCTTCAAACCCGCCGGAGTGAGGTTCGGGACCTTCTTGCCGTCCGGTCCTTTTCCTCCTGCCATATAACGGGACTGGATCGGAACGCCCAGAAAATTGCGCGGGGTGTGACATTCGGAGCAGTGGCCCAATGCCCGGACGAGATAAGTCCCCCGGTTCATCTGTGGTGTCTGCTTCGGATCAGCGACAAAAACGCCGGACGTGAAGAAGAGCCATTTCCACAGCCTCAATGGGAAGCGCCATCTGACAAAGACGCTGATGTCATGTTTCCGGTTCGGTGCGTTGTTTGGTGGGATGGTTCGCAGGTAGGCCCACAGGTCTGTGAGGTCACTGTTTGTGACCATCGTGTAGGATGGGTAGGGAAAAGCAGGGAAATAAACAGCGCCGTCTGGTCTTTTGCCGAAGCGCATGGCACGGAAGAAGTCTGCTTCGTTCCATTTCCCAATACCCTGCTTGTCATGGCGAGTGATATTTGGACCATAGAAGGTGCCGAAGGGTGATTTGATGGCATGGCCTCCGGCATATGGAACCGCGTCCTTCACCTCTGCTGTGTGGCAACTGACACAGTTGGCGGCGGCAGCGAGATACTCACCACGCTTTGCGTCCCCTTTGGCCCAGATGCTACCAGCTGGTATCCAAAGCAGTATAATAACTACTGCGACAATTCGTATAAGCAGCACGATCCCCCCCAAAAAATGACCATAGGATGCCCTGTTTCAACAGGGCATCCTATCTTACTGCTTTTTCTCGCGGAAATTGTCGTGACAACCGCCGCAGGTCTTGCCGACTCCGCCAATGGCTGTTTTCAAAGCCGGGGTGTCACCAGTCTTGGATACTGTTACCAGATTGGCAATGGCAGCCTGCGTGTCTTCCGAAGCCTTTTTGAATTTAGCCGGGTCCTTGAATACCGAGGGGAGAGCTTCGGATTTCTCATTTGCGGTCGCTTCCTGAAAGCCGTCCCAGGGCATCTTTGCGAGTGCTTCAAGGAGCAGTGCGTTTCGTTTTACTATTTCCGCATCAAAAGGCGCCTTGTCCTGCGCCATGGCTCCAAGGGGTCCGAAATATTTCCCGAGCAGTGTCATTGCAGCTTGGCGCTGTTTTACAAGTGTAGCAGGCTTCACCTGGGCGATTGCCGATAGCGCAAAACCAATGCATAGAACCAATGACATAACTACGATCAAAAGTCTTTTCTTCATACCTTCCTCCTCCAGTTGGATTTGATGACATAAATTGTAATCAACGAAACAACTATTTCTTAAGTTTTTCCAGCGCACCAACCAGGTCTTCGAGGGGAGGGCGTTTGTTGATGTCGTGGACATCGATATATCGAATCGTTCCTTTCTTATTGATCACAAACAGCGCCCTCTCTGAAACTCCATCCGAACGTAGCACGCCATACTTTTTAGCCACCGCTCCGTGAGGCCAGAAGTCGGAGAGCACGGGGAACCAGAGCTTTCCCATCTGGTTGGTCCACGCAAAGAGGGTAGGGATGTTGTCCACTGTAATGCCAAGAAGAACGGTTTCGTTCTCCTCAAAAATATCTTTCATGATATTATAACCGGGCCACTGATCCGAGCAGACCGGCGTCCAGGCTGCGGGAACGAATGTGAGAACGACATTCTTTTTTCCGCGATACTGGCTCAGAGAAACCTTCTCCCCGGATAGAGAGGGAAGGGTAAAATCAGGCGCAAGATCTTTAACTTTCACCTTAAGTTTACTGTCCACTGGTTTCAGGTCTCCCACCTTATAAATATTCCCCTTATAGGCTTCCGATGCGCCATAAACTTGTGGGACGCTGATTAAGATCAAAATGGCAATGGAGATTAAAACAGAGTCAATTCGTATCTTCTTTTTCATCATTTCACCCCCCCTTATTTCAGTCCGGAAGCCTTTAAAACAAGCTCCAGAAATGGCTCGGCGCCCGGATAATCTCCCAACTGGGCATGGACAATCTGGTGAGTCCCGTCTTCATTATTTTTTACGACAATGAAATAGGGAGTTCTAACCTCACCACAGGCCTTATGGATGGTATAGTCTTTATCCGGAAAGAGTGGAAACGGGACCTGGTAGGTCTTTCTGTATGCCTCCACTTCAAAAGGGGTATTTCCAGCTCCGATACCAATCAGCTTAATCTTATCTTTGAGGTCCGGATTTTTTTGAATCCGTTGATAAAGTTCATTGATACCGGGAGCATCCTTCTGACAATAGGGACAATACATACTATAGATTTCGACAATCACGACCTTGGCTTTAATCTGTGGGATTTTGAAAAAACCATCACCAGAAAGGCCGAGATAAGCCTTTTCAGCGGGATTTTTGGGAATCGGAAGATTGAAGACAGGTAGGGTTTCGCCTTTTTCTGGTGCCTTGTTGGCTGTTAAAACCGTAGAAACCAGTGTAAGAAGCAGAACCATAATGACTGGCAGTGTTAAATAGATTTTTTTCATTCTTTCCCCCTTAGGTTAACTTTTTTAATGCATTCAGAACAGCTTCGTAATCCGGTTCGTTTGTTAGCTCTTTAACAATCTGGATATGTTGTAAGGTCCCTTTTTGATCCACCAGAAAGACCGCCCTGGCGAGAAGTCTTAGCTCTTTAATCAACACCCCATAAGAGGTCCCGAAAGAGGCATCGCGATGATCCGAAAGGGTTTGGACTTTATCCACTCCGCTGGCCGCACACCACCTCTTCTGTGCGAAGGGGAGGTCCATGCTGATCGTCAAAATCACGATATTCGAACCCAGACGGCTTGCCTCCTCATTAAACTTTCGGGTTTCCAGATCGCAGACTGGAGTGTCAAGAGAGGGGACAGCGGAGAGGATGCAGGTTTTACCGCGAAAAGACGATAGCGAAACGGGAGATAGATTGTTGTCCAGTGCAATAAAATCTGGAGCCATCTCCCCTGTTTTAAGCTCATTTCCAACGAGAGTGAGAGGATTCCCTCTCATGGTGATCAATCCGGTTCGTTCCTTCATTAGAGCCTCCTTTCAATTTAAGTCAGATGTGTCTTTGCCAGTACCCAGATCAGATAGGCCCAGCCAAAGAGAAATGAAATGCCTCCTATAGGTGTAGTTGCCCCCAACCACTTCGTCCCTGTGATTGCTAACAGATACAGGCTTCCTGAAAAAAGGAGGATGCCCATAAGGAATCCCCAGCCTGCTGCCGCCAAGGAATGCTGTTTTATGAAATGTTGAAGGAGTCCCACACCGAAGAGGGCCATCGTGTGGAACATCTGATATAAAATCGCTTTTTCATAGATGGATTTTCCGTAGTCATCCAGCAGATTTTTTAAGGAATGGGCCCCAAACGCCCCAAGAGCGACTGTTAAGAACCCGGAGATCGCTGACAGGATGAGCCAGAATTTAACCATAAATCCTTCCCTATTGTTTCAGTTTCTGGGCGATTGTTTTTCCGTAATCATGGCAGGCTTTCATTCCATCTCTTGTCCCCACCAAATGCTCTAAAAGATTCAGAGCGCCTAAATTGACCACGTCCATTTTGAATACATGTTCCATGGTATCGAAGATCATCTTGGGGGCGTCCCCGCTGTGGGTGTAAGATCCGAAAGCGCCTCCAATCTTTCCATGAAGGTTTGATTTCTGGGCTAAAAATAGGAAGGTCTCAACTATCCCGGGCATGGTTCGATGATAGGTTGGGGCACCGAAGACATATCCATCGTATCCCAGCAATTCTTTCCCGCTCTTGATATCGGATATTTTGGTCAGTTCTGCTTCGTGCCCGCTAATTCGGATTCCTTCGGCAATATATTCAGCCATCTGCTGGGTATTGCCCATTCTGCTAAAGTAGCAGACTAATATTTTGCCCACCTTATCCTCCATAAGGAATCATTAGGAGGAGGGGTGATTTCCTCCTCCTAATTTAGATCGTTTAATCTATCTTTTTGAACATTTCTCCTTTGGCTCCGCAAACCGGACAGGTCCCGGGGGCCTCTTTTTCAGCGGTAAAACCGCAGATCGGACAGATATAATAGGAATAATTTTCTTGAGGCTTTCCAAGATTGTCTAATAGCTTCTGGTAAAGCTGAGCATGAACCTTCTCGACGTCGTTCGCAAAGTTGAAACTCCGCAAGGCATCCTTTTGCCCTTCAGCTTTAGCTGCCTCGATCATCTCCGGATACATGTTCTTGAATTCGTGAGTTTCTCCAGCAATGGCTTCCTGGAGATTTTCTTTTGTGCTTTTGATTCCCTTCAGCGCCCTCAAGTGATTATGGGCGTGAATTGTCTCTGCTTCAGCTGCAGCCCGGAAGAGACGTGCGACCTGGGGGTTCCCTTCCTGGTCGGCCTTTGCTGCAAAGGCGAGGTACTTACGGTTTGCCTGAGATTCTCCTGCGAATGCCTCCTTTAAAGATTGTTCTGACTTTGACATAGCGATGTTCCTCCTTTCTGTTTTTAAGATCCTTTTTTATCTTTATCCCGTTAGAAAGTCCCGTTGATTGATCCATGCAAAGCTTAGATTCTATCGGGGTGTGAGCCCCGTAAAAGAACGAAGGTCTTACGGGATGAGCCTTCCCGTTAGAAGGGCGAAAGTCTTTCTAACGGGGTTTGCATTTTGAACAGATCCCATAAAATTCGATGTGGTTACCAATAATTTCAAATTCTTCAGATTCGATTCTCGGCGGTTTGAGCAAAAACGCATTTTTAACGTCGAGGATTTTCTGGCACCTGACACAGATAACATGATGATGAGGGCTGGGATTAGGATCGAACCGTTTCTTAAAGGGATCGAAGTTGAGCTCCGTGATCTGACCATGCCTCCTTAAAGTTTCAAGGGTGTTATAGACAGTGGCGAAGGACATGGTGGGGAACCTTTTCGACATGGCCTTGTAAATGTCATCAGCGGACGGATGCTCTATATTTCCCTCAAGATAATCGAGTATGGCTATTCTCTGGGGAGTAAGCTTTAATCCGGAATCTCTATATTTTCCTATCATACCATTTCCTCATTAATTAGAATAATTATCATATCAGAATTATTATTGTCAAGAGCTATTTTAAATAATTTGTGATAAAAAGTTTCTTTTATGGGGGGAGAAATTATGGTAATATGATAATATAAACCAGTTTAATGGGAGGCCAAATGAATACGATCTTATTGGGACTGATTGCCCTTGCTTTTACAGCGGGAGTGATTATTTTTATCATTGTAATGATCGAGCTGAAGGGGACGATCAAAGAATTAAAAGGATTGATCCGGACAACGGAGGGATCGCTTAAACCAACTCTGAGCGAACTCCAGGGGACGCTCAGAAGTGTCCGGGAGCTCACTGACAATGTCAATGAGGTGGCAGAGGATGTTAGAATTTTTTCAGATTCGATCAAGGAGGTCAGTGAGGGCGTCAGAACGGTGAGTGAGAGTGTCAAGGATGTGAGCGCCATGGTTGGAGATGTAAGTTCATTGGCAAGAATAGAAGTTTCGAGCGTGAAGGCGGGTATCCGAGCCGGTGTTTTTGCTTTTTTGAAAAGTTTATCCGGACAAACCAGAGACAGGCTTAAAGAATAAAGCCTTTGGATTAAAGAAAGGAGGAAAACGATGAGACAGGAAGAGGGTGGATACGGTGCTGGACCAATGATCTTCTCTTTCTTTTTAGGCGGGCTGATCGGAGCGAGCGTAGCGCTCCTATTTGCCCCCAAATCGGGAAAGGAGACAAGGGAGAAGATCAAAGAATTTGCCGGTGAGGCTAAAGGAAAGGCAGAAGAGGTGATCGAACAGGTAAAGGGCAGGGTGACCTCTGTTGTCGAAAAGGGCAAGGAAGCTTTTGAAGAAAGGAAATCGATTTTGGCTACAGCGATCGATGCTGGCAAGGAGGCTTACGAAAAAGAGAAGGAGAAGCTGGCTAAAGGTCATCCATCTGGTTCTTAATCGTTTTTAGATAAACCAGAGTAGCTCCCCATCCACCTTGGGCCTCAGATGCAATCCTGTAAGAATCGACAAGAGGGCTCTTCTCGAGAAAGGAGAGAACAATATTTCGTTGCACTCCTTTTCCCTTTCCGTGGATGATTCGGACCTCTTTCAATCCCTTCTTCTGGCACTCCAAGAGATATTCTTCCAATAGAGAGGGGATCTCTTTGGGAGAGAAGGTGTGTAGATCGATCCAGTCTTCAATGGGAATTGCCACAGCCATAAATTATAGTTCGGAGTTCGGAGTAAACCATGTTGAAAATTTTGTGGAACATCGGCCGGGTCAGTTTGCCGGTTAAGGTGTTTTGCTGGCTCGGGTGGTAGGTGGTGATCATCGTTCGGTGTTCGGTAGGGAACGGTTTAAAACCGTTCCCTACAGGAGTTCGGAGAACATATTTCTTTCCATGGCCGAAGGCTAAAGGCGGAACTTCATACCCCTTCAACCTAAGCAGTTTCAATGTCTGTGTAAAAGCAATTTGACCCAATGGAACAATGACTTCAACATTCTTCAATAAATCAAGTTCCTTCAAAATATAAGGCCGGCAGTTCTCTATTTCTTCGGGCAAGGGTTTATTGTCTGGTGGAGCGCAGCGGATCGTAGCCGTGATGTAGCAATCCTTTAAAGCAAAATTATCATCCCGCCTGATCGAATTGGGTCGATTGGCAAAGCCAAAATGATGAAGGGCTTCAAAGAGCCACTCTCCACTTCGGTCTCCAGTAAACATTCGTCCTGTCCGATTTCCACCATTAGCCGCAGGTGCGAGGCCGACGATCAGAACGCGGGCATTCGGATCTCCAAAACTGGGTAGAGGTCTGGACCAGTAGCTCCATTCCCTGTATCTTTTGGGTTTGCGGTCTGCAAGCTCTGCAAGGTAAACCATTAGCCTCGGGCATTTCTGGCACCGGACGATTTTCCCTTGCAGCTTTTTCAATTCTGTTTCAAATTTCATTTCCACTACGTCCTATCATATTCCCGGTCAATCTTTCAAGGGAAAATGGTTTTAGCGTAAGACAACTAATTTACCCCCTTGAAGCTGTGAAAAAAAATAGGACAGAGGGTGGGCAGATATATTTCCAAAGTTTTACAATTTCGGTCATTTAATAAGGTCAGGGTAACGAACCTCTGTAAGTTATGAACCTATTTGAAGTTTTTCATTATCAGTAGTAAACGAGAAAAGGTATCGTTGTAAAACTTCTCCAATATCCCTGCCCACCCTCTGTCTGCAAAAAATATTTTTTTCACAGCTTCCTTTTGTCAAATAAGGATAAAAATTATAACAAACAACAGAATAAATGGTTTTTGACAGGGGAGGGATTTCTTGTTAAAAATAAGAAGAAAGAAAATAAGGAGATTAGACATTGCCAACGTACTCCCACTCCCAGCTATCCACTTACGAAACCTGCCCTTACCAGTATAAACTGTCTTATATTCAAAAAATTAAGATGGATACTGAGGGGATTGAGGCCTTCATGGGGTCGATGGTCCACGATGTCCTTGAGAAACTCTACCGGGACCTGAAGATGACAAAACTGAATACCCTTGAAGAGCTTCTCGAATTTTATCATCAATGCTGGGAGAAAAACTGGAGTGATACGGTTCAGATCATCCGGAAGGAATACAGTGCGGAGGATTATCGCTCTCTGGGAGCCAAATGTATTACAGAATATTACAAACGTTATTATCCTTTTGACCAGGGAAAGACATTAGGTCTTGAAGAGACCATCTATTTTCCTCTTGAGGAAGAAAAAGGATACTGGATTCGAGGGGTGATTGATCGTCTGACACTCCTGAACGGGTCTGTTCTTGAGATTCATGATTATAAGACCTCCGGCAGGCTTCCGACCCAGAAGGATATCCAGTCCGACCGGCAGTTAGCTTTTTACCACATGGGAGTGGAAGGGAAATGGAAAGATATACAGGAAATTAAATTGATCTGGCACTACCTTGTGTTCGATGTGGAGCTTCAATCTCTGCGAACTCCTGAAGAGCTTCAACGACTACGGCAGGAGACCATGGAACTGATTAAAACGATCGAGTCCGATAGAGAATTTTCTCCACGAGAGAGTCCTCTCTGTGATTGGTGTGATTATCAGGGGCTCTGTCCGAAACGGAAACACAGGGTAGTCACGGAGAATCTTCCGCCGAATGAATACCTGAATGAAGATGGAGTCAACCTGGTCAACCGGTATGTGGAGTTGAAGGAGAAGAAGGGCGTACTGGTCGGAGAGATAGATGCTGAGATCGCCAGGGTGGAGGAAGCTCTCCTGGCTTATGCTCAACTGAAAGAGCTGGAGGCGATCTTTGGGAGTGACCATGTGGCTAAGATTAAGATGGAGGTAAAAGAGAAATATCCCCTAAAAGGAGACCCAGCTCGGAGAGCATTGGATGAGTTCATCAAGAGCGCCGGAAAATGGATGGAGGTTTCTGATCTGAACCCATGGATGATTGCGAGAGTTCTTGAACGAGGAGGATGGCCTCCTTCTCTTGCTAAAAAGGTAAAAGAGTTTGCCACAGTCGAAAAGAATCGCACCATCACCTTAACCAAACTGAAAGAAAGAGATTAACAGATAAGGCAATATCAAATGTCAAAGTTCAAACGTCAAATGAAATCTAAATGTCAAATGAAGAATTTATTGGAATCATTAATCGGCCCACCCCCACCCTCACCCTCCCCCTGGAAGGGGAGGGAAATCATCACTCATTTCGCGCGGTTCCTCCCCCTTCAGGGGGGAGAAGGTGTGAAAAAATTATGAAACAATTAAAAAAAGCTTGACATAGCCATATAACTACGATATCCTCCTTTCAACATTCTTGAGAGGAGGCACTTTCCATGGGATATTTGACCAAAGTTCAGGTG
>VGRY01000028.1 GCA_016875195.1 Deltaproteobacteria bacterium
CAATAGCCTTTGTGAAATCAGAGATCGCCTGGTCGTATTGACCTTTATCCCAATAGACAAGCCCCCGATTGTTATAGGCTGCAGCATACCCCGGGTTTATCTCGATAGCCTTCGTGTAATCAGAGATCGCCTGGTCGTATTGACCTTTATCCCAATAGACAAGCCCCCGATTGTTATAGGCTGCAGCATACCCCGGGTTTATCTCAATAACCTTTGTGAAATCAGAGATCGCCAGTTCATATTGACCTTTTTTCTTATAGGCAGCCCCCCGATTGTTATAGGCTTCAGCATACCCCGGGTTTATCTCGATAGCCTTCGTGTAATCAGAGATTGCCTGATCGTATTGACCTTTATCCCAATAGACAAGCCCCCGAAAGAAGTAGGCCTCAGCATACCTTGGGTTTATCTCAAGAGCCTTCGTGTAATCTGAGATCGCTTGATCGTGCTGACCTTTCATTCCATAGGCAAGCCCACGAAAGAAGTAGGCTTCAGCATACCCCGGGTTTATCTCGATCGCCTTTGTGAAATCCGAAATCGCCAGTTCATATTGACCTTGTTCCAAATGGGCAAACCCCCGATTGTAATAGGCAACAGCATCATTTGAATCAACCTGATTAATGTCTCTAACTAATTCTAATCCTCTTCTGATAAGGTTAGAAGAATATTCTATGATTTCTCTTTTATCTGAATAGATTAAACTTCTTTTCTTTTTATCTATATCACTGCTCATAACTTCCGTCTCTTTTTAGCCTTCATTTTTTTCAGTTCTTGTCTGGCAAGAACAATCTGTTCGTCTAAATGCATAGCCATCTCTTCCAACAAGTCTCTATCTTCATCTTCAGCTTCTTCCACTTTCACCTTTAGTTGGTAAAGATCGGAGTCTTTCAGTTGGTCGATTTCGACTTCAATTACTTTTAATCGTTCTTTGACTTGAGTGATCTTACGGATAACCCGGACAAGGTCTGCCCCAACACCTTCACCTTTGACAGATTCTGGACTCGTTTCCCATTCACGGAGAATCGCCTCCAGGAGGGCCTCATCGCCTTCTTCGTAAGCCTGATTTGCTTCTGCCATTAACCGCTGTCGACGCCCCCTATCTTCCTCATCATTGGCAAGATCAGGGTGAACACTTTTAGCCACTTCACGATAGAGCTTCTTTAGATCTTCTGATGGTGTGAACCTTTCACGTTCCAGAGGCCTTTTTTCAATATCTGCAGCCTTCGCAGATTCATTAGCCTTGGTGCGGGCCTCTTCGGCCATTTCTTTAAAATTTTTGTTTTTAGGTTTTAACCGAGCCTGAAACTCAGCTATTTGTGCATTAATCTCATCTAACTCTACATAACGAGCTCCGATAATGCGGAGGTATCGTATTTCAAAAGTCCGCAATTCAACATGAAGTGTTGCCAAATCTAATTCACTCTGGATTAGTTCCGATTCGAGTTCCTCGAGCTCAGTCAATTTTTTGCTAAGCTCCTCTTCTTCAGGAGTTTTTCGATGTTTGGTCCCAGTTATCATTTTCGGATGAGTAAACGGTCAGTATTTTCCCCACCCTCACCCTGATCCTTTTTCATTGGAGGGGAAGGGGGAATCAGTAGGGGAATTTTGTGAATCAAATAAAAAACCCCGTTCTCTTGGAGGAAAATGGGGTTTCAATCAACCTTTTATTCATGCATTCATCCACCTTTTGCAGGGGTACCTTCTCACGTTTTCAATATCATTGCCTTCATTACAGCTACGAATTCTTTTCCGTCTTCTGATTTCAATATCTCTGTGGGTTCAATGATTTCTTCTTGAATATCATAATCTACAATCTCCCTCACCTTTCTGGCATTGATCAGCATGCGATGATACTTTGGCTCAATCCTGCCTGTCTTAGCAAAATGGTAACCGAGGGCAGATTCAACAGCAGAATGTTTCACTACGTCTATGCCTTCTGATTTGAGCAGGGCTTGGGTTGCGTAGAACATCGCATAATAAAGCTTGCTCGCAGCATCTTGAGCAAAACCCTGTTTTAAAAGGGATTCGGCTACTTCCAGTGCATGATCCGCTTTCTCAAGAAGTTTTTGGACTTCCTTTTTCAAAGCGGAACTCCTTCTCGCTCAATGTTTTCATAGAAGGAGAACCCTTCTGCTAAGGAATTACGATAGCCGCCTTCTGTTATGAGCTTGATCGAAATGATAGGTTTAAAGTCATGATCCCACATGACCTGGTAGGCAATATCCTCTATTTTGCTTTCCAGTCCAGTAGCCTTCCGATCTATTAAAACCAACAAATCGAGGTCAGAGTCCTCGTCCCCCTGGCCTCGAACCCGAGAACCAAAAGCGATAACCTTGCGAATATGGGATGTTACATCTGGTGGCAAACGCTTTTTAAACTCCAAAATTAGATTTCGGTCTCTTTCTTCCACTGCACCCTTCCCTTGCCAACCATTGTGAAATTAAGGAAAACCTCAAATTAGCTAAGAGAATATCAAATCGGGGAGGGAAAATCAAATAAAACCTTTAAATGGGGGGTGATCTGGCTAACACATAGTGATCTATGGTTTGGGAATTTATTGAGATTATCATTGGGATGTGATATGAGAATGGATCATTTAGTGTCATATCAAAAAGGAGGGGAAGAGATGATCCAGACCCTTCAGGTCAGGAGTTCAAAGCAGACGGAGTTGGTTGACATCACCCGGCTGGTTCTGGAGGTTGTCCAAAAGGGGGGTGTCAACGATGGCCTCTGTGTGATCTATACTCCCCACACCACGGCGGCGGTGACGATCAATGAAAATGCCGATCCAAGCGTCCCCCGAGATATTCTGATGGAGCTCAATCAGATTGTTCCGTTTGAGGATCAGTATCAGCACTCCGAAGGAAATTCAGCAGCCCATATCAAATCGAGTCTTGTGGGTTGTTCCCAAACCCTATTCATCGAATCCGGTAAACTCCTGCTTGGAACGTGGCAGGGAATCTTCTTCTGTGAATTCGACGGACCGAGGAATCGACAGGTTTATGTGAAGGTGGTACCGGGATAGCATGGATCCGAAAACTCTACTTCAGGAAGCAGAAAACATTTTGGCTCAACAACCCAGGTTGATTGATCTTCCTCCTCATGGGAAAGTTGTCTTTGTGGGAGATACGCACGGAGATCTTGAAGCTTCCGAACAGGTCCTTCGTTATTACCTAAAAAAACCTTACCGGATCGTCTTTCTGGGCGATTATGTGGATCGCGGGGATGATTCCGAAGGGAATATCAATTATTTGCTTCGCATGAAGATCGAACATCCTGAAGAAGTTTTTCTCCTTTCTGGAAATCATGAGGGGCATATGGTTAAGGAGTTACGCCCTGCCGATTTCTGGGATTCCCTCTTAGCTGATGAGAGGGCAAGGTATGGACGGGTTTTTTCAAGATTACCTTTATGCGCAACTTCAGCCAATGGCATCATGGCTCTTCACGGTGCGCTCCCTGAATTGAATTCTCTGGAGGAGATCAATCGGATCGAAACAGGAGATTCAGATTGGGATAGGATTGTCTGGGGGGACTTCGTTGAAAGTGATGGAGATCTCCTGGGAGATCTGTGGGGCAGGCCCCGGTTCGGAGGGGGTTATTTTAATCGGTTGATGGAAAGGTACCAGAAAAACATACTCGTGCGGTCCCATCAACCTCAGGCACCTTCATTGATGTTTCAGAAAAGGTGTATTACCATCTTCACTTCACAGGCGTATCTGCCGATCCGTACCATCGTGATCGTTGATCTGGAAAAAGAGATTCGAGATGCCGGAGATGTGTTGATAGAAAGAATTTAAATACGAAGCACGAAATCCGGTCGGTTCGACCGCCCGTACCGTGGCGAATTTCGAAACAATATCAAATGACCGAATCGTAAATGTTCAAAACAAAATATTTTAAGACATTTGGATTTTGAACATTTGGATTTGTTTCGGGTTTCGATATTCGGATTTCGAATTTAGTGGGTTTACAGATGCCTAAAATCATTTCATTTGATATGGATGGGACGCTGGTTGATCCTGAGTTCACAGACTGGGTGTGGCTCTATGGAATTCCTAAATTGTACGCTCATAAAACAGGTCTTTCTTTCGATGAAGCCAAGGCTCTGGTCGTGGGGGAATACCAAAAGGTCGGGGAAGGGGCGATTGAGTGGTATGACATTAAGTATTGGTTCAGGCTCTTTCAATTCGATGAGACATGGAAGACATTGATGGGACGGTATGCTGATAAGATCAGTGCTTTTCAGGATGCCCCTCTCATTCTGGGGCGTTTGAAAGGGAAGTATCCTTTAGTGCTTACCTCGAATGCGGGAAGGGAATTCATTGAAATAGAAATGGATGTCACTGGCATGGGAAAATATTTTGATCGCATCTTTTCTGCCACATCTGATTTTAAGGTGGTTAAGAAAACGACTCAGTTTTATCAGCAAATCTGTGAAATCCTCGAGGCCGAGCCCGGAGAGATCGTCCATGTCGGCGACCACTATGAATTCGACTACCTGGTTCCCCAGTCTCTGGGCATTCAGGCGTTTTATCTGGACCGCTCGGGTAAAAAAAATGGAAACTCGATCCTCTCGGATTTAAGAGAACTGGAGAAGAAGCTGGATGAGTTGGGCCTGTTAAAGTCAACCGGTGAAGAAGATTGAAAGAGATTCTTATTTTGTTGTAAGATGATTGACAAAATGGGGATGGAGGAGGGATTCATGACGTCCAATCCAAGGATATTAGTTATCGATGATGAACTGATTGTCTGCGAGAGTTGTCAGCGGATTCTCGAAGAGGAAGGTTTAGAGGTTGAGATTGCTTTAAGCGGGACAGAAGCTTTTGCGAAGATGAAGGAGAACCCTTTTGATATTGTCATCACCGACCTTAAAATGCCGGGGATGGATGGCATGGAAGTCCTCAGGACGATGCGCAAAGAGTATCCGGACACGTTTGTGATCATGATCACCGGTTTTTCCACGGTGGAGACCGCAGTGGAGGCGATGAAGTTGGGGGCCTTTGACTATATCCCCAAGCCGTTCACTCCTGACGAAGTTTCCATCGTTGTGAAAAAAGCGATTGACCAGAAGAATCTCCTTCTGGAGAATATCTACCTGCGGCAGGAGTTAAGTGAGAAATACGGATTTCATAACATCGTCGGGAAGAGCAAAAGGATGCAGGAGACCTACCGGGTCATCGCAAAAGTGGCTCCTACCGACAGCACGGTCCTGATTAATGGGCAGAGCGGGACAGGCAAGGAGCTCATTGCTCGGGCGATTCATTTCAACAGTCCAAGAAGGGACAAGCAATTTGTGACCGTTGATTGTGCGGTCCTGTCCGAAAATCTTCTGGAAAGCGAGCTCTTTGGTCATATCCGAGGGTCCTTCACCGGCGCTGTGACGACCAAGCCAGGACTCTTCGAAGTTGCGAATGGGGGAACCGTCTTCCTTGACGAAATCGGGAATATCAGCCTCTCCATTCAGGCAAAACTCCTGAGGGTATTGCAGGAGAGAGAGTTTACGCCTGTGGGAGGTACAAAGGCTAAAAAGGTTGACATCCGGCTCATCGCTGCGACCAATAAGGACTTGGAAAAGATGATCAAAGAAGAGACCTTCCGGGAAGATCTTTATTACCGTTTGAACATCGTCCCCATCCATCTTCCTGCCCTTAAGGACCGTCAGGATGATATCCCGAATTTATCAGTCCATTTTCTAAAAAAATATTCTGAGGAGATAGGCAAGACGATCAAGGGGTTTACCCCCGAAGCGATGGAGAGACTGATCAAATATCCATGGCCTGGCAATGTGAGGGAGCTGGAGAATGTGATTCAGCGGACGGTTGTGATGATCGATGAAGAAATGGTCCGGGTTGAACATCTCATCCTGCCCGGGCAGCAGGAGAGAGAGGCAAAGGAGAGCCCGATTCCGGCGACCAGTGATGAGTTAAAGGAAATTAAAAAGCAGCTCAGAGAAAAGGCTGTAGAAGATATTGAGAAGGCATTTGTCATCAAGGCCCTGGACCGGAATGAATGGAATGTGACGAAAGCTGCTGAAGAAGTGGGGATGCTTCGGCCAAATTTTCAAGCTCTGATGAGAAAGTATGGCCTACGGGCAAGAGACGAATAAAAAAGGAACGGTGGAATAATGGAAGACTGGGTATTTAATTTCAAATTGCAAATTTCAAATTTAAAATTGGACCTCTTCAATTTGAAACCTAAAATCTGAAATCTGCAATTTTTACCATCATTCAAATATTCCAAGAAAGAGTGAAGCATAGTGTCAGATTTTTTTAAATGGCTGATTGTGGGTTGGTCGATTGTTGTGGTAGGGATTGGTGCCCTTGGTTTAATTCTAATTGTAAAGTACGGAGAGATTAAAAAAATTGAAACAGATGACGTAAGCCTTTGTTTTATAATAGCATTTTTCTGCTGGTTGATTCCCATCATTGCTTTCTCCATACTTGCGCGCACATTAGGTTTTTAAAAGCTAAAAAGTATAAAATAAATATTTTTCTGGAAAATCAATTATTTCTTATAATTAGTGAATTTTTGTTCAATCTTTTTGTTTAAAAATGAATATAAAAAATATACATTTAGCTTTTTTAAATTTTTTTAGATTTAATAAAAAATAAATAAAATCAAATCATTAGAGAAAATAAAAAATGAGGTTTAACGTTGGCATACGAAATGCAGTCTTTAAAGCTGACTTAACTGAAAGGGGGGGTTAGGATGGTAAAACGTTTCAAAGTTTTCTCCGCTGTTTTAATGGTTGGGCTTTTAAGTCTCATTTCCACGCCGGCGTACGCAAGATCAATTAGCATGAAGGATGCGGGAGTAGCTCTCTGGGTTTTTGTCATCATTGGAGCTATTATCGTTCTGCTTCAATTGATCCCTGCCGCCATTCTCTTTTTCACTTTCATAGGAACGACGACAGGTCTGATCGCGAAGAAGAAGGCACCGGAAAAGGGAGCCGCTGAAGAAAAAGTGAGCCTTCCCGGATATGAACCAGCACCAGCAAAGAGATAATTTTAAAATAAGAGTTAAGAATTTGTTTAGAAAGATGAAATTAGTATCGGAGCAAAGAATGAGTAAAAAGTTGAAACAGATTCTAATCCTATTAAGTTTTATCCTGGTGACGGCGATTTCCGTCTTTTCATTGGGGATTGCCTATGCAGGAGGGATCAGAGGAATTGGGCTCGTGGGGATTTGGTTCTTTCTCACTTTTGGGATCATTATCGTTTTAGCCCAGCTCATTCCAGCAGGGATCCTTTTATCCTCCTTCATCGGAACAAGTTTTGTATCAACGAGGCGGAACGAAGTGCCTGTTGAGGCAACCTAAACGAAGGGTTAGCCTCCAGGAGATCAGGTTCACCTGAATTCAATCGGAAAGGATGTATTCAGGGTTGAATGAGAGAAACCAATGAAATCAAAAACAATCCTCATCGGTTATCAGGATCATATGTTAGTCAGTTCGCTCTCGACTTTTTTACACGATATTGGATATAAGGTGGAGACGGCCAATCGCGTGAGCGAGATGATCCGGAAGATTAGAAAAGGACATACCCCTGTTGTCCTGCTGGAGGATGAGATAGAGGGGGTAAAGGCGTTTGACCTGGTTCCGCTGTTCAGGAATATCAGCGAAAAAACTCAGGTCATTGTTATTTCATCAGAAGTTTCTCTCGGTCTGGTCAAACGCCTTAGAGGAGCAGGGATATTTTATCAAGCCATGAAGCCGGTGGATCTGGAGGAGGTTAAGTCAGCCATCGGATGTGCTTTCGAGAAGATTGAGAGGGAGAATGTGAAGGAAGGTTTTTTTCCGTTTCTAATTCCAGGGAGGGTTCCAGCATGATGTGGACAAAGAAAAAGTTATGGATCGTCCCCTTAGGACTCTTTTCTCTTTTATTGGTTTACGGGATCATTGGAGAAACAGCCTGGGGCGATAACTCAAAGTGCCTCAGCTGTCATCAGGATAAAAATCTATCTAAAAAAGATGACCGGGGAAACAAAGTTTCTCTCTTTGTCTCGGAAGATCAGTTCAAGAAATCGGTTCATGGGAATGTTGCCTGCACCGATTGTCACACTCGGATCCTCGATGACTCCCATGCTTCAAAAGGGGTCAAGAAGGCTGACCGTAAGGTGGATTGCGGGACATGCCACGAAGAGTCGGAGACAAAATATAAAACAAGTGTCCATAGTATAAAAGCGGAGATCTCCTGCAAAGAGTGTCACGGACACCATTATGTGATCCCTCTTACCGACCCGAAATCAGCGACGTATCGAACCAATCTGATTCAGACCTGCGGAGCCTGCCATTCCGAAGAAGGTAAGCAGTTTAGTGAAAGCGTCCATGGGGTGGGGCTTTTCAGGGGGAGGCCCAATCATCCGACCTGTACGACCTGTCATGGAACGCATGGGATTAAGCCCAGGACTGATCCGGAGTCAGCGGTCCATGAAAGGAAGATCGCCATCACCACCTGCCCTCAGTGTCATGCGGCTGAACAGATTACAAAGGAGTATCGTTTTACTACAAAACCTGTCAAATCCTATTACGATAGCTTCCATGGCCTTTCTTACCGGGGTGGAGATACTTTTTCAGCCAATTGTGCAAGCTGCCATGGCGTCCATGACATCCGTTCCTCCTCTGACCCCAAGTCAATGATCCACAAGGATAATCTTCAGAAGACCTGTGGCGTTTGTCACCCCAAAGCCTCCATAAACTTTGCCAAGGGAAAAATTCATACCCTTGCTGACATCAAAGGAACAGACTTCGGAGAGAAGGCGGTAGGGTGGGTGAGGGTCATTTACATTATCCTGATCGTATCGGTCATCGGAGGATTGACTTTCTTCAATTTCACGGATTGGTTGAGGAAGACCATCGATCGAAAGCCTTAACTCAAGGAGTCGAAGATTATGTCGAAAAAATATCTCAGGATGACATTGAATGAAAGAATTCAACACATCAATCTTGCCATCAACTTTACGATTCTGGTGATCACCGGTTTCGCTTTGAAATATCCGGAAGCCTTCTGGGCTTCTCCTATTACGGATGTTCCGCTGGGCATGACTTTCAGAGGGTTTCTCCATCGGCTCTCCGGAATCGCTACCGTTACCCTGGGAGGATATCACCTTCTGTATCTGGCGTTTACAGCGAGGGGGAGAAGGATTGCGATCGATATGATTCCCGTGCTCAAGGATGCCAAAGACCTCTGGGAGACGCTTAAAAATAACCTCTTTATCAACCGTCCCGCCAAAGTGATCAAGATGGGGCGATTCAATTTCCGTGAAAAGCTCGAATATTTAGGGTTGATCTGGGGGACCATCGTGATGACCGTTACCGGCTTCATCCTCTGGTTCAAGGAAGAATGGCTTTTCTTCTTTCCGATGTGGACCTTTGATGTAGCCCGAGCCATCCATTTTTACGAGGCCATCCTTGCGACCCTGACCATTCTGGTCTGGCATTTTTACTCCGTCATTTTTAACCCGGATGTCTATCCCATGAGCTGGGCCTGGATCGATGGGAACCTGACCGAACATGAGATGGAATTGGAACATGGTCTGGAACTGGAGAAGATCAAAGCTGAACAAGAGCGGGAGCTGAAGGATTTCGACGAGACGAGAAATTCAGGCGGTGGCAGAGTCTATCCAATGCACAGGGAGAAGAGGGAACCGCTGAGCGTTAAACGGGTTTACGGCGCCATTCAGGACATGAATGAATCGATTAAGAACTGGAAAGGAATGTAACCTGGCCCCACCTCACTTCCTCTTGTTTATAACTCCCCCCATCCCCCTCATAGATTAAGAGGGGGGGACGGGGGCGTTAGATCGGGGGTAGGGAGGGGTTAAGGAAGAAACAAAAGGGGGGTGAAGGCTTATGAAAGAGAATATCTGGGATCGATACGGGCCTTATCCGAAAAAAAGGGGAAAGAAAAGAGTCATCAGGAAAGAAGGAAAATTTTTGAAAAAAAGTTTTAGCTGGTTCACGTGGAAGGCTGAAAAAATCGGAGGAGTGACTCTTTATCATCCTTGTTTGCAACATTAATAGAAGTTAAGAGCTTCGAGCATAGCGGATAGCGCTTAACTAAAGAATTTATAGCCCTATATATCCTCTTACTCCCACCATCCAAACCCCACCCAAATGGAGAGGATATATAGGGTTTTTTTATTGTCTGAGAATAGAGAACATGTTAAGATTAACCCCACCCAAACAAGATTTCAAAAAAACAGGAAGATGTCCCCTCGAATAAAAAACATCATTTGGGTTACCTCTCTTTTCCTCTGCTTCTTCTTCATTCATTTTGCAACCATCTCAGGGGCGATGACCATCGAAGAGGAGAAGAAGTTAGGGAAGAAGATCCTATTCGAAATGGAGAAGAAGGTCGATTGGGTAAGGGACCTGACCTTGCAGAACTTTATCAACACGATCGGTCAATCTCTTGTTGCTCAGGTGGGTTCAACTCCTTTTGATTTCAAATTCTATTTAATCGTTGGAAGAGACCCCAATGCCTATGCCATTCCAGGAGGCCACATCTTTGTGACGACCGGGCTTTTAATCTCAACAGAGAGTGAACAGGAAATCGCAGGAGTCCTCAGCCACGAAATCTCTCATGTCATGGCAAGACATGTGGCGCAGATGATCGAGAGGTCGAAAAGGCTTAACATTGCCTCCATGGCAGCCATCATCGCAGGGATGCTTTTAGGAGGAGGCGGAAAAGCGGGCGAGGCGGTAGCCGCAACGGCAATGGCAACCGCAGAAGCCCTTGCCCTGAAATATACCCGCGAGATGGAGGTTGAAGCTGATCAGAATGGTCTTCAATACATGATCCGGGCGGGTTATGACCCCAATGGACTCATCGCCTTTATGAATAAAATTTATAAACACAGTCTCACCTCAGGGCCAGGAATTCCGACTTATCTGTCAACCCACCCGGGTATCGGAGACCGAATTGCTATGATGGAAAACCTCCTTCAGACCGGACCCAAACCAACTGGACCTTTTAAAACTTCCGGAATTTATCGGAAGATTCAGGTCAAGGCGTTTGTGGAGGAGCGAGAAGCCCATGTGGCGATCAATCACTTTCAATCTCTGGTCGATTCCAACCCGCAGGGTGTAGAGGCCCATTATGGTCTGGGGCTTGCCTACCGAAAGATAGGACGATTAGATAAGTCGATAGAGGTTTTGCATCATGCACTTTCACTGGCTCCCAAAGATGGGGATGTATTAAGGGAACTGGGGATCACCTCTTTTTTTTCTGGGAAGATAGACCAGGCGATTAAAAACTTCGAGACCGTTCGCTCACTCTCTAAGATCAATGATGACCGGAATGATGATCTATTGAGCGTCTATTACCTGGGCAGGTGTTTTCAGGAGAAAGGAGATTTTTCTCGGGCCCTGCCGCTCTTCTTGGAGGTGAAAAAGAACTATCCCGAGTGGATCGATGTTAACCATAGCCTGGGTTCCGTTTACGGAAGAATGGGCCAGAAGGGATTGTCCCATTTTTATTTTGCTAACTTTTTTAAATTAAAGGGTGAATATAAGAACGCCGTGCATCACTACAAGATCTCCCTCGATTGGCTGGAGAGAGGAAGCCTGGAAAGAGAGGAAGCCCAGAGAGAGATGAGGGACCTGGGAGGAACAGGGAAATAGACGACAATAACCAAGCTCCAAGCACCAATAATCAAATAATAACCAAAGTTTCAATGACCGAAATTCCAGTTTGGTTATTTGGAAATTGATCCAATGGAACTTATTTGGAGCTTGGGATTTGGTGATTGGAATTTTGAATATGAACTCGAATATAAGGTTTGTCACAATGGTTGGCAAAGGAGGGTATCGGAGTTATGATGCAGCCCATTGAGGAGTATTGCAAACTTGCTATTGAGAGGGGGATCGACGGAGCAAAGGTGATCAATACCGGCTCGATTGCGACAGCCGAATGGGTCCGATTGAAATGTCAGTTCGGATGTCCGGGATTCGGACGAAGCCATTGCTGTCCTCCTCATAGCCCTACGCCCGAGGTTACCCGGAGGGTGATCGATTCCTATCAGAAGGCGATTTTGCTTCACCGTCACATTCCACATGTTCCCAAGAGGAGGGAAGTGGCAAAACACTTTAATGAGATGGTTGTTCGACTTGAGATTGATATTTTTCTCGGAGGCTATTATAAAGCTTGGAGTATGACCTCCGGGCCTTGCCGCCTTTGTAAGGAGTGCGATTTGAACAGTGCTTGCAAGCACGGATACGAGGCAAGGCCTTCGATGGAGGCCTGTGGAGTGGATGTTTTTCAAACCGCAAGGGAAAACGGATTTCCCATCCAGGTCGTGCGAACCCAAGAAGAGACACAGAATATCTTTGGATTGATCCTGGTGGATTGAACCCTGTTAGAATTCAAGCCCCGACAACGCAAGGCGCGAAACGGAGTAGAGCATTTTTTCTAACAGGGTAAAGGAAGGAAGAAATTCTCATATGAAGCGTGAGAAGAAGAGCAATAAAGGAGAGGAGATCATCAGGCTCAACCGCGAGCTGTCGATCCTCAATGCCATCAGCCAGACTGTCAATGAATCGATTGACCTGGATGAGATTCTCAACAGGAGCCTGGATAAAATTGTAGAGATGACCGAAATTCAGTCGGTGGGCATCTACCTCCTGAAGGAAGGAACCAACGAACTGATCTATGTGGCCCACAAGGGATTTTCAATGGCTTTTTCAAAGGGGATGAAGCGATTGAAGTTGGGCGAAGGAGCAACAGGAAAGGTTGCGCTTTCAGGGGAACCCCTCTTCATCGAAGACTATCCCGGTTACTCGGAGGCGATTCCTTTTGCCATCGAAGAAGGCTTGAAATCCCTGGCGGTCATTCCCCTTAGAACGAGGGAGAAAATATATGGAACTCTTAATATTGCTCGAAAGGAATTTGATAAGTTTATTCCCTCTACCCGAAACTTATTAAATTCGATCGGACAGATCATCAGCAGCGCTCTGGAGAGGGCTTCCCTTTATACAGAGAATGTCAGGCGACTCGAAGAGCAGAAGACGCTTTACTCGATCAGCCAGGAGATTGCCTCCCGCCTCGAACTGAAAGTGATTCTCCAAAAGATCGTAAAGAGCGCCATCGAACTTTTGAGGGTTGAGGGCGGATCGGTTGCCCTCTGGGACAATCGAAAACAGACCTATGTGAACGTCATCATCGATGGGTTACCGGAATCTTTTATGGGCAAAGAATTTTCACCTTCCTCGCAGGGCATCGTGGGGGAGGTATTAAAAAGGAAGGGCCCTGTGCTCTACAAGGATTATGAGGGCCATGCCAATCGGATGACCGAGCTGGACTCGCTTCATTTCAAAGAAGTCATGGGAGTTCCCCTGATCGTCAGAGACATGGTCATTGGAGTCATGGCGATTGGCACCATCGATCCCCAGAGACATTTCCAACAGAGTGAGATCGACCTCCTTTTTGCTTTCGGCCAGCAGGCAGCCATTGCCATTGGTAATGCCCAACTTTATGAGGACTCGTTAGCCAAGATCAGACAATTGACGATCCTTTACGAGGTCGGGAAAAAACTTTCTTCCACTCTCGATCTTGACGAATTACTCAACAATGCCCTCGAGCTTCTCAACGCACAGTGGGGTTATCCTCTGTGCAGTATTCTGTTGAGGGATCGTGAGAAGAATGAACTCTATATCCGACAGGTCATCGGTCGGGACATTAACGAGGTGAAGCATTTGAGGTTCCGAGTCGGTATCGATGGGATTGTTGGATGGGTGGCCAATACCGGCGAACCTCTTTATGTCCCGGATGTATCCAGAGATTCCAGGTATATCTTGGGATCTCCAGAGGGCAGGTCAGAGGCCGCCTTCCCACTCAAAGTGAGAGAACAGGTGATCGGTGTTCTGGATACAGAGAGCAGGGAGATACACGGGTTTGATGAGGAGGATTTAAAAGCACTCTCTTCTTTTGCAAGCCAGGTGAGCATCTTCATTGAGAATGCACAACTCTTCTCCGATTTGAAGAAGACCCTGAGTGAGTTAAAACAGGCTCAGGATCAGATCGTCCAGGCTGAGAAATTGAGAGCGATGGGGGAGATGGCCAGCGGCGTGGCGCACGATTTCAATAATGTCCTGGCTGCCATCCTTGGAAATATTCAACTCCTTCTCTATTCCTTTGATCATTACGGACCGGATGAGATCCGGGAACGGTTAAAAACGATTGAAAAGGCTTCCAAGGATGGAGCGGAGACAGTCCGTCGCATCCAGGATTTTACAGGCAAGAGGAGAGACAGGGAATTCATCCCGCTGTTCTTCAACGATATCGTCAAAGAGGTGGCGGCCATTACAGAACCTCGCTGGAAGGATCAGGCTCAAAAGAAAGGAATCCATATCGAGCTGATCAAGCATCTTGGAGAGGTTTCTCCCATTCTGGGAAATCCTTCAGAGCTGAGAGAGGTCTTGACCAACATACTCTTTAATGCCGTCGATGCGATGCCACAAGGAGGACAGATCACCTTTTCAACCCAACCTCATTCCGAAGGATGGGTCGAATTGAAGATTACCGATACAGGTATTGGCATGACAGAGGAGGTGAAGAAGAGAATCTTCGATCCTTTCTTTACCACCAAGGGAGTTTCCAGTTCCGGACTGGGGATGAGTGTCTCTTATGGGATCATCAAGCGTCATGGAGGGGAGATCCTGGTTGAAAGTGAAGCCGGAAAAGGAACCACCTTCATTATCCATCTGCCTATAGGTTTTGGGGAAGAGGTCAAAGAGGTAAAAGAAAAGGTAGAGAAACCTGTGGGAGCCCTTCGTCATGCCAGGATTCTTGTGATCGATGACGAGGAGGCTGTCCGGGATATCCTCTCACGCATGTTAAGGACCAAGGGGCATCTGGTTGACGTGGCAGAGGATGGGGATGTAGGGATAGAGCGTTTTAAAGGCCAGCCTTTTGACCTGGTTTTCACCGATCTCGGGATGCCGAAGATGTCAGGCTGGGAGGTGGGAAAGGCGCTCAAGGCATTGGACCCCGCAATCCCCGTGATTATGATCACGGGCTGGGGGATGGAACTGGATCGGGGCAAGATGGGCGAAAGCGGGATCGACCTGATCATCTCCAAACCCTTCAACTTCGATCAGGTGACAGACCTGATCAATGAAGCCCTGGAATTAAAGAATAAAATGTAGTTTGAACCTATTTTAAATTGCAAATTTCAAATTTAAAATTGTAAAAATTGGGAAGTGTCCTTAATTTGTACCGAAGAGGGTAGGTGGAACTCCAGGAACCTGCCCCTTTTTAAAAGCAGCCTAACTGGCAATCGCTAATCTTTATTTTCATCTTAGTGGCAGCGTCACCGATTTCTCTCAAACCAATCTTGGTCTTTCTGCCTAAATCGTGGGCCACCTTGCAGGGAAGATGGTTGTCCACCAGTGAGCTTTGTATGGCTTTCATGACCTCCTGGCTAAAGAGTTTATGATCAAGATCTTCGTGTTGTGATTTTTTTATCTTGAAACAGCCAAGCATACAGTCCGTTAATTTCACCCCCAACTTATTAATCGTTTCTCCCACCATCTTGGATTCTACGTTGAGATCCAATGATAATCTCAAGGCAACAGGGCAGGGGAGATAACCATTGACAGCAGAGGTTAATATCGCTTCTTCAATCTTTTCAGGACTCATTTGACCCACCTCATTCTGTTATAATGTTGAAATCTAATCCCATACTCACTCTGTTCCGGAGTTAATCCGAAGATCTGAAATTACTGCACTGTGAAACGCCATCTAACCGTCAACTGAATCGGGCCAGGGTAATCATCTACACCGTTTTTGAGCATCACCATCTTCTCTCCTGTCTGGTTGCGGTAGGAACCTTTCAGGGGTAGGCCGGTCAGTTTCAGTGTATTGCTGCCGACATCAGATGCAGAGGTTACCAACTGCCTGGTTATTTTATTGGCCTGAGGGCCTTTATCAGGGCCTGTTGATTCCTCGGCCATCTGCAACTGATGTAACGGCAGACCAAGGTCAACGCTGATTAAGTGCTTAACCGTATCCACTTCAACGCTTGAGAAGATTGGCATTGTATCGGTGCCACTGCCAGTTCGTTTGCGCGTGAAGGTGCAGATGTTATTGGTTTTGCCGCAGCCTGGATCATAATAGAGTTTCTTTGACCATTCATCTACATGATAGGTGTATTGGGATGAAGGATTTTGCTTGCGTGCACGGTCTGATAATGGTATCCAGGGTTGAAAACGAGATGGCGCCTGTGAAACCATCGCATTTCCTTGCTGGGCCATGGCCCCTGATTTGTTCATGATTTCACCCATATCAGACCGCTTGCTCATTTTTTGTGCTACACGTGCGAGGCAGGCTTCATCGCCACCACACTTTTCCGCTTCCTTTGCAAGCATTTCCAGTGTCTCTCCATGCTCAGCTTTCATGGCATCGGCCTTACTCCCGATGTTTTTGCTCTGTGATTCCATCTGTTTCCCCACGGCAGGATCGCTGATCCCGGCACGTTGAAGCGGTTGTGCTTCAAGTGTAGTCTGTGCCTTTACGGTGCGTTTCACTCGCCATTCACGCTCAACCGTATCCTTCTTCACATTCCCTTGATGACCTTTGGCGTCAATGAGATATTCAACTTCTAGCACAGCGCGCGTACCGGGCTTGGCCGCTCCATCGTTTGCGTATGTGATCGTTACCCCTAAGAGCAATATTGATATACACAAAAACCATCTTTGATACTGTCGAATAGACATCCTTATGGCCTCCTTTCAATGGGAAGCTGTGTCGTAATGAGGTCATTCCCCCAAACGGTCATCCTGAACTCGGTTTCGAGTCGTACCGACTTGGTTCAGAATCTAATGAATTCAACCCATGACGGGACTCTGAAATAAATTCAGGGTGACAAAATAGTGATTACGACACAGCTCCGATGTGATAAGTTAGATTGAACCCTCCTCCATTGCCCGGCAAGGAATTATTCCGCTTTATATTACTATGTGATAATGTGAGCCAATTTTCTTTGACTTAAGTCAAAACGGAAAAATTCCTTATGATTGGAGGCAACGAAAATTTTCAGGTGTGGGAGAAGTGTGAAGGGGGAGGGGATTACCCCACAAAGGCTATTTTTTCGGAGCATTCCTTTAACAGATGGTAGGCAGAACCTCCCTGTTTCAGAAGGTTGAGCATGAGGTTTGCATTCAAGATGCGGACACCTGCCATCACATTGACGCCCCTCCTGAAAAAGGCGTCGGGGATGAGGCTGGCGGTAGGGCCGATGATGGCTGTGCGTTTTTCATGGTTGGTCCATGAAAGCGTCGCATCGATGGTGTGATTGACTATGGCTGTCCCGGTGATGATGACCACCTGCGAATTCTCGATGGCTGTTTTCATTTCGGATTCGGGTTTAAAATGTTTCATCTCGTCCGGCCTCAAGGTCTGCCGGTTCTTTTCAATGATATAGAAAGGGTTTCCCATTGCCTTCAGCCTCTTGATATAAGGGGTAAACGCCCCGACCAGAGAGACTGTCTCATGGGTTTGGATGTCGAGGAGGTCAAAGCCATCCCTGTCTTTGACCACTTCATATTCTCTTTCGTTACCCGATTCGATTATCCACTGAGAAAGCCCGTTGAGGGTGGCAATGCCAATGGCGCTCTTGAGGACATTGGGATCGAGTGAATAATTAAGAATTTCAGAGATAGGCTTTCCCTCCAGATTGCCAGCTGGAGGCATGCGGGCGGCTGAGGTCGGACAGCAGACCGCTTCGGGAATCTCGCTGATGGGCGTGAAGGCACATCCCCCGTGGCCGGTGGATAGCTTCACGCCCGTAAAGAAAACCCCTATGGCCAGGTCCTCGAGTCTTACCTCCTCGAGCGGGCCCGGAGATTTCTCTTTGATGATCTCAATCGTTTCAGCGATCACTGAAGACATGGTCTAAACCTAAAGGAATAATGGAATGTTGGAAGAATGGAATATTGTTAAACCTAAACCCATCATTCCAGTCTTCCATTATTCCAGTTTTACCCCGTTAGAAAGCCCCGCAGCTCTGCTGCGGGGATGGTGGTTGTTTCCTTTTCAGCGAACACGGGGTTTAATGCCCCGTGTGAGCTTTCCCGTTAGAAAGTTGAAAACTTTCTAACGGGGTTTACATCATTTCATTATTCCGGCTTTGCGGTTGCAATTTTCAAAACATCGATGATGTAGAGGATCACACCGACGAAAAACCCAAGCCCTGCGATGAAGACTGCGAAAAACCATGGTTTCATAAAATCCTGAACAGTGAGAAAATCGATGCCCAATCCTCTCTGCATGTAGGATTGAATCACCCCTGCCACACCAAAAGCTAACCCTATGGTCAGCATCATGCTCACTGTGATCCAGAATACCCAGAACCCTCTCTTCTGGCTATACTGTTTAAGTCCTTTCAGTTTAGGAAGGGCATAATAGACGACAGTCAGGATGAGCATGGCATAAGCGCCGAAGAAGGCCAAATGTCCGTGGGAGGCTGTAACCTGAGTTCCATGCGTCCATCGATTAACCTGAGGTAGCGTGTGGACCATTCCCATGACTGCAGCGCCGAAGAAATGAAACAGGGCACATCCGATGGTCCAGTAGAGGACCAGGCGGTCAGAGATCTCAAATTTTCTATGCTTTACGTGCCTGAGGGTATCAAAGACCATGAGTACAATCGGGACGGTTTCGAGGGCGCTGAATATTCCGCCCCACCAGAGCCAGTATCCCGGCGTTCCGATCCAGTAATAATGGTGGCCTGTTCCGATGATTCCGGAGGCAAGGACGAGACCCACCTCAATGTAGAGCCACTTCTCCACGACCTGACGTTCGACGCCGGTGATCTTGAGCAAAATAAATGCCATGAGAGAGGCGGCAATCAGTTCCCAGGCTCCCTCCACCCAGAGATGGATAACCCACCACCAGTAATAGTAGTCGAAGGTGAGGTTCTTAAAGAAGGGTATCGCAAAAAGCCACATGGCCGCCAGCATCGCGAGCCCCCCGAGGAGAAGGCCCTGGACAGCCGTCCATTTCTTAGTTCGTATCATGGTCATGAAGACATTGAAGATGAAAATCAGGGCGACAATGACAACCGCCCATTTCAACTCAACCGGCAGTTCCAGAAGAGGCCGTCCGGCTGTCCAGCCGAACAGAAACCCGATGACTCCAACGAGGCCGCCTATGAGGAGGAGATAGAATTGAAGGTCGGCAAGTTTCTTACTGTAAAGCTCTGTCTTCGATTCTTCCGGGACGACATAATAGGTGCCTCCCATGAATCCGAAGAGCATCCAGACCACCAGGAGGTTGGTATGGATGGCCCGGGCCGTATTAAAAGGGAGAATGGAGATGAGAGGATCGGGCCAGATATATTTGAGGATGAGAAGCAGGCCAACGAGCGCCTGGAGGCCAAAGAAAACGGCTGAGATGACGAAATATTTAATGGCAACCTTTTGCGATTCGTAAGTCATATGTTTTTCCTCCTTTTCCGATTTCGGATTGCGGAGTGCGGAGTGCGGAATTTTTTTTTGAAGGGTTTTAAATCCGAAATCCGCAATCTAAGATCCGCAATTATTTGAGTCCTCCCAAGAAGCTGGCCAGCGCCTGAACCTCATCCTCTGAAAGTTGCGGATAGGCGGGCATTTGCGTGCCCGGATTGACTGATTTTGGGTCTTTAATCAACTTTGAAAGCCACTGGTTATCCCGTTTTCCGCCCACTTTGGAGAGATCAGGACCGATGATCCCACCTTTTCCTCCGATTTGATGGCAGAGGTCACAACGGTTCTGGTTATAAATAGCCTTCCCTTTTAAAACCTGGGCGGTTGTTTCCAATGGGGTTCCCGTGACTTTAGCCACAGTGATGGGTTGGGGAGGCCACTCATTGGTATCGATGGCATCCACCCATTTAAAAAAGGCGATGAGTTTCTTAATTTCATCATCAGATAGTTTCTGGTTGGGCATCTTCCTTCTCTGGGGATCCGTGGATTCCGGATTTTTCAGAAATATCCTCAGCCAATTCTCTCCCCGTGAAGAATACACCTTGGTCATATCCGGAGAGTAATAGCCTCCAATACCGAGGATGGTATGGCAATCGTTACAATTATACTTGTGCCAGACCCTCTTGCCTGATACGACCTCGTCTGTGAGTTTATCGGTATTGGTTCGTTTGGGGATGGAAATATGGGTGTCGATCGTGAGCCAGATGAAGACGGCCGTGCAGATAACCGTCGCCCAGATGAAAAGATTTCGTGCTAACTTCTTCTCCATAAGGAACCTCCTTTCAATGGTTTCAATATCGATCGATTTGATATATTTTTCACCATATAATCCTATCTGCAAAATAAATCATTGACTTAAGTCAAAACCACCAGTCAATTTTTTAGAGGTATTTATTTGGAATGCTCCATCCACCCTGGTCAAAGATTATATCACAAAATTTATAAGTCAATAGTTTTATTGAATTCTCCGGAGAAGATGATTATTTTAAAGGAAAAGAGGTCGGAATTCGAGAAATAAGCGAAAGGAGATGGTGATATGTTAGGCAAAAAAGGCCCTGTGGTTTTAGCGGGCATCGTTATGATATTGATCTTTGGCTGTGCAACGTCCAAACCAGAAATTCAGATGGATCGAGCATCGGCCATTCCCGGGGACCAGGTAAGCTTAAGAGGGAAACGAACTAAACTTCTTGGGACACCCATCTCCATCGGGAGTGGTATGCCAATGGTTGAGTTGGTTGATGCGATGACGATGAACCCTATTGATCTGTCCAAAGTAAGGGGTTCGGTCCTTCTTCTCAGCATTGTTCCTTCTATTGATACCCGGGTATGTGAAGAACAGACCCATTATTTGGGAGAGAAAGGTGATAAACTCCCGGGCAATGTTAAACGCATCACTATCAGTCGGGATACGCCCTTTGCCCAGAAACGTTTTGCAAAAGAGGCCAAGCTTACGAATATTCAATATCTGTCTGACTACAAACAGGGTGATTTCGGACGTTTCACAGGGCTTCTCGTAGAAGGGTCCATGTTGTTGGCACGCTCTATTGTGATCGTGGATAAGGAGGGAATCGTTCGATATATCCAGGTTGTTCCAGAAATGAGCCATCTCCCGGATATGGAAAGAGCCTTTGAGAAGGCCATAGAGCTGGCCAAATAGGGAGCTGCGAAGTTAATTTCCAACGATAAAGAAGTTTTTAAAGGATTGGTATTTTTTGTCACCCATCCCTTTCACTTTTATTAGTTCCTCGACTGAGCGGAACCCCTTTCTTCTTTCTCGATACATCACAATCTCTCCGGCTAAAGACTCGCCAATTCCAGGGATTAAGCAAAGATCTTCCACGGAGACCCGATTGAGGTCAAGGGGGATATTGAAGACGAGAAGTTTATGGGCCTCCATGGTTTCAATCTTTATCCTGACTTCCTGTTGGGATTCTTTCCGGACATTAAGAAGAGTGCCTGTCTTGAGAGATTCTGAAAGGGAGTTTTTGTCAAACGATGCCGGTTCTTTCAAGCCGCCTGCCTTTCCGATTGCTTCTTTAAGAGTAGGGGGATGGTCAAAGATATAAACCCCAGGCTTATGTATTTCTCCTTGAACTTCAATGGCGATTTCTTTTGCGATTTTCTCTGAGGGGGCAGGGGATGAATGATAAAATTTAAAGTAAAGAATACCGAGGAGAAGAAGGGCGAGGACGAGAAGGATACGCTGCTGACCAAAGGAAAGATATTTCATTGTTTAGGATATCAGGGTATCAGAGTATCAGGATATCAGGGCTCTTTAGAATTTTTCTTTTTATTAATATAACGAACGTATCCATTGATACCTCGAATGACTTCTTCATACCCTTCAACCCAATTTTGGGACAACTCTGGACTTAAATATTTTTTCCCCATTAATTTTCGTAATTGATTTTGTGTCTCCCCTGCTTCTTTTCTGGCAATATAAAACCCTTTAATTTTTTCTTTATAGTAGTAGGCGGTATAACCTTCTGCGATATTATCACATACTGATGATGAGCAACGTTCGATCTGATCCTTTAGTTTGAAGTCTTCTGTCCTAGGTAAGGTCTTACAAAATTGATGAATTTCCTGCATAAGATAGTGTGCTTTCTGCCAAACCCAAAGTTTCTCAAATCCAGCTACTGTCTTTTCTGGATTTGTCGAATTCTTAATTTCCTGCATTTGTTTTAATGTCCTGATAACCTGGTATCCTGGTTTCCTGATATCCTGATGATCACTCTTCTTCTTTCAAGAGTTTATAGTCAATCGAATCTACGAGAGCTTGCCAGCTGGCCTGAATGATATTTTCGGAGACTCCCACGGTTCCCCATTTGGATTCATGATCTCCGGATTCGATCAGGACTCTTGTCTGTGCGCCTGTGCCATCTTTGGTGGTGAGTATTCTCACTTTGTAGTCGAGGAGTTTGACTTCTTTCAGTTCGGGGTAGAATTTTTCGAGGGCTTTCCGAATGGCGTTGTCCAGGGCATTGACCGGGCCGTTTCCCACAGCGGCGGTATGTTCGACCTGATCGCCTACACGAACCATGATCGTCGCTTCGGAGAGGGGAAAGCTTTTCTCCTCTTTTTTCTCAACAATCACGCGAAATCCCAGAAGTTCAAAGAATCTTTTATGCTTTCCAAGGGCCTTTTTGACCAGGATTTCAAAGGAACCTTCGGCCCCCTCAAATTGAAACCCTTCGTGCTCGAGCTGTTTTAAATTTTCCAGGATGGTGCGGACATTGGGGTCCTTGCTTTCGAGGTCGATCCCGAACTCAGCCGCCTTGTAGAGGATATTCGATTCCCCGGAAAGATCAGAGATGAGAACCCTCTGACGATTTCCAACCTTTTCAGGTTGGATATGTTCATAGGTCAGGGGGCTTTTCCGGATGGCGCTTACATGGATGCCTCCCTTATGGGCAAAGGCGCTGTCACCGACATAAGGCAGATATTTAGGATGGGGCAGGTTCGCCAGTTCCGAGACGAAGCGGGAGACCTCAGTCATCTTTGCAAGCTGGGCATCGGTTATGCATTGAAGCCCCATCTTCAACTTGAGATTGGGAATGATGGAACAGAGATTGGCATTGCCGCATCGTTCGCCATAGCCATTAATCGTTCCCTGAACGTTTCCGACCCCCTCTTTCACAGCAAGAATGGAGTTAGCCACTGCCAATTCGGCATCGTTATGAATGTGGATGCCAAGGGGCACTTTGATGGTTTTCTTCACTTCCCGAATAGCTATCTGGAGATCATGGGGGAGGGTGCCTCCGTTGGTATCACAGAGAACGATCCAATCGGCCTTCGCCTCCTGGGCTGCTTTCAAAATAGAAAGGGCATAGGAGGGATTATTTTTAAATCCATCAAAAAAGTGTTCGGCATCGAAGAGGACTTCAAAAACCTTTCCCTTAAGAAAACGGATCGATTGAGAGATGATCTCAAGGTTCTGTTGGAGGCTGATGTTCAATGCCTCGAGGACATGCATGTCCCAGGACTTCCCGAAAATGGTGACGGCTTCTGTGCCCGCTTCAATCAAGGCCTGGAGATTAGGGTCATTTTCTGGCAATGTCCCAGCCCTGCATGTGCTTCCGAAGGCAACGATCTTCGCTCCAGAGAGGTGAACAGACTTGATCTCCTGAAAAAACTGGAGGTCTTTTGGGTTGGAACCAGGCCATCCCCCTTCGATGTAGTGGGTTCCCAGTTCATCCAATTTTTGGGCAATCCTGACCTTATCCTCCAGAGAAAAGGCAATATCTTCCGCCTGAGAACCATCCCGCAAGGTGGTATCGTAGATTTTGATGGATTGTTTGCTCAAAAGAATAACCTCGCCGCACAAAAAAGCATTGCAAAATTAGCAATGCAAAATTAACAATTATCAATTTGAAAAAATTTCTTGTACTAAGTTGGTCAACTCATCTTTTCATTGCTAACTGTTAATGGCTAATTGATCATTATGCATTGATTATTTTTCTTCCGTCACCGAGGGTTTGTCCAGTTCAAAGGCATCGTGGAGAGCACGAACTGCCAGTTCCGTATATTTGGAGTCGATGACGCAGGAAATTTTGATCTCCGAGGTGGAGATCATCTGGATGTTGATGCCATCCTTAGCCAGGGCGGAAAACATCTGTGCAGCCACATTGGAATGACTCCTCATTCCAACCCCAATGATCGATACTTTGGCAATATTCTCATCGGAGAGGACCTCTCTTCCCCCCATCTGTTTGACGCCCTCTTTCACGATCTGAAGGGCCTTGGAGAAATCGGTCTTGGGAACAGTGAAGGCCAGATCTGCACAGCCCTTTTCCGTGCTGGAGGTCTGGATGATCATATCGACCACAATATTGGCGTCGGCAATGGGTTTGAACAATTTAGCAGCCACCCCGGGGACATCCGGAACGCCCATAATCTCAATCTTTGCCTCATTCTTATTATAGGTCACTCCTGAAACAACGACCCTTTCCATCTCTCTCTCCTCCTTGCAGACAATCGTTCCGAGATTATCATTGAATGATGACCTCACATGAATGGGAACATCGTATTTTTTCGCAAATTCCACCGAGCGTATCTGAAGGACCTTTGCTCCCAGACTGGCCATTTCAAGCATTTCATCATAGGAGATTCTGGAAAGCTTCCGGGCCTTTGAGCAGATGTTGGGATCGGTCGTATAGACCCCGTCGACATCCGTATAAATTTCGCAGACATCCGCCTTGATGGCTGCGGCCACAGCTACGCCGGTCGTATCAGAACCTCCCCGGCCCAGCGTGGTGATATTATCCGATTCGTCCACCCCCTGAAAACCGGCCACGACCACCACCCTTCCGTTTTTCAGGTCTTCGAGCATTTTTTCGGACTCGATCCCGGTGATGCGGGCCTTGCCAAAGGCGCTGTCTGTCGCAATCTTGATCTGAAATCCAAGATATGATTTTGCATCACAGCCCATCGCCTTAAGGGTCATCGCAAGCAGGGCAATGGTGACCTGTTCCCCTGTGGAAATGAGAACATCCACCTCTCTTTCATCCGGGTTTGGTGTGACCTGTTGGGCTAGCCGGATTAATTTGTCTGTTTCTCCGGACATGGCCGAAACAACCACTACCACCCGATGACCTTCCTCCTTTGTGCGGATAACCCTGTGAGCCACATTTTTGATTCGATCAATGTCGCCCACAGAAGTGCCCCCATACTTTTGAACCACCAATGCCATTCAACCACCTCCCCTTAAACTAGTTCGGAGTAATGAGTTCGGAGTTCGGAGAATTAAATCTAAAATTTATTCAGTATTTTACTCCGAACTCCTGACTCCGAACTCCGAACTTTGTCATCAGGTCTTTGTACTTCTCTCCCTTTGCAACCATCTCTATTGAACGGGTCTTTTTACCAGTGTAATAAATGTGGATGTTGAGAAGTTCCTCCGGTAGCAATGATGGAATTCGATCCGCCCACTCGACAGCTGTGATTCCTTCGCCTTGAAAGTAGTCCTCCAGACCTAACCCCTCAGCCTCCTTCTCTTCCCCTAACCGGTAGAGATCGATATGATAAAAAGGTATTTCCCCTTTGTATTCATTGATCAGCGTGAAAGAGGGGCTGGATACATAGGTGGATTTACTCACCCCGGCTCCCTGTGCGAGCCCTTTGATCAGTTGAGTCTTTCCCGCTCCCAGTTCGCCTATCAATGCTACGACATCCCCACGATTGAGGAGACGTCCAATCATTTTTCCAAGGCGGATGGTATCTGAGGGTTTTGGGGAGAGAAAAACCACCTTATTCATTCAATTGGAATCTAAATTCGAAGCACGAAATTCGAAATTCGAAACAATCTCAAATGAGCCAAAATTCAAATGTTAAAACCAAATAAAAGTTTAAGGTGGTTAAGTTTTGAAAATTCGGATTTGTTTCGGATTTCGATATTCGGATTTCGAATTTTATTTACACCCATTAAGCTTTAAATTTAAAGTCATCGGGGTTGAGGTTTTCAAGCCATTCCTTTAACTGGTCTCCCTCTTTTTCAAAATCGATGGTTCTCGCTTTTTCGATCACTTCATCCGAGACAAAAATAGGAGCATCCGTGGCGAGAGCAATGGCAATGGCATCGCTCGGGCGTGAATCAATAACAATTTCCACTCCCCTTCGTTGAAGGTGAATCAACGCATAGTACGTGCTTTCCTTCAGATCGTTGACCACGATCTTCATCACCTGAGATTCAAGGGTTTTCAGGACACTCTGGATCAGATCGTGGGTCATGGGGCGATGAGCATCGACCTTCTTTAATTTCATGGCGATGGCATTGGCTTCAAACGGCCCAATCCAGATAGGAAGCCCTGTCTTGTTTGCCAGGTCCATGAGAAGCACGACAAACCCGTTTGATGAGGAATCGAAGGTTAAAAACTTCACCTTCATTTCGACTAACATCCTATGCTCCTTTAATCAACTTCATTTCCCTTCAATGCGATATTCCCTTCAATCCATTTGGCCTCTCTGCCGGGATCCATCAAATCCTAACAGACTTCTGGATGGGACGCAAACCCATCTCTCGAGAGAGTCAACGGTTCTCATACCGTTTCAGAAGGGCAGGGATCTTCCGGATGAGGTCTGTCGCCACCAGAGATTTTTCACCCAGTTCACGAGCTACTTCATCGCCCGCCACTCCGTGGAGATAGACGGCAGCCTGAAGGGAGGGCAGAATATCGAACCCCTGACAGACCAGGCCGCCGATCATCCCGCTCAACACATCGCCCGTTCCTCCGGTCGCTAACCCGGAATTACCCGTGGGATTAATGTAAACTTCTCCTTTGGGTGTGACGATAAGGGTACGATATCCTTTGAGTACCAGAAAGGCATGGCTGGATTGAGAGAAATTTTTACAGATCCCGATACGATTCTCCTGGACATCTTTTACCGTGGAGCGGACTAATCGTGCCATTTCTCCGGGGTGGGGCGTCAGGATAAGCGACCGGTTGGACACAGGGAGAGATTTGGGTTGGGTGGCCAGCGCATTGAGACCATCGGCATCGATGATGATGGGAAGGCCGATGGTTTTGATCAATTTAAGAATGAGGGATTGAGTCTCTTTAAATGTGCCGAGGCCAGGCCCGATGACGACGGCCTTCTTATTTTCACAGAGCCGGAGGATGGAGTTAAAGGCCCTCATGCTCAGTGTCTGCTTGGGGGTTTCGGGAAGGGGTTCGGTCATCACCTCGGTCAATTTCATTTCCATAATGGGATTGAGGCTTTTCGGGATGGCGAGGGTGACCAGACCTGCTCCCATTCTGAGGGCAGCATCACAGACCATGGCCGCTGCCCCAGTCTTTCCCACTGAGCCAGCGATGACGAGCAGATGGCCATAATCTCCCTTGTGGGTGTCCGGTCGTCTGGGCGACGAAAGAAACGGCCTGATGTCTTCTTCCTCGATGAGATGGGACTGAATCTTCTCCTCTTCTACCAGATTTTTGGGGATGCCAATATCAATGACTTTCAATGTTCCGACATAGTCCGATCCCGGGGAGGCCAGAAGTCCCACTTTCGGCAGGCCGAAGGTGATGGTGAGGGTCGCTCGTATTGCAGCTCCGAGTGGCTTCCCTGTGTTGGCATTCAAACCGGAGGGAATATCAATAGCGACGATGGGCTTATGGAGTGTATTGAGATGGTCGATGACCTCCCTGTAATAGCCTCTGACCTCGGCATCGAGGCCGGTCCCGAAAATAGCGTCGATCAGGAGGTCCGCCTTTTCCACGTCCCTCTTTATCTTTTGATAATCCTTTGCAGAGGGAACCGGGATGATCTCTCCCTTCATGCGATGGAGGATGTAATGGTTTGTTTCAGCATCTCCCCTGAGCGATTTTGGGTCGGTGAGGAGAATGACTTTGACTGGTATCCCCCGATTCATCAGGTGCCTGGCGATCACGAACCCATCTCCTCCGTTGTTTCCTTTTCCGGCGATGATCACCGCTCGCTTTTTCTGTAGGTCCGGAAAAGAGGCGAGGATGGTTTCTGTGGCTCCCCTTCCGGCATTCTCCATCAAAAGGATTCCTGGAATTCGAAAGGTTTCGATGGCCTTACGATCAAGCTCTTGCATCTGTTCAGCGGTCACTATTTTCATCGTCTTTCCCCTCTAATAGGACGTGCGCCACGGCGAAGGGTCGGTCGTGGGAAAGGGTGAGAAAAGTCCTCTCAATCCGACGGGCATGAGCAACCTCTTTTGCCCTTCGATGTAAAGAGAGGAGGGGTCTTCCTATGGGATCGTTTTCCACCTCGATATCCGTCCATTGAATTCCATTTCGGAGCCCTGTGCCGATTGCCTTAAGAAAGGCTTCCTTTGCTGCAAATCGAATGGCAAAACATTCGGAGGAATGGGACTTCCGCTGGCACCAGGAGATTTCTCGCTCCGTATACACCCGGCCAAGAAAGTGATTTCCCCAGCGCCCCATCACTCTTTCAATCCGCTCGATATTGACAATGTCGATGCCAGTCCCAATGATCATAATAGTTTGGAGTAATTTAGTTCGGAGTTCGGAGCATTCTGTTAGAGTTCTCTGCCTTAAATGATTGACTCCGAACTCCCAACTTCTATTCATCGAATCAGTGCAATCATCTCTCGGACGGCGCGGTCCAGTCCCACCAGGACAGCGCGGGCGATGATACTGTGGCCGATATTGAGCTCCTCAATCTCCTTGATCTCCGCAATCCTTCTCACATTAACGTAGTTGAGGCCATGGCCGGCGGCGATCCGGAGATTTCTCTGGGACGCCTCACCAATCGCATCGAAAATCCTTTTCAATTCATCGTCAGCCTGGGTGGAAGTTTTTGCCTCACAATAGTGGCCGGTATGAATCTCAATGGCTTCGGCTTCGACCCCTTCAGAGGCTTTGATCTGGTTCCTGTCAGGATCGACAAAAAGGCTGACCGGAATATTTTCTTTATGGAGTCGCTGGATTGCTTTATTGAGGGAACGAAAGCTTTTAACGACGTCGAGTCCTCCTTCCGTCGTCAATTCCTCCCTTTTTTCAGGAACCAGGGTGACGATGTCGGGTTTCGTTGCGATGGCAATGCGGACCATCTCCTCAGTGGCGGCCATCTCAAGATTGAGCTGCGTTTGAACGATCTCCTTGAGAATCCGGAGGTCTCGATCCTGAATATGGCGTCGATCCTCTCTCAGGTGGCAGACGATGCCATCCGCTCCAGACAATTCGACCATGGATGCGGCTGCGATTGGATCCGGATAAGCCACCCCTCTTGCCTGTCTCACAGTCGCCACATGATCGATATTGACCCCGAGTCTTGTCATGGTTCCTCCCCTTTTAAAAGAATGACACGGAGTACTTCTGACGCGGAGAGCCGGAGACACGGAGACTCGGAGACTCGGAGAAAAAATCTCACCGCGTCTCGTTATCTCGCTATCACCGCGTCATTATTTTCACCGTGTCCCCGTGTCACCGTGCCACAGTGCCTATGTTTATCCTATGTACTTCCTTACCAGTTCCACCAACTCCTGAGCGTACTGGTGGAGCTTTTTCTCGTCCTCACCTTCCACCATCACCCGTAAAAGAGGCTCTGTCCCTGAATATCGGATCAGAAGCCTTCCGGAGTTTTCAAGATCTTTCTCAATCTCTCTGATCCTTTTTTCGATTTCAGGAATCTCCAGGAGATTTTTCTTCTCTCTGACCTCCACATTGTATAGAAGCTGAGGAAGAGGCTCCATCACTTTAGCCAATTCGTCCAGCGGTCTTTCTTTTCTCTTCATGATGGCCAGGAGCTGAAGGGCTGTGAGGATACCATCACAGGTGGTGTTGTAATCGAGAAAGACGATATGGCCTGACTGCTCTCCTCCGAGATTGTAATTTCCGCGGACCATCTCTTCGACGACATAGCGGTCTCCTACCTGGGTCTTGACCACTTTGCCCCCCGCGTTCCGGATGGCCCGGTCTAATCCCATATTGCTCATCACTGTGCTGACCACCGTCTTTTTCTTGAGTCGGTCTTCCGACAACATCTGTAGACCACAGATGGCGAGAATATGATCTCCATCAACCTCTTTCCCGTACCGGTCTACAAAGATGATCCGATCTCCGTCTCCATCGAGAGCAATTCCGATATCCGCCTTCTCTTTGAGAACGAGTTGAGTGACCACTTCAGGATGGAGAGAGCCGCACTTGGCATTGATGTTCTCTCCGTCAGGTTCGATTCCGGCGGGTATCACTTCTGCTCCCAATTCCTCAAAAACAGTGGGAGCGACACGGTAAGCTGCTCCATTGGCACAATCGAGGGCAATTCGAAGTCCTTCAAGCGTCAGGTCATTGGGGAAGGTATTTTTGAGAAAGACAACATACCTTCCAATGGCATCATCAATGCGGTGGGCTTTTCCAATGGCATTGGCCGTGGGGCGGAGGGAGTCGAGATGGTTTGAAAGGATCAGCTCTTCAATCTGGTGTTCCATTTCATCGGGAAGTTTGAAACCATCACGGGAGAAGATTTTTATCCCGTTGTCATAAAAAGGATTGTGCGAGGCTGAGATGACCACACCGGCATTGGCCCTCATGCTGGTGGTGATGAAGGCAATGCCCGGGGTTGGAAGAGGACCGACGAGCCAGACATCCGCTCCCATGGAGCAGATGCCAGAGGCAAGGGCGGTCTCCAGCATATATCCAGAGAGGCGAGTATCTTTTCCGACCACAATCCGGTGCTGTCCCTTCACTTCCTTAAAAAGGTGGGCAATGGCCCTGCCAAGCTGCATGGCCATCTCTCCGGTCATCGGGTCGACATTGGCGACCCCCCGTATTCCATCTGTTCCAAATAATTTACGAGTCATTAGGTTCTACCTTTGTATACTTTTAATTTATAAGTAGTCATAGCCGAAACCAAAACGGACTTCGTTGTTTAAAAATTTCGAAATCCGAATACCGAAATCCGAAACAAATCCGAATGTTCAAAATTCAAATGTTTTGAACTTTTTTGTTTCGAACATTTATAATTTGGTCATTTGAGATTGGTTCGAATTTCGGATTTCGTGCTTCGAATTTAAAACCCACCTGTTTAAAAAATATTTGTTACCATTTTGCCTACCCATAGCCTATCCCTCTGCCCTCCGTATGGCATCGGCAACCGCAATCGTCCTCTTTGCCTGAAGGACATCATGAGATCTGATGATATGGGCGCCATTTAACACACCGATGGCAATGCTTGAAAGGGTTCCTTCAAGCCGGTGATCCGGATCAGTGCCAAGGATCTTTCCAATAAAAGTTTTTCTGGACGTCCCAAGGAGGATTGGTTTTCCAAGAATCCGGAATTCTGAAAGATGTTTTATAAGAAGAAGATTATCCTGAAATGTTTTCCCAAACCCGATTCCAGGATCAACGACAATCTGCTCCGGATCGACTCCTGCGGATTCGGCGCGCTCAATTCCCTCCCTAAGGTAGGCGATGATTTCAGAAAAAAGGGAGTCATAGTGGACATCCTTCTGCATGGTCTCAGGCGTCCCACGAATATGCATCAAGACAATGGGTGTCCGCTCTTTGGCTGCTACGCTGGCAAGTGCGGGATCAAAGTGAAGCCCGCTGATGTCGTTTATTATTTGAGCCCCTGCCCCTATTGCCTTCGAGGCCACTTCCGATTTATAGCTGTCGATTGAGATAGGAATATCTGTTTCTCTGGAAAGAACTTCGATGACAGGAAGAACCCGGTGAAGCTCTTCCTCCAGTTCGAGTGGTTTTGAACCAGGCCTGGTCGACTCTCCACCGATATCGATGATATCCGCTCCCTCCTCAGCCATCTTGATGCCATGAGCAATGGCTTTGTCTTTATCAAAAAAGCGTCCGCCATCTGAAAAGGAATCGGGCGTGACATTGAGGACTCCCATCAAAAGTGTTCTCTCACCAAGGTTGAATGTTCGTCGGCGACAGCGGAGGGTAAAATGATTTTTAAACATATTCTGGAAAGTTTCTTTTAAGGCCTGAGCGACTTTCTGAAGATGTGGATAGACATCCAATTTTTGAATCAGTTTTTCGAACTGTTTCTGACTGCCCATCAGAAGACCATCCGTTGATTGGACACTGCAATCGAGCCCTCTGCCATCAATCGCTGCATCCCCACCCAATGAGAGCATCTCCTGTTTGAGGATGTTGGCGGTTCTGGGATCGATTCCTTCCACCTTCAGGTTGAAATGGAGGGTTTTTCCCCTCATCAATTCGATGCCAGTCGGGTCAACTCCTACGTTTTCAATTTGATGAACGGCTTCTTTAAGGTCGGTGATATGGAGGCATCGAATCAAATTCATTTTTTTGTTTGAAGAAAGAGGTTTCGTCTATTGGCAACGGTAAGGAGGCCCGTATCGTTAATAAAAGGTTACGGTTGTCGTCCATTTATGCTTTGTACGTAACCGTTACCGGCAACCGAAACGGGCATCGTCACCATAACCTTACCCCATGCAACCGGAATACCTGAGGGTTTGTGCCTCTCACATGTGAACGGGTAGCGATGGACCCCGATGTGTCCAGGATCAGATTGCTTCACCCTTAATAATTCGATCGATCTGATTTCCGTCGAGAACCTCTTTTTCGAGGAGGGTGTTAGCCAGCCGGTGAAGAACATCCATATTCCCCTGGATAATCTCTTTTGCTTTTTCATAACTCTTCGTGACGATTGACCTGATTTCGGCATCGATCAATTGGGCAGTCTCCTCGCTGTAGTCACGGTGTTGAGTGATTTCCCTTCCCAGGAAAATCTGCTCCTCTCTCTGACCGAAGGCCATGGGACCGAGTTTTTCGCTCATCCCCCATTCACAGACCATCTTTCTGGCCAGTTCTGTGGATCGCTCGATGTCGTTGCCGGCACCCGTGGTCTGACGTTCTAAGACAAGTTCTTCTGCCACCCTTCCCCCCATCATGACAGCAATGTTGTTGAGGAGGTAATCCTTGGGATAGGTATGCTTCTCATCAATGGGAAGTTGCTGGGTGATTCCAAGGGCCCGTCCCCTTGGAATGATGGTGACCTTGTGAATGGGGTCTGTTCCAGGAATCATCCTGGCAACCAGTGTATGACCTGCCTCGTGAAAGGCGGTGATTCTCCGCTCTTCAAGAGGAATGATCATCGATTTCCGTTCCACACCCATCAAGACCTTGTCTTTTGCCTGCTCAAGGTCGGACATATCGACCCGATCTTTTCCGAGACGGGCAGCCAGAAGGGCAGCCTCGTTAACCAGATTCTCAAGATCAGCTCCGGTAAATCCAGGAGTGCCTCTGGCGAGGACTGACATCTCGACATCGTCTGCCAAGGGTACCCTTTTGATGTGGACACTGAGTATCTCTTCTCTTCCCTTCACATCAGGAACGGGCACAACGACCTGGCGATCGAACCGGCCTGGCCTGAGAAGGGCTGGATCAAGGACATCGGGTCGGTTGGTAGCAGCGATCAGGATGACCCCCTCGTTCGATTCAAAGCCATCCATTTCCACGAGCAATTGGTTGAGGGTCTGTTCCCTTTCATCGTGACCTCCCCCAAGTCCGGCTCCCCGGTGCCTCCCCACGGCATCGATTTCATCAATAAAGATGATGCAGGGCGCATTTCTCTTTCCCTGGAGGAAAAGGTCCCGGACACGGGAAGCGCCTACGCCCACGAACATCTCAACAAAATCTGAGCCACTGATGCTGAAGAATGGAACATCGGCTTCTCCTGCAATCGCTCTTGCCAGCAGCGTTTTTCCTGTTCCAGGAGCACCAATGAGAAGAACGCCCTTGGGTATTCTTCCACCCAATTTGGTGAATTTCTTCGGGTCTCTCAGAAAGTCGATGATTTCCTCAAGTTCATCCTTGGCCTCTTCGATTCCAGCCACATTATCAAAGGTCACTTTGTGTTGTTCTTTGGTTAGAATTTTTGCCTTGCTTTTTCCAAAAGAGAGGGCTTTACCGCCGCCGATCTGGACCTGCCTCATGAAGAAGATCCATACGCCAATAAGAATAATCATCGGAAACCAGGAGATGAGGATGTTTTGCCAGAGAGGGGACTCATCTTCTTTTTTGGCATTGATGGCAATCTTCTTGTCTCTGATGATTTTTATCATTTCGGGATCTTCGGGTGTATAGGTTTTAAACTTCTTTCCTTCTGAATCTTTCCAGATGATGCTCCTGCCTTTCGTTTCAACCTCGAGGACACGGTTTTGCTCAACGGCATTAATAAAATCAGAATAATTTCTTTCCATTACCGTCTGGCGCGGTTTGCTGAAAAGGTTAAAGAGGAGGATCATGATGATGATGATAATTGACCAGAAAAGAAGGTTTTTGTAGAGGGAATTCAAATTGTCCTCCTGTGATTTATTTCGTTTCAGACTAACATAATTCATGTATCAATTCAATATACTGAACCCGTTATGGAAGTGTGGGAAATTAAAAATTATTGCCTTTTGGCCGTTCATAACCATTTGTAATTATTAATAAATTGTACGTTAAGGGGTTACCCATTATCTTTTTTGCTTGCAAAAAGAGCTCAAAACCTATAGATTTGAACAACATGGAGACCAACCTTTTAAAGAGATGCCCGCTTTTTGCAGGGTTAAAAGATGAAGATCTGAAGAGGGTGAGGGCCATTGCCACGCTCAGGCAGGTTGTGAAAAAGGAAGTTCTTTTTTCCGAGGGTGAAGAGGCGAGAGGGTTCTATGTCATCCTCTCCGGCAAGGTGAAACTCTATAAAATTTCATCGGAGGGTAAAGAGCAAATTCTTCATGTGGTCTCAGCGCCGGATGCATTTGCTGAAGCAGCGCTTTTTCTCGAAGGAAGTTATCCTGCTTTTGCCGAATCCTTGAGCGACAGCCAGCTCCTCTATATTCCCAAGAGGGATTTTATACAGTTGATCGAGAGGAACCCTCAACTCAGTATCAACATGATCGTCTCTCTTTCGCACTACCTGAGGCGGTTTGCTTCCCTGATTGAGGAGCTTTCCCTTAAAGAAGTTTCATCCAGGATTGCAAAATATCTGCTAGATCTTTCGGTAAAACTCTCAAAGGAGGGAAAAAATCCGAAAGAGGTTGAACTCGATCTGAGCAAGACGCAATTAGCATCGAAATTAGGAACGATCAGCGAGACCTTTTCCAGGACCTTAGGGAAGATGAAAGGGAAGGGAGTCATCGATGTGCAGGGGAATAAAATCGTGATCCTCGACCGTGAATCCCTCGAAGAACTTGCTTCGGGACTGAAGCTATAACACTCCAGCCGGTAACTTCTACCTAAATTGAGCGATTCACCCTATTTCACAAGGGAGGCAGAGACGCCTCCAACCCTTTTAGAATGCGATGCGTTATAAGTTTGGGCAATTCACCTTAAACTTTCACCAAAAGGGTGGTCATTGAACCGGCCTCATTGTTGATTGAATCTATCAAAGGTAATCGCTCTAAAAGGGTTTTTCGGCCTCCCCGCCCCCCTTGTAAAGGGTAAAAAATCGCTCAATTTAGGTTCTAATAATTTACAGAGGCGGTGAGATGACAATCGGACCTCATTAACTCCTCGTTGAGTCTCCGAAGGATCTCCTGCTGTTGTCGGATTCCAAAGTCCGTGTATTGGGAGTCTCTTTTCCTATAAGTTTTTTCAAAAAAAGCAATGCAGTCTCGGGCGGTTTGAATCTGTGTACGGATCATCTCACACTTTTTCAATCCCCAGCGGGCTTCGATGGAATCTTTTGGATGAGGAGAAAACCAGGAACAGTTCCGATAGACATCATAAAATGTAACTGAGCGGTTTTCAGCGATTTGAATCACCACCGACTCCATCATCTCTTTTACCATTTCTTTATTAAGATGGGTCGACTCAATGATACGGGAGAGATGATCCATCAAGAGAATGATCATCTCATCGCGGTTAAGGGTATTGTGAATCTCCCATAGAGTTGAACCTGCTGCACATCCTTCCTTGGCACATTGCTGATATCCAGCCAGAACAGCGGAGGCTCTCTCCTTAAGGAGACGCGTAATTTTTTCCATTACCTTCACCATCTTTTCCATAGGGTGATATTCTGTTGGATCAATTCTCTTGGCCACAGCCTCTATAAAGTCTGCATGCTTTTTATAAAAAGCAGGGGTATATTGTTCTTCAGAGTAGAAGGGATGCTGTTTGATGGAGAGATATTTCCATTCTCCATTTTCGAAAATCGGCCATCGAAACTTCACCAATCCTAAAGGATGGGTTCGTTCTGGTTTGGGGGAGAAAAAATCCCTTAAACTCAATTTTCGAACCTTTACCGGAAGGACAGACTCCCAGGTCTGAACCGGATGGGCCTGGCTTCCGTCAAGACAGACATAGCCGATGATCGCAACATGAGATTTAGCCATCACCAGGAGCGTTCCCGGCGTGATGGAGTCGGGTGAGATGCGGACTGGATAGGTGTCCTTAGGAAGGGTCCCTGTCCAGGTCTCTGAAATGAGATAGAAAAGGGCAGCACGAAAACGTTTGTCCTGGGACCATTCCGTATGGGTTGGCAGAACCTTCCAGTTTTTAGACCAGTGACCTATCAGCTTTCCGTCTTTTGTTGTAGCCGCAGCGGGAAGATGGTTGATCCGAGCATAAATCCATCTGATGGCGTAAGGGACATCCGCGCAATCGGTCGGTATATTGTAACGAATAAAAAAATCTTCCTGGATATTTTCATTGACCCATTTCCCGAATTGAATTTCTTCTTGAACCGTCCACCGTTGATCACCAACTCTCCAAACTTGATCAGAGGATTCGCGGAGTGCTTGACTGAGGCATGGGGTGGCAATAAGGATGATCACAATGGATATAGGTAAGCGCTTGAACACTCGTTTGAGACAAATGATGTAATCGTTCATCTTCATAGTTTTCATATTTTTATTGCATAACAGGTGCCAAAGGGCGGTTACGTCAATATTCATAAGTAACCTTTGGATTTTTAATGATTATTAATTCTTTAAGGGATGGGCTTTGTTCGAACATTCTGGGTGTTAAGAGTACCATTTTGTCAAAATTGACAAAATGTTTTTACATCATTTTTAAGTTGTTTAAATGAAGTTTATTGTAGCGGTATTGGAATAAAATGAAGTGAACTGGTTCGTATTCAAAGTTGGCCAAGTAAAAAGCGATAAAATCCTATATTGTGGGATCTAATTTAGATCTTGTAGGTTTAAGGAAAGTTATTCGAATTGTTTTATAAAATAAATCGTATTTAAAACAAGCACACCGATTGTATCAAATTTCTACTTCCAAATCATCTCCTGCTTTAATAGCAAGGGTTTCTTTAATATTTTGATGTGAGATCAGCTCCATTTTATTTTCAGGGTAGCCTTCTATCAATGGAAAAACGATGGCCCCTTTTATCTGAGCATTGATGAGGACTGGGTAGCACATGGCACTGCAAAAAGAGGGGTCTTCTGGAGTGATTTCAACTCCTGTTTTTGCCTTAAGGGTTTTAAAAATCTGGAGTGACTCAGGATCAATAATTTCCAAGTTTAATGTCCCAGGATAGGGATCGATGGAGAGTTTTGAGATGAATTGCTTTCTGACCCACGGGATCTGAGTGAAATGGCCTGCCTCCCTGAGTCCTTCGACAATTTTCCCCTGAATCTTAATGGTTCAATCCTTTCTTTCGGAGATTATTTTTGACCTTTGTGCTACCCCAACGGGCAAAGAGATCATGCTCGATATGGAATAGATCAAGGACCTTCCCGACGGTATGATTAATCAGGTCATCCATGGACTTCGGATGAAAGTAGAAGGCTGGAATGGGTGGTAGAATGATCACGCCGAGGTCAGCCAGGTTCATCATCAGGTTAAGGTGGCCTTTGTGCAGAGGCGTTTCACGGACGGCAAGAATCAGTTTCCTTCTTTCCTTAACTGTTACATCCGCTGCCCGAATGAGGAGGTTCAGGTTAAAAGAGTTGGCAATGGCTGAAAGGCTCTTGATGGAACAGGGCATCACCACCATCCCGTCTACCCGGAAAGAACCGCTGGCAATATCCGCACCCACGTCTTTAATGTCGTAGACGATCTTAGCCAGAGCTTTAACCTCTTCAACCTTCCAGTCGGTTTCCATGAGGATGGTTTTTTCACCGGCCTCTGTAATGACGAGATGGGTCTCCACATCCGATTTGGAGAGAACCTCTAAAAGCCTTATGCCATAGATAGCCCCAGTGGCGCCGGAGATTCCAACAATGATTCTCTTCATCTCATCTCCCTTTGACATACTTCTGAAGGACAGGAGTGATTCTTTTTCTCACCTCTTCAGGGACCCCCACCTTTTCAAATCCTTCAAGCATGGGTTTTGTAGCATCCAATCCCATCTTGGCCGTAAGGAATCCATCGCCCGAAGAGGGATCAATGGGTTGTCCCCTCATGTTGGTCATGACGATCAGGTCACGATCTGCCTGGAATCGGGTTGCAAGAGTCCATTCCAATTCCTGGTCGTCCTGCAGGTTGATGTCGGTGTTGACACCAATCACTTTTTTAATATTGGTGAAAGAGAGGGCAAGCGATAAAGCCCTTCTAATTTCGCCTCTATTCTCGGTATCAAGGCTCATCACAGCGTGCGATCCAAATGTTCCAGGAATAAGGCGAATCTCTCTGATGGAAGGGATTTCCCTCTTCATCTTCGGGATAAAGTCAAGGCCATGAACCAGGTAGAGGAGGTTGTCCACCTCGAGGCTCCAGGGAACAATGGAATGGTAGATGGCATTTTCTCTAAGAGTGATTGCTTTGACCTGGATGGCAGGGCTTTTTGAAAAGCCCATATAATAACCACTTGATTCACCCAGAACTCCATCCTCTTCTTTGCCCCTGGGATCGATCACACCTTCAATCAAAACCTCTGCGAAGGCAGGAATTTCAAGGTCAACATTTTCAGCCCTCACCATAGGGATAGCTTTACCTCTGATGCCTCCGGCAATGGAAAGTTTATCCAATCCTACGGGCGCTTTGAGGATAGCGGCGATGAAGATAAGAGGGTCGAGTCCGATGACGGTTGCGATTTCCATCTTCTGACGTTTTCTTTTATATTTCCCATAAATTTCCGCAAGGGGAGGATTGAGGAGTGAAATGCCAAGCCGATCTTTTCCCCTTACTTCCATCCTGTGAAGACCTCTTCCGATCACACCTGTCTCGGGATCTCTGGCTGAAGAAAAGCCAGAGGTAATGTAGGGTCCGGAATCTTTGGCGTAGTGGGTCAGGGCAGGGAGAATCTTTGTCAGATCCATTCCCCTCCCTTTCTTGATTACCTCTTTGGCCGAAGCATCGTTTACCAAAACAGGAGGCAATCGCTTCTCTATTTTTTTTGGAAATTCATCGAAAAGTTTCTCAGGTTCAATTCCCAGGGCAAGGCTGAGGCGTCCCCTCGTTCCAAGGAGATTTCCCAAGACCGGTAAACGATGGCCCTTCACTTTTTCGAATAGAATGGCAGGGGCTTCCTTTTTCCCAAGCTCAGATAGGAGCGCCGAGATTTCGTATTTTGGGTCGAGAGGAGTAACGATTGAAATCAAGTCTCCCTGAGCCTTCAGCGTTTGGATGAAGCTTTTAATCCCTGTGGTCGCCATAGGTAATCTCATGGACGGTTTAAGCAAATTTATTCACTTCTTTTATGATTTTGATGGACCAGGGTTTTTCCTGAAGCTGGCCTCTTCCAAGGCGGACCCAGAGGCGATCCGGATATTTCGATTCAGACTTCGAAACCTTGGCAAGGGCATAAGCGCTGCGGTATTTGTATCTTCGATCGTCCGGGGTGAGCTCACGGACAATGAGTTCCATTTCCTGATCCTCTGGAACCTTTGAGAGATCCGTCAAGATGAATGTATCATACTCTTTTTGTGCCATGTATTTCCTCCTCAATCTTTGAATCCATAGGATTTCCAGTTTTTAAGAACTTTTTCCTGAATTTCTTTGGGGTAGACATTGTTAAAAGATACTTTAATAGGAAGGTCCGATTTAGGCCAATCGAGAGGGAAGGTGCAGTCGAACAGCACCTGGGACCCGCGGCTCCATTTTCGTTCGTCCGGATCGGCAAATGGATAGAGAGGGGTTCCAGGAGCTTGTTCATATTTACGAATCCCTCGAATAGGATGGCACTTGGTGCAAAGGGCATGGATGACTTCATCTTTGTTATAAATATCGGTATCATTGTCAACCACCACCACCATGCTGAACCACGGGCTCAATTTGCTTCCGAAGACCAGATTGGCAATCTGACTGGCGATTCCGCTATAAGCAGGTCGCACACCCACGACCACGAGGTGATGGGTTGACTCAGGAAGCATATAGACGCCGGTGATGGGAATGCCCTGGCTCTCGAGAAGCTTTCTCATCTCAAGGCCGAGCGAGAAGGAGCGGAGGAGCTGGCCCTCGTCAGTGGGAACTCCCATGTTGGAGACCGTGATAATGGGATTATTCCTGAAGGTAATGGCGCTGATTCGGTAAACGGTTCTGGGTTCTCTTGGTGAGGTCCGGTAACCTGTATATTCGCCAAACGGGGCTTCGTCAATCTGGATACCTGGGATCACTTCACCCTCAATAATGATTTCAGCGTGGGCCGGCACATAGAGATCGTTGGTTTCACACTTTACCAGTTCCACAGGAGTGCCCATCAACATGCCGGTGAATTCATCTTCAGGAATGGGTGAGGGCGCACATGCAGCCACGCCAGAGAGAGGATCGCAGCCGATCACCGTGGCAAAGGGCATGGGTCTGTTTTTTGGAACATACTTACCATAAAACATCTTCCCCATATCCGAGAAGGGAAGCACCGGGCCGACCATGGTCTTTTCGTCGAAAACCATCTGGCGATACATGCCCCAATTGATTGCTTGGGTTTCAGGATCTCTTGAGATGACGAAGTGCCAGGTTGCGAGATACCTTCCGCCGTCGCCATCATGGACCATCGGGCCGGGGAGTTTGAATAGATCCGCATCCTTTCCCACCCAGACATTCTCTTTGCATGGGGCTTTCTTTTTATCTAGGATGGCTGGTTTGACAGGCTCACTCGTTGTCCTTTTTACATATTCGTCCGAGATCTCCGGTACGGAGGCGTCGGGTTTCATTCCCATGGCAATGGCCAACCTCTTATAGGTGGCCAAAGGGGCTCCCAGGGCTTCAAATCCAGGATAATCTTTGATCTTTTTGAAATAAGGGGAAGCCGATTTTTTCTCGCAGACCCTCCTCACAATAGCGCCCATCTCAAGGTCCCAATCGACCTCCTGCGCGATGGTGACAAGATCGTTGTTGGCTTCAAGTGCTTTGATGAATTGGCGGTTGTCTTTATAAAATTTATAGGCCATTCAGTCTTACCTCCTTTATCTTAATCTTCACTTTTCTTCAGACATCGTTTGAATGACAGTTTCCCATTTGTTCTGGGCTTTAAGGATGAACTCAGCGACTTCTCGGACGACTCCCTTACCACCTCCGACACGTGTGATATAATCGGCCACTTCTTTAGCTTCGACCGCCCCATCGGACGGCGCCGCTGAGAATCCCACCCTTTTCATGACGCCCAGGTCAATCATCTCATCTCCCACATAACAGAAATCCTCATCTTTCAGCCCGGAGACTTTCTCAAACTCGTCAAGTTTACCGATCTTGGCGGAAGTTCCCCAGAGCTTTTCAGGAGGGACCCCATAAATCTGGCCGACCTGTTCATCCGCCCTCGATATCTTACTCGTTAAAAATGCAACATCAATGCCTCCCTTCTGAAGAGCGATACACCCCAAACGATCCTTGAGTGAAAAGCATTCTGACTTTTTCCCGTCATCGGTATAGTAGAGGGTGTTGTCAGTCAAGATTCCATGAATATCGAGAATAACAAATTTCACTTTCTTAGCTTTTTCAACAGCTGTTTCCTTGCTCATCTTATGATTGACCTCCTGCTGGAATGTCAAATGACAAAGTTCAAATATCAAATCAAATCAAAAGTTCAAATTTTCAATTTATTTTTTGAAATTTGACATTGATTTGAATTTTGGCATTTGGATTTTGAAATTTCAGCTTTTACTTGTATCCCATCTTGGTTACTTTTTCGACCCATGCTTCCCACTGCCCCATGGATCTGAGGATAAATTCGCAGACTTCGCGGATGGCTCCTCTCCCGCCCTGAGCATTTGTGATGTAATCAGCAACCTCTTTGACTTCATCAATCGCATCGGCTGTTGCCACAGCAAACCCTGCCTGTTTCATGGGCTCAATATCGGTCACTTCACAACCAATGTAACCGACGTTTTCAGCACCAATGTTTAACTCCTTCTTTAGCTCTTCAATTTTGGCTTTCTTATCTTTGATGCGATAGTAGAATTTATCCAACTTCAGCTCTTTGGCTCGAAACAATCCCTCTTCATCGATCGAGGTCGAATCGAGAAAGGCGATCTGGATTCCATTTGCTGTGAGAGAGAGGTCGCCAAACCCGTCCATATGCCAGAAGCCGTATTTTCGCCTTCCTTCGATATCGCAGAGGAAAGTGTTTTGAGTGAGAACTCCGTGGACATCATGAGCAAACAGTTTTATCTTTTTTGCTTTTTCTTTTGCCTTTTCAAGATCTTTTTCAAATGCCATAGGTATCTCCTTTAATCCATTAAACCCCCACGATTCATTTTTTTCTAAGAGAGCTTCTTCCCCAGCTGATAATACTTCTTTTCAAACCAGATCAGAGGTTTCAACTTACGTCTGACTTTATGGGCCACCACTTTTCCTACATAGAGGATGTAATCACCTTCTGCCATAGAATTGACTAATTTACATTCGAGATTGGCAAAACAGTCCTTGATCAGCGAGGACTTTATCTTTGATGCAGGCTCCGTTGAAATTCCGAATTTTTTAAATTTATCTATGGTTCCGCCATGCGTCCCCCCCAACTTTTCTGCAAGAGGGACCTGGTCGGTGGATGCGATATTGACCGCGAACTCTTTCGCCGTAGCAACCAGACGATGTGTTATACTCTTTTTAGAGATACTGACTGCAATCAGGGGAGGCGAATCTGAAACAAACATCCCTGAAGCAGTCATGATATTTTGTTTTCCCTCCACTTCGACGCTGACAAAGGTGACGATGCATGGGAGTTCCCCAAAGATAAAGTCCTTATAATTCCACATAACAGGCTCCTCCTTTTTCTTCTGGTTAGAGATAAGTTATTCTTCCAAACCGTATTCTTTCCACCGGGATTTTACTTTTACCAGCATGTTCTCGGAGAGCTTGATCTCGGTGGGTTTTACCTTCCATTCGAAGGGGATGGTTGCATCCATGATGATCCGCGAGGTGATAAACTTATTGTCTTCTGGCCCTAATGATGGGTCGAGCGGGGTCGATCTGCCTCGATTGATCATCTGGGTTCCACGGGCAGGATTGTATCGCGTGCCAAGTGCCCACCACACTCTCGGAAGATCGTCAGCATCGATATCATCATCGACGATGATGACCATCTTAATTCCATACATTCCTGTATTGCTTGCGATGACCGCTGCTCCCACCTGATCGGCGTGACCCGGATACATCTGTTCTACGGAGACCACCACAATGAAGCGCCCAGAAGCTTCCGGTAGAGTATAGACCGATTTGATCCCCGGGATCTCCATCTTGACCAGGTCACTCCACAAACTTGCGTTGCGTGTAAAGGAATAGAGGATATGCTGGTCTCCAACCGGTCTGCCCACACTCGTCTCCCAGAGGATAGGGTTATTTCTATGGTAAATGCGTTTCACTTCAAGGGCTGGCTTGGGAATCGGTTTGATCAGCTCTTCGGTGTAGTACCCTGTATATTCCCCGAAAGGCCCCTCATTCCTTAGATTCTGAGGATCAATTTCCCCTTCGAGGACGATCTCGGCAGCCGCAGGAATGGGAAGACCGGTCAGCTGTCCCTTGACTATTTCAACGGGTTCTCCGCGTAATGAGCTGACTACATCGTATCCACTCTTGGCTTTAACCGTGGCAGCGCTTGCAAAGATATGGAGAGGATCACCGCCTATAATGGCACAGGCAGGCATCTTCTTGCCCGCCTTTCCGTACTTCTTCATGATGCGATCGCCTTTTTTCCCTTTGAGGATCTGAACGCCCACAGTTTTGTCGTCGAGAATGCCCATCCGGTAGGTACCAAGATTGATATCACCTGTCTCGGGATCCTGCACCACCATGAATACAGCCGTACCAAAGTAACGGCCTCCATCCAGTTCATAGAACCTAGGCGAGGGAAAGGAAAATGTATCCACCTTACTTCCCTCTAAAACATTCTCGAAAATGGGACCGTCTTTTTGTTCCTTTGCCCGAATAATCTCCTTAGCCACAA
>VGRY01000029.1 GCA_016875195.1 Deltaproteobacteria bacterium
TGGCCATTTTCGGTCTTTATTTTGGTCCCTTTAAAGATGGGGAAATGGGTGGATTCTACAGGTCTCCAGACATTCTCCCTGACTTCGAATTTGACCGTTCCCTTTGAAACCATTTCTCCCACCGGGGAAGCATTTTCCTTCGCTTCCGCGATGATCCAGGGGGTATGGCTTGTCATGAGGAGGAAAGAGAAACAGAGAAAATAGGTTAATAATTTAGCCATGTTAAGTTACCTCCTATTGGGTTGGTTATAAGATATAAAGCATATAATCGATTCAAATTAAAAAGTCAAGGTTTTTTTTGACCTTTCCTGTATCCCCTGTTCTCAGTATCTGAGCGAAGGGGGTTCGGATACGATCGTATGTCATCTCTCCGGTTGCGTTGAGGAGGTAATGTAAAATCTTCTGTGTAAAAAGAAATAAAATTAATTTGGAATGAAAAGGATAGGAGGGTGGATGAAGGGGAGTCTTGGGACGAAATTCTTTCTGGTTATCCAGAATTAACCAGGGAAGATATCCATGCAGCTTTGGATTATGCCAGTTAAGTCTGGCAACATAAATTCCAAATCAAGACTATACTGTTTGACGCAATTTTTGAGTCAGGTTTCCCAGAGCAGGTGATTGGGAGGTGATTTGAACTGCTGAACATATAGCAGAAGAAGGAAGGGGAATGATGGAGCCCACGGACGGATTTGAACCGCCGACCCGCTGATTACAAATCAGCAGCTCTACCACTGAGCTACGTGGGCTTATAAAAATCGTGACCGTGTCCGGTTACCATGTCCGAAGAATATTTTGTCAATTTTTTACCATATCTGTTGATTATTCTCAAATCTTCGGTTTCTTGTTTTTTTTACTTTTGACTGATAACTGATCACTGGTCACTGCCTTACTTCCTTTTTTCTTCAATCGCCTTTTCTAAAAACTTAATCCCATCTTGTGAGGCATTGATGGATTGGGCCAGAGATTCTCTTGCCATCTGGGGGTTGTGGAATCCATCGCTGTTTTCAGCGGTCCACCATTCCCATAGGATGTGAGCCTTGTCATGGTATGACCAAACCTCTTTCAGTTTTTCTTCGCTTACTCCCAGATCTTTTGCCCGGGCATAGGTTTCGATCAATTGTCCTAACCAGTATTCGGCTTTTCTCATCTTTCCACGAATGTAATTCTGGATAGCATCGACCTGATATTCGGCATCCTCTTGAGACCAGTAGGTGTGACACCGTACGCAAGTGTCTTTGAACATATACCTTGCACTCCGTTGTCCATGATAGGTGAAGGCTTTCCCTTTCTTATCCTTCATCTTCGGCATGTGGCAATCCTTGCATTCGATACCCGCCTTCTCGTGCTTGCTTCCCCAGAAAGTCTCCGTCTCAGGGTGTTGAAGTTTCGTCAAGGGAGCGCCTGTGACGGCGTGTCTGAAATCCTTGAATCCAATTTCCGTATATTTTTTCTGAAGATCGAGGACATTGCTCCATGGGAAATAATTTATCCTCCGGTCTTCCATTCCGATGGCCACGCCTGTCTTTGGGTCAAATCCGGGGTTGCAATTATATTCCACATGACACTGGGCGCAGAGGAGATTGGAATCCATCCTGCTGAGGAGTCCAATGGCCCTGAAAGGTTTGCCATCCCGCTGGAATTCGACTTTGGTGATGGTAATCTCTCTACTCTTATCTTTGTTGTAAGGATAGGTCCCTTCTTTGCGGTCCACCACCGCCTCGATCAGGGCATCCCTGACCACCCTCGGTTTAGTTGCATGTGGATCATGGCAGTGGATGCATCCCATCGGGTTTTTAAGGTATTTCTTCCCCATGTCAATTGCTCCGGGATTTCCAGCCCTTTTTAAATCCGTTGCCGGATGAGGATCGCCCATATAAGGCCACTTCAGAATGGTATCCGTGGTCTTGCAGGCCATGCAGACTGTATTGGCGGCCTTGGCTGTCTGGGGGAGATCTTTTCCTGTATCATAAAGGACATCCCAGAGTTTCCCTGTTTTGGTAATGTCCCTCCAGCTTTTTAGCTGAAACCTTCCGCCATAAGCCCGGTCTACCAGGTAATGGTCAGTGAGCATGAAAATATGAGATCGGGGCTCGTCATGCTCTTTGGTGAAACCATGCGGTGTCATCAGCTTATCGAAGGTAGGGGACCGGCTTGTGGTCGTGGCCTTCTCGACCTTAGCCTTCGACTTCAGATTGACAGAGATGTAGGTTTCATATTGAGAAGCGTGGCATTGCCCACAGAGAGAAAGCTCGAGATTTGTTTCCGGAAGTTTCTCCGGATCCTTGAGGTGTTCTGACAGTTTGCTGTGACATTTTGCACAGGAGAGAGGTCCATGCTTATTTCCTACCTTAAGCGATTTGATCTCTTCGTGACATTGGTAACAGGATGCCTCTTCCTTTGAGATCATTCCCTTCTGGGAATGGGCAGAAGAGAAGTAGAAAAGTAAAGAGAGGAGAGAAATTGCCAAAACCAAAAAGAGTCCTTTTCTGAACATAGAAACCTCCTTTTAGAGAATGAAATCCCCTTCATCGAGTTGCCCCGCTTGAGCGCAAGGTTGATGCCTCAATACTTATCATCGGAAGGGGTGATGTTTCAATAAAATTATTTGGGTCCTGCCAGCAGAAAGACGATTGTCCATCCAAAGAGGAGAACCATAAACGTAATAAACTGTTTGACTAATTTGGAATCCATAAACACTCCTTTTATGAAGCATAGAGACCAATTGCCTTTTTTCCGGAGATGATGTATTGAAAATATATATCTTCGTTAAGGGATATTATGAAAAATTTAAGAAATTATTTCAAGGAAAAAAGATTAAGATTTGGACTGATCCTCCCCTGTTTGTTCCTTTGCTTTGCTTTTGATTCCTATGCTGGGTCCATCAGGGAAGTCTCTAAAAATATTGAGCGTGTCCAATCCTCGGTTCCTCCTGTTCAATTTGCTGTGATCGGGGATAGCCGGGATGGAGAAAAGGTTTATCCCCAGCTGCTTGCGAGAATCCTTGAACGGAAACCTGATTTTATCATCCACCTGGGAGACATGGTTAACCGGCCTACTGAAAAAGAGTGGCAGCAATTTTTTCATCTCTCAAGACCGATCACTGTCCCCTTCTTCCCTGTCGCCGGGAACCATGATGTGGGAATAACTCCCCGGGGAGAGGAGATGTATAACAAACAGTTCGTTCTCCCGGAAGGAAAAGCTTACTATTCTTTCCATGTAGGGCAAGGATTTTTCATCATCCTGGATTCAGAAAATGGGAAGGGGAGGATTTCAGATGATCAGCGGCATTGGCTCAAAGAGATTATGGAATCATCGGACTTCACTTTTAAACTGGCCTTTCTTCATCGCCCTTTATTTCTTCCTGCGGATAGCTTTAAAAGGGGAAGCACGATGGATAAATATCCCTCTGATCGAGATCAACTCCATCAGTTCTTTGTGAAGGCGAAGGTGAATGCTGTCTTTGCAGGAGACGATCACCGGTATGATCGGCGAGAGAAGGACGGTATCGTTTATATTATTTCAGGCGGTGGAGGGGCTCCTCTCCATCCCTTTAAAGAGAGGGGAGGGTATTTTCATTATGTCTGGGTTTCCATCCAGACCGACTGGATAGAAGGAGAAGTTGTAGACCTGGAGGGACAGGTTCGGGACCGTTTTGTCATCAAATGAGGAGAAAGGAGAAAAGGGATGGGATTGGGATTGGCTCTGATCGTGATAGGGGTTCTGATCTTCCTGGATCGGATGGGAACAGGGTATGGGTTAAGAGAAGGATGGCCCTGGGTCGTCATCGCGCTTGGAGTAGGGGGCCTTTTTCGAAACCAGAAGTCCGTTGCCGCATGGGTGACAGCGGTCATCGGGATATTGATTCTGGGCGGGAAGTATTACTCGATCCATATTTCGGTACCCGGCCTGGTCAAGGTCTATTTTTTGCCCGTGCTTTTGATCATCATCGGCCTCCTCTGGGTGTTGAGGCATAAGAAGGATTAACCGGGATGACCGGTTAAAAGAAAAAATCATTTTGGCAGAAAGGACAGATTCCGTGGAAAGAAAAGACTGTTTTGGATCAATTCAAGAGGTCACCCTTAAAGACGGGATGACCAGGACCGATGCAAAACCCGAATGCCGGACCTGTGAGGATGTCCGGGACTGCCTGCGTTATGCCAAACAGGCGGCTGAAGAGAAGAAAGCCAAGGATGAACTGCAAAAACAGAATATGATCGCTCAGATCATCGATCTGTCAATCGTCCTTTCAAATGAGGTTGGATCCTGTTTGCTGGAGTCTTTAAATAGACTTTACGGCTCATCATTTGGAGGGATTTTCTCCCGCAACCTTCTATTATTTTATGAAATTCCAAAAGAGATCTTCTCCACGTCCCTGACGATTCCTATCTCTTCCGCCATCCTCGGTTTGGTTCAGGGAGAAGGCGTCAAAGCAGGAAGTCCAATTCAGCCAACAGGGGCCCAAGGGCAAGGGGCTTCAAAAAGAGGGTTTGCCATCCGGGTCGTATTAATTCAAAATTCCTTCCAAAACAATCGAAAAGCAAATATCGGACTGATTGCACATGAGGTTGCCCGGGCCTTTTCCTCCGACGAAGATGGCCTTCGCCAAATCGAGTCAACGCTCGATCCTTCTGAAAGGGCTCTATTCAAGAGAATGAATGACACGCAGCGGATTCCTTGGTTGTTAGAAAAATGGGGATTTCTGGATGAATTAGAGGCTTTTAAAAAAGAGCAATCTCCGGTGGCGAAGAAGTCAAGTTAGATACCATCGACGGATGGGATCAGGCCGGCCACCACGAGCAGGGTCATTTCCTCATCTCCTGTATTGGTCAGTTCATGAAATTGGCCAATGGGGATATGAATCGAATCTCCTGATCTTACTTCACATATCTCCTCGCCCACCTGCATTTGCCCTCGACCTTTCTGGATGATATAGATCTCTTCCATGGGATCTACATGACCAAGAAGTTTATTGCCAGGAGGGACGGAGGCGTGGGCAAGGAACATCAGGGTTTCCAGGCATTGGGTCGTCAGAATCATATGTGCGATACCACCCCCATGGGCCAGGTACCGGGTCATTTTCACCTCAGGATGTTCTAAATTACGTCGAATCATCTTGTCGTTCCTAATTTAAATTTGGAGTTGGCCTCATAAGTCGCATAGTCGAATAGTCCATTCGTCGAATCGTCAATGACTATAAGACTAATGGAGGATAGAACGCTGAAATCTCAGTGGAGTATTTAAGAAATATTTTTTTTCCTCACCGCCTCCACGATGTCCTGGGCTTCGGCAACGATTCGATCAAGCAGTTCTTGACAGGTTGGTATATCTTTCATCAAACCGATGGCTTGGCCAATGGGCAGGACTCCCGTCTCTAAGTCGCCATTTTCAATAGCGACCCTCAGCCCCTTAAGGCCCACCGCCTGGCGGGCCAGATCCTGAACCCCCCGCTGTTTAAGACCCCCCAACAACAGCTTATAAAGGGGAACATTGATCATGCGTTTGATACGCAGGGCGCTGGAGAACGCCGCGAAGGGTGACGGTCTCGATGTTGCCATCTTGATCGCTGCCTGATTCTTGAGCCATCTCCCGGGTAAACCGTCAATCTTTTCGGAACAGATCGTATCTTCAGCCGTGGTTTTAAGTGAAAGATCTTTTGTCTTTTGATGCATATCACATTCCTGCGTCAGCATGAACCGTGTTCCCATCGAAATGCCATCCGCTCCCAGAACCAGAGCCGCTGCCAATCCTCTGCCATCACAAAAGCCTCCGGCTGCAATGATTGGAAGCTTAGTTTGGCTGGCGATCAAAGGGACCAATACCAAAGAGCCGACTTCTGCTCCGTGGGCTGCAGCCTCATGGCCTGTCACCACAAGAGCATCCGCTCCGTCCGCTTCTGCCCGGCGGGCATGTTTCTCTATGGCCACTGTTGCCAGAACCCTGCCGCCATACTGATGGACCGCCTTAATGATCCAGTCCCCTTTTCCCAGAGCAAAATTGATAATGGGAACTTTTTCTGCAAGAGCCACTTCCAGATTTTCTCTGGCATTGGGCATGATCAGGGTGGCATTGATTCCGAAGGGTTTATCCGTCAGGGACTTCACCTGCCTGATGACATCTTTCATTTGGTCCGGCGTATAGACAACCGAGTTCAACATACCAATGCCACCGGCATTCGAGACAGCGGCTACCAGTTTTGGCAAGCTGATGAAAGCCATTGCAGCGAGCATGATAGGATGTTTGATACCCAAGAGTTCAGTCATTCTCGTTTTCATTGAATCCTCCTCAACGGTTGAAAGTGGAAGCCTGAAGATTGACCGGAAAGATTATCTCAAATTTAGAAAGGTTTTGCAATTTTTAATTAACGAATTAAACGAATGATAACGAATTACACGAATAACACCCATTCGTGTGTGTGCGCTATAACGCTTCGGCGCGCAAGCGTGTTATTTGCTGTGTCGGTACGACAGTCGTTCCGATTCATTCGTGCTATTCGTATCTTTAACTAAATAATTCTTGTAGTTTGAAGTTGAATGTGGTAACTATCATAAAACGGTATGGTCCTGAACGGGAGGTGGATGGATGGGGCTTTACAAGGTGGTCTTTTTAGGGTTGAAAGTGGCCGGAGCAGAAGAAGAGACCCTTTTGCTCCAGGGGCTTCAAAAAAGATTTAACCTTACTCCGGAGAAAGCCGAGAGCCTGCTTCAGAGGGTTCCTATCGTCGTTAAGAAGGGAATACCCAAGGAGGAGATGGAGAAGTATGTGCGGGTGTTTGAAGAATTCGGAGGAAGGGTGAGGGTTGAAGAGGAGGCCCCCCCGGCATTCGCAGGAATGCCCTTCGAATCCGCACCGCCACCTAAACCCAAACCTGAGGTTAAACCCTATACCGGTCCTACGGTAACCTGTCCCCAATGCGGGTTTGAACAGCCCCAAAGCGATGAATGCGCCAAATGTGGCATCATCATTTCAAAGTTTATGCAATACCAGGAGATGGCGAAATCGGTCGAGGGTCAGGTTCGAGAGATTTCATCAGAAGAGAAATTTTCTCCATGGGAGAGCGGTGAAGGGTTCTTCGGGGCGTATCTCAGAACGACGAAAGAAGCTCTTTTTTCCCCCACCCGATTCTTTAAAAAGGTTGCGGCAGGAGAAGGATACTGGTCTCCCCTCATCTTTGGAATCATCTCAGGGATTATCGGGTTCGGAATATCCATGATCTATCAATGGTTTTTCTTCTCCGCTTTCATTCCGCCCCAGGTCTTTGCTTTCATTCCGTATAGTCTTATCCTGACCCTCTGCCTGATTGGTATTCCCTTGATGGCGACTTCCTCCATTTTTGTCGGAAGCGCTATCACGCATCTTTGCGTCATGATCGTCGGAGGAAATAAAAAGGGATTTCAAGCAACCTTTCGCGCCATCTCCTATTCCTTCTGCGCCCATCTTTTCGATATCATCCCGTTTATCGGAAGTTTCATCGGGTCCATCTATATGATCATCCTCATCATCTTCGGAGTGAGAGAAGGTCATGCGATGTCCACAGGCCGAGCCGTTCTCGCGGTTCTTCTTCCTCTGATCATTGTAGCTGGTTTGGGCATCCTTGCGGCAATCCTGGTGCCCATGTTTCTTGGAGGGATGGGGTTATTCCGAGGAGTGGGAGTGTAGCTTGGAAGATGGATCGTTTCGGTTTTAAACAAAAAGGGGCTTTGACCGCCCCTTTTTGTTTTTGAAAGGAGAGTTCGGAGTAGGGGCAATTCATGAATTGCCCCTACAGAGTTCTGAATCAAGGATAAAAAGATGGGAAGAAAAGAGAAAAAAATTAAAAGACAAAACATTACCATCGCAGATATTCTTCGGTTGATGGAGGATGAAGACCGGCCTCTGCTTTTGAGAGAAATTCTTCAACGCCTTGGCCTGGCGAAAGAGGAAAGAAGGCCCTTAAGAGAACGAATGAGGGATCTGGCCGATGAGGGGAGAGTCGTTAAGATCCGGGGGAACCGTTACGGGCTTCTGGCCAAGATGAATCTCGTCTCTGGGAGAGTGAGATGCCATCCTGACGGATACGGTTTCGTCATTCCGGAACAGGAGGGGGAAGAAGATATTTTTATCGGCCCCAGACATCTCAAAGAGGCAATGCACGGGGATCGGGTTGTGGCACGGGTGGAGTCCATTCGGAAGAAGGGAAAAGAGGGACGTATCATCCGGATTTTGGAAAGAAAAATCAGGCGCATCGTTGGGAAGTTTGTCAAAGGGAAAAATTATTTCTACGTTATTCCAGAAGATGAAAAAATCCTTCAGGAGGTCTTCATCCCGGAAGGAGAGACCAAGAGGGCAAGACCGAATCAAATCGTAGTCGTAGAGATCACCCAGTATCCAACAGACAGGGCAAGGCCGGAGGGGAGGGTCACTCACATTCTGGGATATCCTGGCGATCCGGAGATAGAACCCCAGATCATCATTCACAAATATGACCTTCCCCAGCGTTTTTCTCCGTCTGCCCTGAAAGAAGCAAAGGCTCTGGCTGCCGATCCATCTCCTCAAGAATACAAGAATCGAGTTGACCTCCGAGACACCCCGACCTTCACCATTGATGGAGAGAAGGCAAGGGATTTTGATGATGCGGTCTCCATCGAAGAGGAGCATGATGGGGGGATCAAGCTCTATGTTTCAATCTCTGATGTAAGTCACTATGTGAAGCAGGGGACCTCTCTCGATGAGGAAGCCTACCTCAGAGGAACGAGTATCTATTTTCCGGACCGGGCCATTCCCATGTTTCCGCCCGAGCTTTCGAATGAGATCTGTTGTCTTCATCCGCGTGTTGACCGTCTTACCCTGACCGTTGAGCTCAAATTTGATGCCAATGGCGAGGCCCGGGGGTATCGTTTCTATCCAAGCATCATCCACAGCAGCGAACGATTGACTTATACGATTGTCAAGCGGATTCTGCTGGATGAGGATGAAGAGCTGCGAGAGAGGTATCAGCTTCTTCTTCCATCCCTAAAACGGATGGCCTTCCTCGCTCAAAGGCTTCGTCAGAAGAGGATGGAGCGAGGGACTCTCGATTTCGACCTTCCGGAACCGGAGGTCATCCTCGATCTTCAGGGAGAGACAGAGGAGATCATCCGTTCAGAGAGAAACCTGGCCCATCAGATGATCGAAGAATTTATGATTGCGGCCAACGAAGCAGTTGCTCGATTCATCGAAGAAAGGAATATCCCTTCGATTTATCGAATTCACGAACCTCCATCTCCTGAGGCGATCGGAAAATTCCAAGGGTTTGTATCCCATCTGGGATATATGATGCGAAAGGATCCGGACCATTCTCCGAAGGAACTCCAGAGGATCCTGACCGAGGCGAAGGGGAGGCCGGAAGAACATGTCATCAACCATATTCTTCTTCGATCGATGAAGTGGGCAAAATATTCTTCCAAGAACCAGGGCCACTTCGGTCTAGCCTCGGAGGCTTATACCCATTTTACCTCTCCCATCCGGAGGTATCCGGATCTGATGGTGCATCGACTTCTGAAAAAGGTTCTTGCCAATCAGGAGACAGGTGTTTCAGAAGAGGAGTTAGCCCGAAAGGCAGACCATCTCTCCCAGAGGGAGAGGGTGGCAATGGAAGCAGAGAGGGAAATCCTGGATCGGTATCGCGTCCGATTTATGAAAGATAAGATCGGTGAAGAATTTTCTGGGGTGGTGAGCAGTGTCATGCCCTTTGGTTTCTTTGTCGAGTTGAAGGATATTTTTGTGGAAGGACTGGTGAGACTGACAAGCCTTCACGACGATTATTATCATTATCACGAGGACAGGTACTGCCTGATGGGAGAGAGGACGCATAAAAGGTTTAGGGTCGGCGACCCGGTGAGCGTTCGAGTGGAGCGAGTCGATTTGGAGCGAAGACATATCGATTTTGGTCTCATCTCAAACAGGTAGATGAGGAGATAGGGGGATGGGGGGTAAGGAAGTCAGGATATCAGGGTATCAGGAGATCAAGGGATCAGTCTTTTATTAAGATGTGGACGGTGCAGACGCGGGTGTCGCCTTCTTTATTGCCACCCATGATTTGAGCCAGACCGACTCGTGGGTTCTTTACCTGTCGTTTCCCGGCCTCACCTCTCAGTTGCCAGACAATTTCCACCACCTGTGCCACACCAGAGGCTCCTACGGGATGGCCTTTGGACAGGAGGCCTCCGCTGGGATTAACGGGAATGTTGCCGGCCAGTTCAGTGGTTCCCTTATCGATCAGGCGGCCGCCTTCTCCGGGAAGACACAAACCCAGACCTTCATAGTGGATGATTTCAGAGATCGTGAAGGCATCGTGGACTTCCACGACATTTAATTCCCCGGGGCCTAATGAAGCCATCTGGTATGCTTTTTCAGCTGCCCTTCTTTCCACCTCCCAGCTGGTGATGTCCCGTTCATTGTCGTAGGTTCCTGTCGTGAGCACAGAGGCTGCTATTTTTATCTTCTGACCTTTGAATCTTCTTGCCTTCCTTGCACTGCAAAGAACCAGGGCAGCCGCGCCGTCGCTATTAGGGCAGCAGGAGTAGAGCGTCAAAGGCTCAGCAATCATTGGAGAGTTAAGAACCTCCTCAACCGTCAGAAGCTTTTGAAATTGGGCGTAAGGATTGAAACTGCCATTGAGGTGGTTTTTCACTGACACCTTCGCAAGTTGTTCCGAGGTCGTCCCATATCTTTCCATATGCTTTTTTGCGATTAATGCAAAGTATCCGGGGAAGACCTCGCCCAATTTCGTTTCGAACTCTCCAGCCCCAACATTTAACATGGTCCCTTTGGGCATTACGGTTTTTTCAACACCAGCAACGATGGCCATATCATGGAACCCGCCAGCTACGGCCATCCATCCTTCCCTCAAAGCAGTTGAGCCGGAGGCACAGGCATTTTCCAGGTTGACAATTGGAACTTCGTTAATGCCCACTTCCCAGAAGACATTCTGTCCAACTCCTGTTTCACCCTGAAGGGCTGGAGCAAGGGCGTTCCCACAAAATCCAGCTTCAATCTCTTTGGGTCTAACACCGGCATCTCGAAGAGCATTGAGACAGGCTTCAAATCCGAGGGATCGAAGGCTTCTATCGGGATGTTTGCCAAATTGCGTCATGGCGGCACCAATAATATAAACCTCTCTCACGTTTACTCCTCTATGTTATTGGTTTAAACTTATAGCCGATGATGTCTTGTCCCTGGTGGTTTTCACTAACCGGTTCGACAACCAGCTCCACTTCCTGCCCCGGTTTGAAGGTAAAAGGATCAGCACCTGTAAATAATGCAAAAATGCGAATCTGGTTTTTAGGTATTTGAACATACCCGTAGGCATAGGGGGCTTTTATGCCAGCCGGAGAAGGGATGTGAACTACAGTAGACGCATAGATGATGCCCCGATGATCCAATGAGATGTCTTCCAGAACCCCCTCCTCAAAACAATGGGGACAGAGGCTGCGTCTCGGGAAGAATGCCTTACCACAACCCGTACAGCGGTTCGCTATGAGTGCGAGCTTCTGACCGGGGTCCAGAGGATAATGAAACAACCCTTCTTGAATGACTTCCCAGGATTGACTCATTTCAAAATCCCTCCATTCCACCGCTGACGTGAATGACCTGGCGGGCGATGTATTTTGACTCATCCGAAACCAGGAACAGGACAGCATTCGCGATGTCCACAATTTCTCCCATTCGTTTCAATGGAGTCTTCTGTATCAGCCTTTCCCTGGTCTTGCTGTCCAGTGTCGCAGCCTTCGGAGTGTCGATCAACCCTGGGGCGACACAATTCACATTGATATTGTGGCGGGCAAGTTCCAACCCTAAAGCCTGAGTCAGCCCAACCACCCCTGCCTTCGCAGAGACATAATTCGTCTGACCGATGTTGCCCCGATAGGCGAGCGAAGAGATGTTGACGATCTTTCCGTAACGGCGCTCCACCATGTGAGGGACGACTGCTCTGGCACAGATGAAGCTTCCCTTCAAGCTCAGGTCAACAACAAAATCCCAGTCCTCGTCGGTCATGTTCTGCAGCAAGGCATCACGGATGTCTCCTGCATTGTTGACCAGAATGTCTATCTGGCCCCATTCCTTTAATACCCGGTCAACCATCTCTTTCACTTCAACGGACTTTGTGATATCTGCCCCATGGATCAAGGCCTTTCCGCCTCGGGTGAGGATTAGGTTTGCCGTCTCTTGACCTTTCTTCAGATTTTTATCATTCACCATGACACAGGCTCCCTCTTCTGCCAACCGGAGAGCCATGCCACGGCCCAAATCGCCTCCCGATCCTGTGATAATGGCTGCTCTATCTTTAAGTCTCACCTTGTTCTCCTGTTTTTTTATCTCACACCCTTTTCTTTCTACCCGCCCAGTAGGGCTCTCGCAGGATGTTCTTCGTCACTTTCCCTGATGCATTCTTGGGAAGCTCATCGATAAATTCGACGCGCTTGGGTTTCTTATAGCCGGACATCTTGGCAGCGCAATGGCTGATGATATCGTCTGAAGTGACCTGATATCCTCCCTTCTTGACCACCACTGCACAGACGGATTCTCCGTAAATCTCATCGGGAATGCCGAAGACAGCGACCTCAAGAACGGACGGGTGGCTGCTGATGGCGTCTTCGATCTCCTTCGGGTAGATGTTCTCAGCGCCACTGATGATCATATCCGTCATCCGATCTACAATGGTGAAGTATCCATCTCCTTCTACCCTTGCCAGATCTCCTGTGTGGATCCAACCATTCCGGACCGTCTTCTGGGTCGCCTGGTCCATGTTATGGTAACCGATCATACCAAGGGGGGTCTGTGAGCTGATAATCTCTCCTGTCTCCCCCAGCCGCGTATCTTTGCCTTCCTCATCGACGATTCGCAAATCGGCATTGAACATCTCGCGGCCCGTGAACTGGGATCGCTCGGCATGATCCTCCGGCCTGAGCACCGACACCATGCCCGTCTCTGTCTGTCCGTACCACTGATAAAATCCGGTCTTAAAGATGGCCATCGATGCCTCAAGGATGGTCGGACTGATCGCGGAGGACCCATACCAAATTTTCTTCAAGGAGACCAATCTGTATTTGGTCACCTTCGGATGATTCACCAGCATGGCGAGCATGGTAGGCACCCACATGGTCATGGAAATGTCATATCGCTCCACTGCGTCGAGTATCTTTTCTGGATCGAATCCCTTTCCCATGATGACCGCTGTGCCTCCCATGAGCAAGGTGGGTTGGACCAATGCATGCATCCCACCGGTATGAAAGAGGGGCATAGTCACAAGCGTCACTTCCCCATTGTGGACATCCCCCTCCAGTGCCAACCCGGTGTAAATATGGAGAAAGGCAGCGTGAGAAGCAAGGACCCCCTTGGGAACGCCAGTCGTCCCGCTGGTGTAAGTGATCAGGAATGGGGAGCCAGGGTCAATACTAATTGCTGGTTCAGAGGTGGACATGCCTTCCATTAGTTTTCCTAAGGTCATTCCGGACGCTAATGTCTCTCCGGACAAAGCGATCACCTGAACCAGTGAGATGAATTCAGTTTTTGCCTCTTCGACAAGAGAGGCAAACTCGGCTCCGAAAAAGAGTACCTTCGGGTTGGAGTTATTGATGGCATAAATTAACTCTTCATTTTTATAACGGAAGTTAATCGGCACGGCGATTCCACCGCACTTAGCCACTGCATACTGGAGGATGACACACTCGATGCAATTGAAGGAAAGAACGGCAACGCGGTCTCCAGGCGTCACACCCAGAGAGAGAAGTCCATGGGCCAGCTGATTGGCCTGCCTGTTGAGCTGGCTATACGTGAGAGTGTCATTGCCCATGATCAGGGCTTTTTTATCTGGATATCGTTTTGCATTAAGACGGGCGATGTCGCCGATCACTTGCATTTTTCAATCTCCTCTAAAGGATTTTATGAACGGACTCTTCTTGACGAGGAAGTCGCGCATAAATTGATCCATGCTCATTTCAATCGCTGCCCCTCCGTCCAGACGAATCACCTGTCCATTCATATTTCCTGCAGCTTCCGAGCTGATCAAAAGAACGAGCTCTGCAATCTCTTCAGGGCTGGTCATGCGGCCGGTGGGCGTTCCTTTTTCTGCAATCTCTATGAAGGGACTTCCTTTTTCCTTCAATTTCAGGTTCGTTGGAGTTGCCACCATGCCCGGAGCGATGGCGTTCACCGTAATATGGTAAGGTCCCAATTCCTTGGCGGCAGTTCTGGTTAAATTGATGATCCCAGCCTTAGCTGCTCCATACTCTCCTGATCCCACTGTCCCCAGAATCCCTGCTATGGAAGCGATGTTGATAATCCTCCCAAAGCCTGCAACCATCATCAATTTTGCCGCTTCACGAAGACAGTAAAAGGTTCCGTTCAGATGAATGGAGATCGTTTTCTGCCAGGTATCATCAGGCATATCCACAATCAGCGAAAAGGCTCCCGGAACGCCAGCATTGTTGACCAGGACATCAACACGACCCCAGCTCTTCTTTGCCTCTTCAAACATGCTTCTCACCTGGCTGACATCGGAGACATCAGCCAATACGAAAAGCCCTTTTCCTTTTTCCTTTTGAATCTCCGATAGGACGCTTTCTCCTGCTGCCCGGACAACATCATTGATCACGACAGCATACCCTGCTCCGGCAAATTTCAGAGCGATGGCCCTGCCGATTCCCGATCCACTTCCTGTGATGATGGCGACCTTGGTATCCATCTTTATTAAACCTCACGCTCCCAGATACGACTTTTGTACCGACTCTTCTTTCAGCAGGGCCTCAGAGCTGTCTTCGAGGACAATACGGCCCAATTCCATCATATATCCTCGATCCGAAACCTTTAAGGCCATGCGCGCATTCTGCTCAATGAGTAAAAAAGTATTCCCTTCCTCTTTGAGGCGACGGATGATTTCGAAGATTTCCTTTACAATGAGAGGTGCCAGCCCAATGGAGGGTTCGTCCATCAGGAGTACTTTGGGCCGCTCCATTAAAGCCCGGGCAATGGCCAACATCTGTTGTTCACCTCCAGAAAGCGTTCCTGCGGACTGGTGTTTTCGTTCTTCCAATCGTGGAAAAATCTGAAACATGGTTTTCAGATCTTCCTGTACCTCTTTTTTAAAACCATTGGTGATGCGGAGGAAGGCCCCCAAATTGAGATTGTCCAATACGGAGAGGGGGGCAAAGAGACGACGGCCTTCAGGAACGACAGCGACCCCTAAACGGATGATTTCAGAACAAGGGAGGGGAGTGATGGGATGACCGTCGAGACAAATGCTTCCGGATTTTTTTGGAAGAAGTCCGACCATGGCTTTCATCAGTGTCGATTTTCCGGCTCCATTGGCTCCGATCAAGGCGACGATTTCTCCCTGGTTCACATGAAGAGAAACTCTCCTCAGCGCCTGGATATTTCCGTAAAAAACATCGATGTTGGTTACCTCAAGCAAGGCTATCCTCTGTGCCGAGATAAGCGGTAATCACCTCAGGAGAGACTTGGATCTCTCGAGGAGAACCCTCAGCGATTTTGTTGCCAAAATTCAGAACGGCGATTTCTTCACAGAGCCCCATGATAAATTTCATGTGGTGTTCGATGACGAGAAGGGTCACCCCCATCTCCCTGATTCTGAAGAGAAGATCCTGAAATAGCTCCGTCTCATGATCATTCAATCCAGAGGTGGGTTCATCGAGGAGCAATAGCTTTGGTTCTGTGGCAAGGGCCCGTGCTACTTCAAGGTATCTCTGTTCTCCTAAGGGGAGCTTATTGGCAATCTGGTTCTTCTTATCTGCTAAGCCGAAAACGGACAGATACTCAAGGCTCTTTTCCTTGATGGCCTTTTCTTCCAAAGCAGCGTTGGGGAGCCTGAGACCACAGGCGAAGAACTCAGACTGAGTTCGGTAGTGTCGGCCCAGCATGACATTCTCCCAAACGGTAAGGCTCTTGAACAGGTGAGGTTGTTGAAATGTTCTTGAGACCCCGAGACGGGAAATCTTCTCAGGTTTATGATGTGTGATCTCTTCACCAAGAAAGATGATTGTCCCCCGGCTTGGAGGAAAGACACCGGTAATAAGATTGAAAAGAGTTGTTTTCCCGGCTCCGTTCGGTCCGATGAGGCCTTTGATCTGCCCCTTTCTGACATTGAAGGTGAGATCGGAAAGGGCTTTCAAGCCGCCAAAATCCTTGCTTACGTCATCCAGCTGAAGCATGTTTCTTCCTTCTCCATGCGATGGAGGAAAAAATACGGTTGCTCAGATCTCTTAATCCCAGAAGCAGACCATTGGGAAAGAAGAGAATAATGATAACCAACGAAAGGCCATAAATGGTACGTTTATAATCTGCGAAGATGGTGAGGTATTCATTCAAAAAAGTGAGCGAGGCCACTCCAATCATGGCGCCCCATAGGAGCGTAAATCCTCCAAATGCCAGAACCATGATGATATCGATGGCAAACATGATCGATCCAGTGACAGGAGAGATAAACGTTACAAAATGGGCATAGAGGCTGCCTGCTATAGAGGCATAGACTGAGGAGACGATAAAAAGTTTAATTTTATAGGTTTTGACATCGGCTCCAAATTGGCGTGCGATATCCTCGTTCTCCTTGATTGCCCTGAAAATCCTTCCCATTCGTGAGTCAACGAGGTTAAGTGAGAACAGGAAAAGAAGCATGGTCAATGGCCACACAACGAAATAGAACCGGTAATCGGAATCGATCAGGAATCCTCCCATTGCAATGGGAGGTATGGAAGAAAGACCCTGGAGCCCCCCTGTCAGCCATGCCATCTCTTTTACAAGAACCTCCACAATGATCGTGAAGCTCAGAGTGGCTATGGCGAGATAATGTCCCTTCAATCTCAGCACCACCCAGCCAATCCACCAGGCGAGGAGGGCGGATAGCCCCTGGCTTAAAAGGATGGAGACTAAGGGGGAGAGACGGTAACGAAGGCAGAAGATCGCTGTGGCGTAGGCTCCGATGGCAAAAAAGGCAGAGTGAGAAATAGACAGCTGTCCCCCGTAGCCGACCAGGAGGCATAGGCCCACAGCCACCATGGCATGGAGGGCAATGAAGTTCATTGTGTTCAAATAGAATCCCTTTCCAAAGGCAAAAGGGAGAATCAACACTCCACCCGTGATGAACAACCATGCCAGTTTATTTTTGTCTTTTAGTAAAAGCACCACCTTATAACCCTAAGTCAAATGCGAGATGAGGAAAGAAACATCCGGAAGGTCTTCGAGTCGAGAAATTGCTTCAACTATTCCTTCGAGACGGTTTTTTTCGAGCGGCCGAACAGAATAGGATGCGGATTTAAAAAACTTGGCAGCAATCGCGTTAAAATCCATAGGCCGACAGGGATTTCCCAGTGGGAGATCAATCTCCTTTTTCAAAGAGAGTCCTTTTTCCAATTCAATTTCCATCACTGTTCTGCCCAAAACGAAATCTGTTCTCAATGACGGATCTGGCTCAACATAAACCCGGCTGGCCAAATCAAGAATTTCATTGTTCTTAAGGGATCCTGGCTCGATTTCTTTCAGGAAGACATCTCCGGTATAAAGAGCGGATGCCACAGTAAACTGAATTGAAAACTGGGCTGAAGGGATTGAATCGGGCCTGATCTTTGCATCCCGGGGTGAAGCCACCAATTGATGCACCTCAGGGCAAGTCTTCACAGTCACTTTTTTGATAGACTTTGGATGGATGCGATTTTCCTTTCGCAGCTGGAGGGCGAGGTCGATGGCGGGGTGTGTCGCACGGCAGGAGGAGAAGGGTTTAATGCTGATCCGTTCTCCATAAAAAGTATTTCCGAGGCCTTCTGTCAAGTACTCCAATCTGGGATCTGGCTCAAAGGCTTTAAGAAAACCAAATTTTCCTAAGAGAAAGTCTTTCGCGCCTGTAAATCCCTTCGAGGCAAGGATGACAGACAATAAAGCTCCTTGAGCAACGATCCCCTGCTGAAGTCTGAGCGTTAAAGCACCATCTAAAGCACACTGTCCGTCGCCGACAGCAAAGGAGAAGGAGATACCCAGGGCATTTTGGGCTTGCTCCGGGTTGAATTGCATGGCCCTGGCCAAGGCTGCAGTCGGTCCGAAGATCTTGAACATATTATTCCGGCCGCTTTGCATCGCATTTTGACGGACTGTGAGACCCATCCGAATCTTTACATCCTGACCCACGGCCAGGGCAGTCAGAAAATCTCGTCCTGTAAGGCTTCCTTTTAATTCTGCTAGGGTGAACAGGGCTGGAACAGCAGAGGCAGATGGATGAACAGGAAGGAAATCGACGCAGTCGTCGAGCTCAAGCGCTCTGGCCATTGTTCCATTGCACCAAGCCGAGAGAGGGGCGGGGAGTTTGTAACCGAAACCAACGACATGAGCCTCTGGTTTGCCTCCCCATTCTTTCGCAAGTGCCACTACCGTATCAATTCCCGCAGCAGTGGATCCTGCCACCATAGCCCCCAGAGTATCCAGGGTGGACCGCTTTGCTGCGGCCACAGCCTCATCACTCAAATCCTCAAAGCGGGTTCGTGAGATATACTCGCCGAGCCCCTTTGCAACATGGTCCATCAGTCCCCCAGCACTTCCTCCTGCTCAAGGCCTTCTTTAACCCGGGGCCCCATAATGCCTCGAGGTAAGAAAAGCAGGACGTTAATGATGACGATAAAGGTGACGAGTTCCTTCAACCGGCTCGTAACGAAAGTTGCTGCGAAGGATTCGAGAAATGAGAAGACAAATCCTCCAATGACCGCTCCGACAAAACTACCCATCCCTCCCAGCATGGCAGCCGAAAACCCTTTGATGGCAAGAAGCATCCCGCCATTGTAGTCAACCATGGTAAGGGGCGTCATGATGATTCCAGCGACACACCCCAATGCCGCGCTCATGGCAAACGATAGAAGAACCATGTTCTTGACACGGATGCCGAGCATGCTCGCTGCCGTCCGGTCGAGGGCACAGGCTTTCATCGCCTTGCCATAGATCGTGAACTGAAAATAGACGACCAGGAGAACCACGACCAGGACGGTTAAACCGATAATCCATAAGGATTGGGGAGCAATCGCTGCCCCTAAAAGCTTGAGAGGAATTTCTCCGGAGAAAGGTTCGAAACGGTGAATATCCGCATCCCATATATGCAGGGCTGAGCCCGAAATGAATAGGGAAGCACCTATGGTTATGATTAAAACGGTGATGAGGGAAGTGCTCTTGCCAGGGCGGTAGGACACTTTCATTAAGCCCATGCCGACCAAGACAGTGATCGCAATGGTTGCAGGAATAGATAAATAGAGCGGCCATTTCAATTGGCCATAGAGAGTCACCATCGTCATGCCCCCCAGCATGACAAACTCTCCCTGTGCAAAATTGATGATGTTTGTGGAGTTGTAAATGAGCGTCACCCCTAAGGCGACAAGGGCATACATGCTTCCAACAGACAGGGCAGCAAAGATAGCCTGGATGATATCGGTGATCATGGTGGTGATACCGTGAGAGATGAATCCGGGAGATGCCACCATGTCCTGAGGCATCTCCCGGTTAGGTTATTTAATAATATTCCAGGTTCCTCCTGCGGCCTGATACATCAGGATGGAGTCCTTCGAAATACCGCCGTGATCCGTTGGGGAATAGTTGAAGACGCCATGAATCCCCACATATCCCTTTGTCTGTTCAATGGCATCACGAAGTTTGTTCTTGTCATCCCCTGCCTTCTTGAGAGCTGCAACTAAGATATTGAAACCATCAAGGGCGCAACCTCCAAATTGGTTGGTTTCTTTTCCATATTTTTTCTTGTAGGCTTCTTGATAACCGAGGATGACTTTTTTCTGAGGGTCTGAATCCGGAAGTTTCTCAGCGCCATAGAATTTCATGGCTGCTGTTTTGACACCTTCAGAGTTCTTTCCGGTCGCATCTAAAAAGTCTTTGGAAAAAGCGGCATGGCTCTGATACAGAGGGAGATCCAAGCCGATTTGCCGGTAGTTCATTGTGAGAATGATCGGAGCTCTCTGCGAAGACCAGTTGATCACTGCCTGAGCGTCTGTTTTTTTTATCTTGCTCAGGGTCGGAGTAATATCTGTGTCTTGCATGGTATATTTGTCATCAAACACAATGCTGATACCAAACGAAGGTGCCTGGGCCGTGATCTCACTCCGTCCCCCATCCCCAAAGCCATCCTGTGTAGACATGAGGGCGATTCGCTTGATCCCCTGGGATTGCATGTAACTCAAGAGTTTTGATGTGACGATCCTATCATCCGCCGGGGTTTTGAAAACCCACTTCTTGACGGGATCAACGATCTTGATTGCTGCAGCGAGGATGATCGTGGGAATCTCATCTTTTTCAACTATTGGGATGATGGGAAGTGCTGTCCAGCTGGTCGAGATACCGACAATCGCCGAGACCTTATCTTTCTGGATCAACCGTTTTACCATACTGACCGCAACATCAGGTTTCCCCTCCTCATCGTAAAAGATGAATTCGATGGGTCTGCCGTTGATCCCTCCAGCCTTGTTCAAGTCAGCCGCCATCATCTCTAAGGTATCTTTCTCAGCGCCTCCGACATAAGCGCCTGTGCCGCTGAGTAGAAGCGGAGATCCAATGCGAATGGGTTCGGCAGCATGAGCGGAAAAAGTGTAAAGTGTAACAGACAGAAGAATGACCAACAGAATGACAACTTGCTTTCTCATAACCATTTCCTCCTTTCTGATGGGTTTTCCCCCTCAAGGAGACACCCGGCAATGAACTTAGCCAGACGACTCCCTTTTAACAAGCCCGTAAAAAAGATTGTTGATAATTTCTTCAGCCAGTTGTTCGATGGAGAGATTTTTCTCCGGTCTGTACCAATGATAAAGCCAGTTGATCATTCCAAGAATTCCATAAGTCGCAGCAGTCAGATCACATTCCTTGATTAAATTGTTTTTCTGCAATACTTCGAGCTGGTTCTTGTAGAGATGGTAGACCGCCTTCTCTTTCTCTTTAACCAGTTTATGCAGTTCGCCACCGAGAAACCTTTTATCCTCAATAATGATTTTGGCCCCTTTTCTCTCGGTCTTTATCGAAACGATATGTTTGGCAATAGCGTCCTTAAGCTTCTTGATTGGGTCTCCGTTTCCTGCCATGCAGTCCCTCAGTTTGAACATGAGGTTATTTGAGGACTGTTCGATAATCGTATAGAGAATCTCTTCCTTGTTTCGAAAATGGTAATAGATTGCAGCCTGAGTCACCCCAACTCTTGCAGCAATGTCACGAAGGGAGGCTTTCTGATACCCAAACTCATAAAAAAGTCCAGTTGCCGCTTCAATAATTTCCTGCCTTGTTACTGCCTTGATCCCTTTCATAAGGAGTAAATTACTAAACAATCAGTAAGTTGTCAAGAAAAAAATTAAATAAAATACAAATACATTACAATATATTGAAATTATTAATTAATAATTGATGTACGAATTAAAAAAGATAACGTAATATCAATTAATATCAGAAAAATAAAGTGTAATTTAGTAAACGCTTGTTAAGTGAATTTATTAAATCGGAATGTATCGAGTGTGGGATTTATTGGTTCGAATAAATTAGTGCTTGCCTGCTGATTAAAGAAAATTAGATAAGGAGATGCGGGAATTGGGAGATGGGGAGATAGGGAGATGGGGGGTAAGGAAGTCAGGTTATCAGGGTATCAGGAGACCAGGGGATCTGGATATGGGGAGACAGGGAAATTTCAATTCCTCTATCTCCCCATTGGACTATTTTATTAACGAGGATGGGCGAATGTTCTGGGACGGGTAACGGCTGCAGCAGGCGCATCGGGTTTGATTTCTCCCCGGATTCCAATTTTTACCTTTTTATAAGGAATATCCTTTCCTGAAGCTTCGATTGCATCCTCAGTTGCTTTGACCAGACCAAAGCAGCAGGGGACTTCCATAAAGGGGACCGAAACACTCTTAATCGTATTGGCTTTAAAGATGGCAATCAATTTTTCCCGGTATAACTGGATGTCATCGAGTTTTGGACAACCCACGACCACCGCCTTTCCCTTTAGGAAGTCCTGGTGAAAATCAGGGTAGGCAAAGGGCACACAATCCGCCGCAATCAGCAGATCTGCATCCTTAAAGTAAGGGGCGTCCTCCGGAACCAATTTCAACTGCACAGGCCAATGTGTGAGCTGCGAAGTGGTTGCTTTCTTCAAGGAGGGTTCTGCTTCAGATTTGGGAATATGAAACTGCATTGACCTTGATGAAGGACACCCTCCAGAATGAGGATCGATTTGAGACCCTTGAGCCGGAGGAGCTTCCTGCTGTTTGTGGAGATGGACCTCCACCGCTTTTTCGTCGAATTCTTCTGCTTCCCTTTCAATGATCTTAATGGCATCCTCAGGGCAATGACCGAGACAGGCGCCAAGGCCGTCACAGAACTTGTCCGTAATCAACTTAGCCTTTCCGTCAATAATTTGAAGAGCTCCTTCTGCGCAGTTTGGAATACAAAGCCCGCAACCATTACATTTTTCCTCATCGATCTTTACAATTTTTCTCGTTGACATGTTCACTTCCTCCTCTGTGTTATTTTAACTACAAGATAGCCTGATGCGAAATTTATCGCCTTGATTTAAATCAAAAGAATAAAAAATTTTTTAATCTTGGGCTTGGGGGGGAATAATGGGGATTTGTCTCTTGATAAAAAGGATTTATGGGTAATCCTAATATAAATTAATGCTTGACAGCATTACAGCATGATGTTATCCTTACGGACAAAGGGAGATCGGAGGGTTTTGTTATGAAACGGGCTCAAATCCAGATAGAGGAAGAGGTGTATGAACTTATCAGGCGCAGAGCATTTAAAGAGAAGAAATCGATCGCGGGAGTCATTCGAGAGATCGTTAAAAAGGATGTTTCAAGCGCAACTCCCCATCAGACCTCATCGGTCAAAGATTTCAGCTTTGTTGGCTCGGGTTCGTCAAAGCAAGGGTCTCTTAAACCAGTATCCGAACGACATGACCATGCCCTTGAGGAGATCTTTCAAAAATGATCTTCCTGGACACTTCAGCGATCTATGCCTTGTCCGACAAGGCCGATCCTCATCACATCACGGCATTAAAGAAATTTGATGATGCCCTGAGGGCAGGGGAAACCTTTCTGATTCATAATTATATTATAGTGGAAAGCGCTGCTTTATTGCAGGCAAGATTGGGATACCCAACAGCCGCCCGCTTTTTAAGGGAAGTCAAATCATTTGATCTCGAATGGATTGACCAAGAGCTGCACGAGGATGCTGAAAAAGAGCTGGAAAGAATCGGAAAGCGAGGAGTGAGTCTGGTAGATTGTGCGAGTTTCGTTGTGATGAAGCGAAGAGGTGTAAAAGAGGTCTTGGCCTTTGACGCCGATTTCCAGGAGCAGGGTTTTACACTCTATTGATTTGATTATCCCTTTTTTTGTAGTCCAGAGAAAAGTCGTTCATCCCTTAGGCGGAGAATGGATAAATCAATCCATCCTCCGCTGATATACATTCCTACTCTTCAAGATTAAAGACCGCTCTGTTTTTCGGCGAAGTCGCCCGCCACGGGCAGTTTGTATTTCTCGCCCTGGAATGCCTTGAACATCAGAAAAAGCCAGAGAAGCAGGGTCAAAAGTGAAATGATCAAAGAGATGATCCATCCGATAAAGGGAATGGCGCTGATGATGATGACGATGACAAATAGGGGTAAAAAAGTAGCCAGGGATTGAGCGGCGTGAAATCTGACGAATTTATTCTCCCGCTCAAGAGCCAGAAAGACAATCCCAGTTACCCATCCCAGGACATAGCAGAGCAGAGCCTCAACGTTCGGTTCAATACCCAATGAAGTCTTAGTTTTTGGAGCTTCCATGATCTTTCCTCCTTTATTAGATATTTATTTACACAAGAAGAGTGAGCCTTACAGATCGGGTTTAGATAAAATTGTTATCAAACTATTAGGTAGAGGTCAAGTGAAATTATCATTTTTTTATGATAAAGGTAAAGATATCCAAAGAAGATAGGGGATCTCATGATGTCCTGGCAGGCGCTGGCTGCGGTTATCTTCTGGGGGTTTTCATTCATTGCCACAAAGGTGGCATTAAGAGAGGTCCATCCCTTTACACTTCTGGCTATTCGTTATGCCATTGGCGCATTAATGCTTCTTTTTATCCAGCTGGGCCGCGAAAGAAGCTTCTTGAAACTATTTTCTCTTTGGGATTGGGTTTATATCTTCATTCTCGCTGCATTAGGGGTTTCAGGCCTTGGCCTTCTCCAGGCCTATGGCCTCCTTTACACCACAGCCATTAATACAGGATGGATCATTGCGATCAATCCCATTTTGATCGCCCTTTCTGCGCGTTTCTTTCTTGGCGAAACGATCACAGTGAGGAAAGTGTTCGGAATACTCCTGGGTTTCTGTGGAATCTTTCTCATCATCTCCAAGGGAATTATTTCAATTTCTTTGTTCCGGATGGTCTCCACTTATGGAGATTTGCTTGTGCTTGCAAGTGCGCTGGCATGGACCGCTTATACCATCGGAGGGAAAGGTTTCATCTCACGGTTTCCGCCGCTGACCACGGTGACCGTCATTATGATATCGGGTTGCCTGACCGTTCTTCCCCTGAGTCTCCTAAAAGGAGAATGGGGAAGCCTTCTTCATTTGTCTTCTCATGCCTGGGCGGGGATCCTTTTTCTGGGAATCTTTTGTTCCGGCCTGGGTTACCTTTTCTGGTATTCAGCCCTTGAGAAGAGAGATTCGGGAATTGTTGGAATGTATCTTTATGTGGAACCATTTGCCACCATGATCGGAGCCTATCTTCTGCTGGGTGAAGAGATTCGATGGATCACGATGGTGGGCGGAGGAATGACGCTTGCTGGAGTTTATTTTGCAACACGAAATCGGTATCCATAAATATATTGACATGGTTTTTGATTGGTGTTATCAAACCCACCAGTAATTTTTTTTAGTAAACCCCGTCAGAAATTCTAATGGGGGATTATCACTAAAGTTTACGTTGCAGTTGCAAAAACGGCCACGGGTAAACCGCTCTTCAAGGCTTCTGACCGCGATTAAGTTGACATGTCAGGGGAAACGGTCGACCTCCCCTGAGATGAACTCCGGCACGGACTTGGGATGTGTGTGCTTATTCGCTAAAAGGTTCGCCCCGAAGCCTTTAGGAACGATTCACCCATGTCCGTTTTGACTGAATGTTTTGCAGGGTTATTAACATTCTCATAATAGAATAGACATTCTTTGGCATGAACTTAAAGGGTTCGATCAATTAAATAACTCCCCCTCCCCCCTCTTAATTTAAGAGGGGGTATATTCCTCCCCTTAAAATAAGGGGAGGGTAGGTGGGGTTATGAGTCTTTGAGCATTTGGTTTCCCATGTATAGACTATTTTGAGACTCTTAATAAGGTTTATTTTTTTTGTTTTTCCCCTGCAAGTGGATAGAGTGGGGGTATTTCGATAAGTATCGTTGTAGTATCATTTCTAACGGGGTAAAGGAGGGCAGAAGATTGGCTAAGGGAACGGTGAAATGGTTTGACTCAAAGAAGGGATATGGTTTTATCAAACAGACAGAGGGAAATGATGTTTTCGTTCATTTTTCAGGAATTGCGACAGAGGGGTTTAAGTCTCTTCGGGCCGGAGAATTAGTGGAATTTGAGGTTGCAGATGGGCCAAAAGGGCCCCAGGCGATCAAAGTGGAGAAGGCAAGTTAAGTTGCACCGTCAAAGGTTGATCCATTTAACATAGGCCAGACGTTTTTGTTTTGAATTTGGATGGTTGGAATTTATTTATGATTTGACCTGCCTGCGCAAAATCCCACCCTGCGGGGCGAAGGCAAGTATTTAGGGTTTGGCGCTTCCTCCTGTGCGGCTTTCGATCTTTTTGATCGCCTCTTTAATTTTTGTGGCCAGTGATCCTTTTTGAGATTTTTCCAATTGGGTTAAGGCTTTGATGGATTCCCGGGTCCCAATTTTCCCCAGCGTATCACAGATCGTAGCAATCGAGGTTTCCGCAAGAGGATTCTTCTGAAGAAAACCCAGTAATCCTTTGCTTCCCCTTTTCTCCAGTATCTCAATGAGGCTCTGCTCCGCAGTTTTCCCCTCGATGGCCATGTTCCCTGCGAGACCGAAGGCAAGGTAGACATGGGCTTCGAGTTTCTCAGATTCCGTGGATGGAGTTGCGGCTAACTCTTTGAGCATTTCAACCATCCTTCCCATACCCCGGGCGCTTTTGATCATCCCAAGACACCAGACCGCTCTCTTTCTCACTTCGATGTCCGGATCATTTACACACGAAAGAAAAGTCTCCTCTCCTTCAGGACCTCCAGCCTGGCACAGGGCATGGATAGCCTGCTCCCTCAATTTGGAATGTTCATGGGTGGCAAAGTTTTTTGCGACCTTCGTCAGGGGAGCCTGCCACTCGCGAGACTTGATCTCTCCCAGCACCCTAAGAATATCACAGGTCGTTTCGACAGAGGTCTGCTGTCGCTCCAACTCCTTTAAGAGGTGAACCGCGGCGACCGGACCAATTTGTATCAGGGTTTCACAGGCATTCTTCCTTACCCATTGGTCCCCGCTCGATTTTAAAATGTCGATGAGAGCAGGAATGGCCCCGATCTCTAATGCCGTGAAGATGGGGATGATGGCGGCACGGACTTCTTTCTTCCCCTTGAGGAATTTTTCTTTGAGAAGCTGAGGGATGGTACCCCTTCCGATCTCCTCCAAGATCTGACCTGCAAGGAGGGACCACATCCCCCTTTGATGAAAATGACCCTTGAGGGTTTCAAAGATCCGAAGGATCTCCGGATAACGATCTCTCCGAATCAGTTCGGGAATCATTCTGACAAAGGAGATCGCTACATTGAGAAAGGCCTCCTTATCTTTGGCTTTGTCGAGTTGCAGGAAAAACTGATCCGTATAGCCGAGAAATTTATCGGTTAATCTTTCCAGGAGAATCTTGTCCTTAAGGGCGGGAGGCAGGTCTTCGAGGCTGATTAGCTGATGTCTGAAAAATTCCTCAAGAAGATTTTCTGTCTCTGGAGTAGCGGTATCCTTCAGGCGACGCGAAATCTTTTTGACGAGACGGTTCGATTTTTCTTCAAAAACATCATGCTTCTGAAGTTTTTTAAGATCCAGATGTTCGCGCAGGAAGAATTTGGATGTATTGAGGAGGTACTGTTTCTTCAGAGCCGAGACGATCTCGTCCTCGATTGTCTCCTCGAGGTCAATAGAAGTGGTGACGAGGTCGCTGTTCCGCAAAATTGCGCAGAGGAGATCGGATTGGCGAATTGGTCTCAGAGCATCCCGCAGAAGATTGATCCGGATATCCTTGATCTCCCGTCCCATCATCTGCTGCAACATGGGAATCATGTTGATGTCTTTTCTCATCCGCGAAAGCGTGAGCCGTGCCCTCCAGGGCATCTCCCGTTCCAGGGCGAGAAATTCTTCATTAAAGACATAGGAGATGTTTATGATTCCCCGGCTAATAAGGGCCTGTGCGAATCGGTCCTGATCCTGTTTGTATCGTGTGTCCACCAAGGTGGGTTCGCTCATAACGTCAACGAATGAACTGAATTCGGTCTGTCCCATCCGGCTCTTCAGAGTTAGACTGATCAGGTCTTTGCGTTCCATATATCTGGCAAATTTGGGAACATAGAGCTCTCCCATTCCCTTCATCATCATCCTGCTCAATTTCTGCGATTCGGGCAGAACGCCTTCGACAAAGACCTCCTGCCCCTCTTGTTCCTCCCGGACAAGAAAGGCCAACTCATCCTCTTCTTCAAAAAGTTCTTTGAAACTCTGAAAGAGACCTTCCTTTGCTTTTTTCGATTCCGGATGATCAGCGGTATAGTATCCTGTCCTCAGGAAGGCCTGGATGAGACGAAGGACAAAGTCCGTCAGTTTGATTTGGAGTTTCTGTAAGCGTTCGATCTCTTCAGGAGGAAGGCCCTCTGGAATGGTTCCGAGAGTTTTTTTCTCAACGACATAATCTGGTTTGAGATTTTTTTTCTCTTCCATTGAGCCCTACTTTCACAAAAACTGAAGAGGATGTCAAGTCATAAAACAGTTCGGAGTTGGGAGTTCGGAGTAGGTACACAGTGAACGATAAACAATGAACGATGAACAAATAGGTTCATAAACGTTGCAGTTGCAAAAACGGCCACGGGTAAACCGCTCTTCAAGGCTTCTGACGGCGATTAAGTTGACATGTTAGGGGAAACGGTCGACCTCCCTGAGGTGAACTCGGGCAAGGACTTAGGATGTGTGTGCTTATTCGCTAAAAGGTTCGCCCCGAAGCCTTTACGAACGATTCACCCATGTCCGTTTTGACTGAATGTTTTGCACTGTTAAGGTAAACTGTTCATGGTTCATCGTATGATGTCCATTGTTCTTAAATAGGTCAGGTTGCGTTGACTTTTTAGAGAGGGGTCGATTAAATTTAGAAACAGGGGGACGAATGAAATCTTTTAAAACGCTCAAAGAAGACCTGATTCAGAACCGATGGCGAATCCTGACAGGCCTTGCCGCCCTCCTCATTGTTGATGTCCTTCAGCTCCTCATTCCACGGGTCATTAAACATTCCATTGATGATCTTACGTCGGGTGAGATCTCGCCCCTCCGTCTCCTTTTCTACGGAATACAAATCCTTATTCTGGCGTTAGGCATCGGGGGATTTCGATATGTGTGGAGATACCTTTTATTGGGAGCCTCACGACGCATGGAGAAGGCCCTGAGAAGCCGATTCTTTCTTCACCTTCAAACCCTTTCTTCTTCTTATTTTTCCCGGTCTAAGGTCGGGGACCTGATGGCCCATGCCATCAATGATATTGAATCGGTTCGGATGGCAATGGCACTGGGCCTGGTTTTCATCGTCGACACGATTATCCTGGGAATCCTGACGCTTTGCTTTATGGTCTATATCCATCCCCTGTTAACCCTCTATGCGGTGCTTCCCATGCCATTGATCACGGTAATCACTCTCTTTTTCAGCCGAACAATTCATCATCGGTATGAGGGGCTCCAGAAAACATTTTCCCAGCTGACTGAAAAGGTGAGGGAGTCGATCTCCGGCATACGAGTCATCAAGGCCTATGCTCAGGAGAAAACAGAGAGCGATAAACTATCCGGCCTGAGCCAGGATTATATCAGGAGGAATGTGGGCGTCACCCGGATATGGGGAATGTTTTTTCCTCTCCTCCTTTTCTTGTCCAACCTCTCCATGGCCCTTGTTCTTTACCTGGGTGGAAGACTGACCATCCTTCAATCGATCTCCGCCGGTGATTTTGTAGCCTTCATGAGCTATCTGGGAATGTTGGCCTGGCCGATGATGGCCTTAGGATGGGCAATCAATATGGTACAACGAGGAGCAGCCTCGATGGATCGCATCAACCGGATTCTCGGGGAGAAGCCGGAGATTTCTGATGCTTCGGAAGCTACTGCTTCGGGACTGTTGAAAGGAAAAATCGAGATTCGGGGACTGACGGTTTCATCAGGGAACGGAGAGCCCCCGATTCTTAACGACATCTATCTGGACATTCAAGAAGGGGAAAAGGTTGTCATCGTCGGAAGAACCGGTTCCGGTAAAACCGTTCTCTGTCATCTATTGGTTCGAATGATGGAATCTCCTCATGGGACGATCTTTTTTGACGGAAATGAAATCCATCGTATTCCGATTAAACGATTGAGAGGGGCCATCGGCTATGTGCCCCAGGACACTTTTCTCTTTTCCGATACGATCAGAGAAAATATTGCGTTCGGAAGGCCTGATGCCTCTTCGGAGGAGATTGAAGGGGCGGCACGCATTGCACAGATTTATGATGAGGCGATGGGATTTCCATCGGGCATGGACACTGTGATCGGCGAGAAGGGGATCACCCTCTCCGGCGGCCAGAGGCAACGGGTCACCATTGCCAGGGCGGTCTTAATGAATCCGCCGATCTTCATCATCGATGACGGGCTCTCCTCCGTGGACATCCAGACCGAAGAGCGGATCCTCGATGGGTTGGAAACCTATCTCAAGGGAAAGACGAGCATCCTCGTTACCCATCGAATCGCCCCTCTCCGGAGGGCTGACCGGATCATCGTTCTTGAAGAGGGAAGGGTGGCGGAGATGGGTGATCACTTAACCCTTCTCTCAAAAGGTGGGATCTATGCCAAGCTTTACTGGGAACGAGAGATGGAAGAAGAGTTGGAAAATGAAAAATTCTAAATTCGAAGCACGAAATCCGAAACAATATCAAATGGCCAAATTTTAAAATGTTCCAAACAAGATATTTCGAATTTTATTTTTGCAAATTTCGGATTTGTTTCGAGTTTCGGTATTCGAATTGCGGATTTCAGGGTTAAACGATGTACGCTGATTTTGGATATATGGAAGAGGGAAAGCTGGGTAAGCCCTACGACCTGAGACTGATGGTCCGGCTGGGGACATTTCTCAGAAGGTACTGGTTCCTGATGAGCCTCTCCCTCTTCTTCGTTCTCGTCATGGCTGGACTTGACCTGGTCATTCCCTATCTGACCAAAGAGGCGATTGACCGTTATATCGTCCCTTCTGCAAGGGAGATCATTCTACAAAGGGAACAATCACCCGAAGAGAGGCAGCTCCTCCAGCGATTTAAAAACGACCTTATCCCCACCCAAACAGAAGGGAGGTTCCTTCTTCCACGGGACGCCTTCAATTCCATGGACCGGAGAGAGGCAGCCCTCCTGGAAAAATCAGGCATGCTTTCGGGGAACCGGTACTACCTTTTTGTCCCTCAAAGACCAGAAGAAGAGGCCCTGCTCATTAAATATCCATCTTCTTTTGAAAAGAGCGACGCTTACTGTTTTATCTCTCTGGACCGAATGAAAGACCTAACGAGAGAGGATCGAATCAACCTGAGGGGAAGGGACATTGAAGAGGTTCTTCACTTAGCCCTGATCATCGTTTTCATCCTGTTCGTCCATTTTGGTTTGAATTTTGTTCAAGTCTACGCCATGGAGGTGGCAGGCCAGAAGATGATGCATGATCTCCGGATGAAGGTTTTTATTCATCTCCAGAACCTCCCTGTCTCCTTTTTCGACAGGACTCCGGTGGGAAGGCTGGTCACCCGTCTCACCAATGATATTCAGAATGTCCATGAAATGTTCACCTCTGTTCTCATCAATCTTTTCAAGGATGTCATTTTATTGATTGGAATCATTGCGATCCTTCTCCACCTGCATGTCGAGATGGCGCTCATCTCTTTCGCTGTTCTTCCTTTGATCTTCATCACCACGGTGTTCTTCAGTCGCAAGGCGAGAGATGCGTTTCGCGATATCCGTTTCAAGGTTGCCCAGATGAATAGTTTTCTCCAGGAGAATTTGACAGGGATACGGGTCGTGCAACTTTTCAGAAGAGAGAAGGAGAACGCAGCACGATTCGAGAAGATCAATCAGGCTCACTACCTGGCCAATATGAGGCAGATCACGGTTTATGCTTTCTTCGTTCCATTTGTTGAAATTCTGAGCACAGGGGCCACTGGATTGCTCATCTGGTATGGAGGAGGCAAAGTGATACAGGAGGCGATCAGCCTCGGCGTTCTCGTTGCCTTCCTTTCTTATATACGGATGTTTTTCCAACCCATCCGGGATCTCTCTGAGAAGTACAATATCATGCAGTCGGCCATGGCTTCACTGGAAAGAATTTTTGGACTGTTTGATCAGGAAGTAAAGACAGTCTCGCCTCCTTCACCGGTCCGCGGAGAAATCAAAGGAAACATCGAGTTTCAACGGGTTTCTTTCTCTTATAATGGAGAGGACCGGGTCCTCAAAGAGGTTTCCTTCTCTGTTCGCGAGGGTGAGACAATTGCCATTGTTGGAGCCACCGGAGCCGGAAAGACATCGCTTCTCTATCTTCTCGAACGGTTCTATGAACCGGAAGAAGGGAAGATCCTGGTAGATGGAGTTGATCTTCGTGAGAGGGATGTTACGGATCTCCGTTCCCAGATTGGCCTGGTGATGCAGGATACCTTTCTCTTTGCAGGAGATATTGAGGACAATATCCGGCTCGGAGATCAGAAGGCAGATGGGACAAGGGTCAGGGAAGCGGCCCGAGTAGTGAATGCAGATCAGTTTATCCAGCGATTGGCCCACCAATATCAAACCCGAGTCGGGGAGGGAGGAGAAGTTTTATCCGCCGGGCAGAGACAGCTTCTGGCTTTTGCAAGAGCGCTCTATGCCAACCCGAAGATTCTGGTCCTCGACGAAGCGACCTCCCATGTTGATCCGGAAACAGAACGGTTCATTCAGGAGGGCCTGACACGGTTGCTCAAAGGAAGGACAGCTCTTGTCATTGCCCACCGTCTTTCCACGATCCAGCATGCAAACCGGATCGTCCTCCTCCATAAAGGAAGAATCCGGGAAACCGGAACCCATTCGGAATTGATGGCAAAGAAGGGACTTTACTATAGGCTTTATCAACTCCAGTTCGGAGTTCGGAGTTAAGAGTTCGGAGATAAATAGGTATTGCTCCGAACTATATTACAGATTTGACAAACCAAGGAAGGGTGTCCTATAAAGAATGGGGAAGAGAAATCCCGGCCTTAAATTCGAAGTTTAGCAATTTGAAAAGGCATTTTATTTTCATTAGTTACGGAGATATCATGGAGGAGCAAGAAGGGCCATCTCCTGAAATAAAACCTGAGGAAGATAAGAGAAGGGAAGTCGACCTCAATACCCTCTTTCCTGGCAAGACTTATGATCTTAATCGACTCTTTCCGGATGAGGGAACCAAGAAGCTTCTGCATGAGCTGAAGCGGAACAAGAGGGATATCGATCGGTTTATCAAAAGCCTGAATCTCGAAGAGGAGGAGTAGATGAAATGTCCCCGTTGTGAGGAAACCATACCTTATCTTCTTTGTGAAGGATGTGGAGAAAAAATTCCAGAGGGGAGCCGTTTCTGTTGTTGGTGCGGAAATGCGGTTCTCAGTAAGGGCGAAGAAAGTGATATTACAGATAGGGTGTTATGTCCTGATGGAAGTTGCATTGGGGTGGTCAATGAATCAGGAGTCTGTAACATCTGCGGGAAACCCAAAGCGGGGTAATCCCCTTTAAATCAAAGGGATCAATCACATTGACAGTGGAAGCCGCAATGATTATGTTATAAATAAGTGGGCTGGTCTGACGATCGGCTTAGGAGGTCATTATGATTTTTTTGCCGAAGAGCGGGGCAGATAAAGAGGATAAGAACAGGGATGAAAAGATTATTGTTCCTCCCGAGCTTCCCATCCTTCCTCTGAGAGGAACTGTCCTTTATCCTGACCTGATCCTTCCCATCATGGTGGGGAGAAAGAGGTCTGTTAAATTGATTGATGATGCGATGGATTCAAACCGGATCATCGGCATTGTGACTCAAAGACGGTCCGAAACCGAAGACCCGAAAGAGAGCGATCTCTACTCGGTTGGAGTGGCTGCGCTGATTCTCAGGATGATCCGGGAGTTAGATGGGAGCCAGAGAGTAATCGTCCAGGGCATCGCGAGAATCAGGATGAGAGAATATATCCAGAGAGAGCCCTATTTCAAGGCGAGAACGGAGACGATTGAAGAGGGGTTCGCACTGGGTGTCGAAGTCGAAGCCCTGATGATGAACTTGAAAAATCTATTCCAGAGGGCGGTTGAGCTTGCGCCTTACCTGACCACCGAGCTTGGCTCGATGGTCAGCAATATCAAGTCCCCTTCGATTCTTGCAGATCTGATCGCCTCCAATCTTAATATCTCCACTCCTGAAAAACAGGGGATCCTGGAGACCATCGATGTCCGGGAGCGATTGACCAAGGTTCACCTCATTCTGAATAAGGAGGTGCAGGTTCTGGAGCTGGGCAATAAGATTCAATCCCAGGTCAAAGAGGATATGGATCGTACCCAGCGGGAGTACTATCTCCGTGAACAGTTGAAGGCCATTAAGAAAGAATTAGGCGAGATGGATGATCACTCCAGCGAGATCAAGGAATTGAGGGAGAAGGTCAAAAAGGCGAAGATGCCGCCGGAGGTTGTGACAGCCGCGGAGAAGGAGCTGGACCGCCTGGCTAAAATTCCTCCTGCATCAGCAGAATATACGGTTGCAAGAACTTATCTCGATTGGCTTGTAGAACTTCCATGGTCGGAAACCACCGCGGATAATCTTGAAATTCAGAATGCTCAGAAGACGCTGGATGAAGACCATTACGATCTAGAAAAGGTGAAGAAGAGAATCCTCGAATACCTGGCCGTCAGGAAACTGAAGTCCGACATGAAAGGACCGATTCTCTGTTTCGTGGGTCCACCCGGGGTTGGAAAGACATCGCTTGGTAAATCGATTGCCAGAGCCATGGGCCGGAAATTCATACGGATCTCACTGGGCGGCGTCAGGGATGAGGCCGAGATCCGGGGACACCGGAGAACCTATGTGGGCGCCCTGCCTGGCCGGATCATCCAGGGAGTCAAGAAGGCGGGGTCGAACAACCCGGTTTTCATGCTGGATGAAGTGGATAAGATAGGGATGGATTTCCGCGGAGACCCATCCTCGGCTCTCCTCGAAGTTCTCGATCCGGAGCAGAACTTCTCCTTCTCGGATCACTACATTGATCTGCCCTTTGACCTGTCGAAGGTGATGTTTATCACCACAGCTAATGTGCTTGATACCATTCCACCGGCTCTTCGAGACCGGATGGAGACCCTCGAACTTCCCGGATACAGTGAAGACCAGAAGATGATGATTGCTAAAGAATTTATCATTCGGAAGCAGATCACTGAACACGGGCTGACTTCGGAGCATATCGAATTTCAGGATGCCGCCCTCCAAGTGATCATCAGCTCTTATACCCGTGAAGCAGGTGTGAGGAACCTGGAAAGGGAGGTTGCCGCCATCTGCCGTGGAGTCGCCAAAGATGTGGCCTCCGGCAATGATCATGAGAAGGTGGTCGTCAACCCTGAAGCGCTGCATAAATATTTAGGGCCGGTCAAATTCTTCCCCGAAGTGGCAGATCGGACCTCAGAGCCGGGTGTAGCCACAGGACTGGCATGGACGCCGACCGGAGGGGATATCATCTTTGTGGAGGCCACGAAGATGAGAGGGGAGAAGGGATTGAACCTGACCGGGCAGCTGGGCGATGTGATGAAAGAGTCTGCCCAGGCAGCGCTGGCCTATGTGCGATCGAAAGCAAAAGAACTTGGAATTGAAGAAGACTTCTTTTCAAAACATGACATACATATCCATGTTCCTGCTGGAGCCATTCCAAAGGATGGGCCTTCCGCTGGGATTACGATGTTCATCGCTCTAACCTCCCTGTTGACGAATAAACCTGTACGGAATGATGTAGCCCTGACTGGAGAGATTACCCTGCGGGGACTCGTCCTCCCTGTCGGAGGGATCAAGGAGAAAGTCCTGGCTGGAATGCGCGCAGGGATCAAGACCATCATCCTTCCGAAGAAGAACGAAAAGGACCTGGAGGAAATTCCGGAGCATATCCGAAATCAGATGAATTTTAAGTTTATTCAGAAGATGGATGAAGCGATCGAACTGGCTCTCAAACATCCTGAGGTACAGCGGACAGAGCACGGGTCATTGACCATTACCGCCTGATGAGAACACGGAAGTGGCGTGGATTTTCCCAAGATCAGAAGTGTAAATATCTTTCCTGTTCAGATGGCAGGGCAATCCATGCTCTGCCTTCAGGACCCTCAGAATATTAGCGAAAAAGCGATCTTCCTTCCGCCTCCCCTTTATTTCATCATCTCCCTCTTTGATGGCAGCCATTCCATTCTCGATATCCAGACCGCCTATATGAGGAGGTATGGAGAATTTCTTTTCACGGAGAAGATTGAGGAGATCGTTCATCAACTTGACGAGACCTTTTTTCTCGAAGGGGAAAGATTTGAAGAGGCCTTGAGGCAGAAAGAGGAAGGTTTTAAGAGGGCATCCTTTAGAGAAGCAGCCTTTGCCGGAAAGAGTTACGACAACGAACCTGAACGACTCAAAGCCCAGCTTTCAGGATATTTTATTGGCCCTGAAGGACCGGGGCTGTTACCAGAAAATGAAGAGAAGATCCAATTGAAAGGCGTGATTGCTCCGCACATCGATTTTCAGAGAGGAGGGTTCTGCTATGCCTTTGCTCATCTGGAAATAGGGCGGAGCTCTTTACCTGATTGTTTTATCATCTTTGGGACAGCCCATGCTCCGATGAAAAACCCTTTCTCCCTGACTCGAAAGGAGTTCATCACTCCCCTTGGTCAATTGAAAGTGGATCAGGAAATGGTCGATGCGATTCAATCTCGATGCCCTTATGACCTTTTCGTGGATGAAGTAACCCATCGGATCGAGCATTCGATTGAGTTTCAGTGCATCTTTCTCCGGTATCTCTTTCCGAATTCCGCTCCTGTCAGGATCGTTCCTGTTCTAAGTGGGTCATTCCATGAAGCCATTGAGAGAGGGATTTCACCGATGGAGTTTCCTCCTATCCGCCAATTCATCGATGCTGTCAAAACATCTGCATCATCCCTCGGGAGAAGAGTCTGTTATTTCGCAAGTGCAGATCTTGCGCACATGGGGCTTCAGTTCGGGGACCAGAATGGAATCGGGGAGTACGATCTCAGGATCCTCGAAGAGGAAGACAGGAAGATGCTAAAACATGCGGAGGATATGGACGGAGAGAGATTCTTCACTTCCATTTCAGAGGAAGGGGATCAAAAGAATGTCTGCGGTTTGCCCCCCATCTATACCCTGCTCAAGGTGATAGAAGCCAAGGAGGGCAAACTCCTCAAATACGGCCAGGCCTATACTCCGGAAACCAAATCCGTCGTCTCCTTCGCCAGCATGGCCTTCTACTAAGTAGTTCGGAGTTCGGAGTTGGGAGTTCGGAGAAAATAGTCTCATAGTCCGATAGTCTTGTAGTCCCATGGTCTTTGACTATTCGACTAAGAGACTAATCGACTATACGACTAATTATTCCGAAATCCGAAATTGGAATCAGGAGGGTTTGGTTTTGATTCTATCGAGGGAAGGATAGATCTGCGACAGCTTGGTCTCGATCTCCTGCGGCAAATCGACCTGGAGGTTGAGGATCTTTTCTCTGATCAGGGCCAGGGTCCCCAATTTTTCACTCACCTCTTTGGGTGTCACTCTGCTTAATCTCTTTGAGACCTCTTTGACCTCTTCATTGAGGAATTCGATCAGCTTCAAAATTTCTAAGACCTTTTTCTGGGCCATTCCTCTTTCCTCCAGGTATGATTATTATCCATACATATTTTTACGCAGGATTTCAATAGATTTAAAAACATCACTCATCTAACACATCCTCGGCCTCAAAATTCGAGAGACTGCCTTCCCCTGCTTCCTCAAATGCTTTGATCCAGCGATTCACACGATCCTCACCATACGCTTTTTTCCATCCGGTCACAATATGTTCGACAGGGATATCTGTAAAGATTCCCTCAATTTCAAGATATTCCATAAATTTTTTATTTTGCAGGTTATAGGGCTGGAAGATCGAATCCCCCCGGCCATTGAACTCAAGGGGGGAGACATGATGCCTCAAACAAAGTTCCCGGTTAAATGCGGGAGTGGCTTTTAACCATTTTCCTCCCAGATAGAGTTCCACAAAACCATGAGAGATAAAAAGATCGGAACCTAAAAAATCGATAAGCTGTTTGGTGGCCAGATGATTCCGTACCGTTGCCAGTCCCACCCGGGCAGGGATGCCACAGGCTCTTGCCAATGCGCAGAGAAGGGAGGCCTTGGGAATGCAGAAGCTTCTTCCCCGCCTCAGCACAAAACTGGCACGGTAATGTTTGGGCAAGTAGAAAGGTGAGTAAGGGTCGTACCGAATGCCATCGCGGACTGCAAGATAGAGTTTCGTTGCCATCTCAATGGGATCGGTCAATTTGCCCACCGTTTCCATTGCAAATTCTCTTATCATCTTGTGATCGCTATCAATGATGTCCGTGGGAGTCAAATAGCGAGAATCGTTATCTTCCAATTTCATATCCCATTTATAATCGCTTTGATTTTTTCTTTCAACCCGTCCTTCAAACCCGTCCAGCCAGGATGACCCCCAATCCTAATCCGATTCGGATATAGAGTGCAAGGCCAAGGAACAACAGAAGTAAGGCCATCGTGAGATAATCAACCCTGCTCATCCTGAGTTCATGGTAGAAGGTTCGTTTCGATTCAGGGCTGAAGCCTTTGGATTCAAGGGCGATGGCTAAGAGTTGGGTGTGACGGATAGCATAGATAAAAAGAGGGACGGCCTGAGGGATGAACTTTTTGAAACGGCTGAAGATGGAACCAGACTCCAGGTCCAACCCCCTTGAGATCTGTGCCTGGATGATGGTTGCACCAGCGCCTGCAAAGGTCGGCACCAGCCTTAATGCTGTGGATAGGGCAAAGGCGACAGGGTAGGGGATTCCCGAACGGATGAGCCCATTAGTCAGTTCCTCGTTACGAGTCGTAGAAAGGAAGATCAATCCGATCGCAACGAACGTGGAAAGCCGCAGACCCATGGCGAGACCATAGAGTAACGACTCCCTGCTTATCTGAATGATTCCCCATGATCCCAAAGGAGTCGGTCCTTTAGCAAAAAAGGGCCACATGATAGAACTAAATAGGAAGAGGAAGAGAAGGATGAAACGGAGTAACCAGAGATTTCTGAGCGATCTGGATGAGACGGCAATCAGGACCACACCCAAGCTGATGGTCGCCATATAAAGAGGATGATTGAAACAGAGGCATAGGCATGAGAGAAGGATGACCCCGATGATTTTGGTTCGCGGGTCAAGACGGTGAAGCCAGGTATTGTTATCGAGATAGAAGAAGAGGTTCATAATAAGTTTCGAAATTCCAATAACCAAATCCCAAATCCCAAATTCCAAATAATAACCAATCACCAAATTCCAATTAAGAAAATTTTGGTCATTGGTCATTGGGATTTATTTGGTTATTGGTGCTTGGAATTTGAAATTTTGCGTAGTTCATCCACCATCTGCTCTACGGTGAGAGCTTGTGTGCCCAGCCAGTTACTCAATCGCACGATCGAAGGGGGACGCAACGATGCTTGATCCAGCCTGACTTCGTTGGCGAAAATATCCCGGGTACGCCCATCCGCAAGGATAAGTCCATCTTTCATCACGATGGTCCGTGTAGCATATTCCGCTGCAACCCACATCGAATGGGTGATGATGACAATCGTGTGTCCCCGCTGGTTCAGATGTCTTAACATCTCCATCATATTTTTTTGTTGAGTATAGTCGAGACCGGTCGTAGGTTCATCGAGAATGATCGCCCGGGGTTGAGTGGCCAGGACAGAAGCAACGGCAATGCGCTGACGTTCACCCCTTGTCAGGGCAAAAGGGTTCTTCTCTTCAAATCCTTGAAGTTCCACGGGCTCCAGGGCATCGGCAACCCGTTTGCTAATGGTCAGTGGGTTTTCACCAAGTGCTTTCAAACCAAAGCCTACTTCCTCCCGGACTGTTCTGGCAAAAATCTGATGATCGGGATTCTGAAAAACATATCCCACCAACCGCGCAAGCTCTCGATGACTGTAGCCGGCAATGGATTTGCCCTGCACCGAAACGCGGCCCGAAGAGGGCTTTAGCAATCCATTAAAATGTTTGGCGAGAGTTGTCTTTCCGGACCCATTCTGCCCGAGGAGGGCAACAAACTCCCCTTCATTTATAGACAGATTGATATCGCGAAGCGCTTCGGTTTGAAATTGTGGATAGATAAATCTTAATGCCTCTACACTCAGGATTGGAGAAGATATTGAGCCCTCCAGAGAAAGGGGCGTGGGAAAAAGTCTACGTTGTCTGATGAGATGGCGTTTCTCTATAAGGCTGATGGCCGATTCAACAGTCAGAGGTCGACCTGACCACCCCATTCTCTCAAAAAGTTCTATTGTCGGAAGAGGTTTAATCCCACAGGATTTGAGTCTGGAAAGATCCGGGAGAATCTCTTCGGGACTTCCTCTTGTCACCACTTCCCCCTCTCGCATCAGCCAGATCTGATCTGCAGAGAGTCCTGTTTCTGGCTCTTGGTCAACCATGAGAAGGATTCGGTTTTCCTGACGAAACTTATCTGCCAGTGAAAGAACCTCTTCCCGACCTACAGGGTCGAGGTCAGTGGCGGGTTCATCCATCACAAGGATTTCCGGTTCCAGGGATAAGACCGAACCAATGGCAAGCCTCTGTTTCTGACCTCCGGAAAGAGAGGCCGGTTCACGATGTCGAAAAGGTTTTAAACCGACAAAGGCCAAATACTGTTCGATGCGGCGTCCGATTTCCTGCCGGGGAAGACAGTGGTTTTCCGGTCCGAAAGCCATTTCGAGTTCGACATTTGTGGAAAAAAGTTGAGATTCGAAATCCTGAAGGACCATGCCCACATGGTGTGACATTTCAGGGACAGTGTGACGGGAAACCTCCTTCCCTTTAACGAGAACACGACCCTGGTATTCGCCGCGAAAGAATCTGGGGATGAGGGAATTGAGTGAACAGCAGAGCGTTGATTTGCCTGATCCTCCATGGCCCATCAACACGATAAAGGCCGGTTCTTCTATGTCAATATTGATATTCTTTAAGGCAGGCCGGTCACTCCCGCGATAGGTGAAACTAAGGTCCTGGATGGAAAGAAAAGGACGCATTGGATGATGCCCAAGCCCCAAACTCTAAATCCAAAACACTAAATCCTAAATAAACTCAAAATTCAAAATTGGAATTTTAAAAAATTTAGTTTTGGGTTCAGAGTTTTGAATTTTAGGTTTGTTTAGAGTTTAGAATTTCGAGTTTAGGATTTGCCCTCCTGGTTTTTAACTTAAATATTGAAATTTCAGATTGCTGTCCAGTTTTCTATCACAAGCCTTCAAAGAAGGAAGCTTCCGATGATAATTGCCAGGGTTGCCATCCAGCCAATCGTGGCAGCAGGGAGGTCAACCAACATTTCCCCCAAAATGCCGATAAGCGAAGCGATGGTAACCAGCCAGGCGCCGAAGATTCCAGTAATCGGTCGACCGATGGTTGTTTCTTCCATGATCTCTGCCCAGAAGAGTCCGAACTGATCTCTGACAACACCAAATACAGAGGTCAGGAGAACAACCCCGATTAAACTGGCGATGGTGTTATTGAGGGTGATGATTTTTGATAGCACGGTGTAGGGAACGATTCCAAGAGCATCGATCCCGGCGGCGATCACAACACCACAGGCTGCACTTGAAATGAAGGCGATGAGAATGTAATTGATCCAGCAAAAGAGATTTCCGGGCCTCCATTCCCTTGATCTTTGCGTGATGGGCAAAAGAGTCATCCACATGGCAAAGGGCAGGTAACCCAAGAGGAAGTTACCGATAAACCCTGGGATGGAACCGGGTCCAAAGGTTCCGCCAAAAAGGTCTCCGATGAGGTTCCCAATGGCTATGCCCCAGGCGCCTGCTGGACCGAAGAGAAGTCCAAAGACCATGGGAAAGATATTGGCAATACGCACTTCAGTGATTCCGGGAACTAAAGGGATAGCTGTCTTGAAAGCGATGAGTGCGGCTGCATAGATGGCTGCACAGACCGCCACCAGAATAATCATCCGAGTGTTCCCCCACATCCGAAAAACCGCCTTCATTCTGTTTCCTTTTTAGTAAAAATTAACTCATTACTTTTTAATATGAAAATTCAGGTAGATGGAAAGATTTTAAACCTACAGAAACCACAATATCCTTTATTCTTACTCAAATTCAATATTTTTAAGTTTCTCGATGTAATCTCTTGATAACCCATTCTCTTCTGCACCATGGATTATAAGGTCCATGTATGGCTTTGAAGGTTTGAAAGGATAACCTTCCATGGGGATAGCAGTATAGGTCTCCGCTTCAATTTCCTTCCCATCATTCATTGAAACAATTACCAATTTTCTAGTATAACTGTCCGGAACATCCTCATATCTATCGAGGCTATTCCAATCTGCACTTGTAAGTTCAAATACTACTCCTTCAACATAAGAACTCGCCTTTTCACAAATACTGGCAACCCCCTTCCCTTGGCGAGAAGAACTCTTTCTGGGAAAACATATTTCGTAACTATTCAGGTGTCCATTTCCGATCTTTTTAGCTCCTGGACACCTATACCTCATTTGGTCCAAATTCATATTAGAACCATAGGCAAAATAGTTCATTTTTCCCTTTTACTGAAGCACTCAAGCATCTCCAAGGCAGCATCAATCCGTTCAATGAAATCTTTATAAGCTCGATGGGCAAACCAAATAAAAAGAAAAAATAAAATTGCCGCAATAATCGCAGTATAAATAAACCCACACTTGGACGGAAGAGAAATATAAAAACAAATTGAGAGAATCGAAAGGAAGAAAAAAGAGATGGCAATATTCCTCTTTGTGTAGGACAATAAGTTGTATCTTTCAATATAATATAGAAGAATAAAAGGGGAATTAATCCCGATTTTCATTTCGTCTTTAAAGGTTTTTTTTCTCAAACGGTATTTTATACAACAATTTAAAATATCTCCAACCTCCATGAACAAAACACCCAATAAATAACCAAATATCAGAAAGAAAAGAAAGAGCACTAATATGAAAGATGCTATGTTCGGTGCATTATTCTTAAATAAACAGATAAACTCCTTTCTAAATTCCCCCCAATTAATAAAATAAATTAATAATAAAAATGATAATGATAAAAAGAGGCAGCCGGGGAAAATATATTGGAAAGTATCTCTCAGGAACCCTGGACCTTTTTCATAAATTTTTTCGGCCTTATCCATTTAAATCACCTCCTGTGTATTGAGCTCAGTTCAAGACTTTAGTCGCATAGTTAAATTATATGTTTGTATTTGCATTTATGATTTGTCCAAGGGGACAAGTTTTCCTTTTGCTCGGTCTTTCTGTTCATATCATCTGCCTTTGATTGCTTTTTTATCTACTTTTTTCCTCCCAAAGCCTTACGGAGTGCTTCAAGGAGCCGAGGAGAAATTTGGCAACCTAAGCTTTGTGCTTTTTTAACATCCTTCAAAGATTTTTCATATTCTCCTTTAAAGTAATAAATAAAACCCCGAAGATTGTAAGCTCCAGCATACCTTGGGTTTATCTCGATAGCCTTCGTGTAGTCAGAGATCGCCTGATCGTATTGACCTCTCTCCCCATAGGTTTTCCCCCGATTGTAGTAAGCTTTAGCATCCCGCGGGTTTATCTCGGTAGCCTTTGTGAAATCAGAGATCGCCTGATCGTGCTGACCTTTCATTCCATAGACAAGCCCCCGATTGTTATATGCTGCAGCATCCCCCGGGTTTATCTCGATAGCCTTCGTGTAATCAGAGATTGCCTGATCGTTTTGACCTCTCTCCCCAAAGGTATTCCCCCGATTGTAGTAAGCTTCAGCATACCCCGGGTTTATCTCGATAGCCTTCGTGTAATCAGAGATTGCCTGATCGTTTTGACCTCTCTCCCTAAAGGTTATCCCCCGATTGTAGTAAGCTTTAGCATCCCGCGGGTTTATCTCGGTAGCCTTTGTGAAATCAGAGATCGCCTGATCGTATTGACCTCTCTCCCCATAGGTACCCCCCCGATTGTTATAGGCTGCAGCATCCCCTGGGTTTATCTCAATAGCCTTTGTGAAATCAGAGATCGCCTGGTCGTATTGACCTTTATCCCAATAGACAAGCCCCCGATTGTTATAGGCTGCAGCATACCCCGGGTTTATCTCGATAGCCTTCGTGTAATCAGAGATTGCCTGATCGTTTTGACCTCTCTCCCCAAAGGTTATCCCCCGATTGTAGTAAGCTTTAGCATCCCCCGGGTTTATCTCGATAGCCTTCGTGTAATCAGAGATCGCCTGATCGTTTTGACCTCTCTCCCCAAAGGTTATCCCCCGATTGTAGTAAGCTTCAGCATCCCCTGGGTTTATCTCAATAGCCTTTGTGAAATCAGAGATCGCCTGATCGTATTGACCTCTCTCCCCATAGGTACCCCCCCGATTGTTATAGGCTGCAGCATCCCCTGGGTTTATCTCAATAGCCTTTGTGAAATCAGAGATCGCCTGGTCGTATTGACCTTTATCCCAATAGACAAGCCCCCGATTGTTATAGGCTGCAGCATACCCCGGGTTTATCTCGATAGCCTTCGTGTAATCAGAGAT
>VGRY01000030.1 GCA_016875195.1 Deltaproteobacteria bacterium
CAATCCAAAAGGCCGGTCTGCATCATGATTTGTCTCCTTATTTTCCATTTCGATGCCAGACCATAACATACTGATGGTTAGATTGGTATAGGTTGATAGTAAATATCGTTAATTTTTAGAGGAACCCTTTAAATATATCCCATTTTTCAGTGGGATCCGATATCCTGTTAAGTTTCTTTATATCTTCATTCTTGCCCTTGCTATTACGTCAGGCTTAGGTTTTGAAAGACTTCTGAAATTTTCAAGGGAGCGAGAAGGTAAGACCTTGAAACAGGTCCTTATGGCCTTTTCCCTTGTTTCTGGAGTTGTACTTCTGTTACTTGCGCTCGGGCATGGGCCGATTGAGCATTTTCTTAAGGTCAGAGAGATTGACTTCCCTCAATTCAATCGCCTTTCCGTCAACCTTTTTCATGCCAAAAGATTCTTTTTCTATCTCACCTTATTCTTCCTTCTTCTCCGGGTGGGATATGAGTTGAAGTGGAAAGGGTGGACTAAGGTTGTTTTAGTCTTTTTTCTCATTACAGATCTATTCGGAAATATGGGCTTCTATGGGAAAGAGAAATCTGAAGACTATTTTAAAAAGACAGAGATACTGGAGAATGTCACTTCAACAAAAGAACCATTCCGGACATTCGCTACCGGGAAAACCATTGCCCTGGATGCGCCCATTATCCTTGGAAAAGGCGCCCCATTTGATCTGATCAAAGAGAAGCACATCCCCTCATTGAACATGATTTTTAAGGTCCATGATATCTGGGGAGTGGATGTGGTTAGATTAAAAAAGAACGATGAACTTTACAAAAAGTTTATAAGTCTTCCTTCCATCTCCTCAAGCCGCTTTGTTGATGTTTACGGAATCAAGTATGTCATTTCTGTAACTCAGCTTGAAGAAGATCCACGATTTGAACTGATTTATGCCAAGCTGGAAGGGCTTGAAGGAGAAAAAGAGGAGCTGTTAAAAAAGGAAACCATAAAGTTGTATAAAGTTAAAAACCCTTCTCAAAGGGCACAGATCGTGAAAAACTTTAAAGTGATGGATTCAAAAGAGATTCTACAGTCGATGGTTGGGAAGGATTTTCAAGTGGACAATATAGTGCTCTTGGAAGAAATCCCCCCCTCCCTCACCCTCCCTCTCGAGGGACTGTGTCGTAATTCCGTTCATGGTTCGAGAACCTCACCACGAACGGAATATGACATGTTAAAAATCAATGAGTTAGCCGTTCGTCCTGAGGCTCTCGAAGGGCGAATGGCTAATTACGACACAGCCTCCGAGGGGGGAGGGAAGGGTGGGGGAGAGGTGAAATTTCTCTCAGAGACCAGTAATCGATTGGCACTTCAGGTGCAAGCAGATGAAGACTCGATGCTGGTATTGAGCGACACCCACTATCCCGGCTGGAAAGTGTTTGTGAATGGGACAGAAGAAAAAATCCTTCGTGCCAATTATCATTTCCGTGCAATTCCGGTACCCGGCGGTTCCTCCAGAGTGGAATTCGTATATGATCCCATCAGTATGAAACTTGGCGCTGCAATAACTTCACTGGGAGTGATGGGGCTTCTTTGTGGCTGGGTGTTCCAGCGACGGAAAAGATCGAAAAAATCAGATGGATGTTGAAAAAACAAATACCTTGACCCTTCTTATGCTTGAGAAAGCCACCGCATACCACAGGTGGATATTTGAGGAGATCCAACCATTCCTAAAAGGAAATCTTCTTGAGGTTGGTTGTGGCACAGGGAATCTTACAGGGTTGCTTCTGCAACAGGGGAGGGTGATGGCTGTCGACCTTAATGAGGACTATCTTCGGATCGTTCGCGAGAGGTACGGGAAGGATTCAAACCTGATAGGCACTCTCATCTGGAATATTGAGAGCAATCCTCCGGAGGCGCTTCAACAACCGATTGATACTATTGTCTGCTCCAATGTTCTGGAGCATGTGGAGGATGATGATATCGTTTTAAGCCATTTTTATGAACTATTGCCCGAAGGTGGAAAACTGATTCTCCTTGTCCCCGCGCTGAAATTTCTGTATAATCACCTTGACTGGGAACTTGGCCATTGCCGGAGGTATGGCAGGGAGGAGCTAATACAAAAAATGAAACGGAACAGGTTCAGAATTACTCACCTGGCCTATTTCAATTTCTTCGGCATATTGGGTTGGTATTTGAATGGCACGCTTTTGAAAAGGCGCCTTCTGCCGGAAGGGCAGATGGGAATGTTCAATAAAATGGTTCCTTTGTTTAGGATCGCGGAAAAGATGATCCCCGGACGGGTGGGGCAATCGTTAATTGCAGTGGGAGAAAAATGATGAAGCTTTCGGTGATCATTCCAGTCTATAACGAAGTCAAGACGATCCTCGAAATCATTAGAAGAGTGAAAGAGTCTCCTTTCGAGAAGGAGATTATTGTTGTTGACGATTTTTCAAACGATGGGACGGCTAACCTTCTTAAGGATAATAGTGAAGGGGTCAAAACACTCTTTCACGATCGGAACCAGGGTAAAGGGGCAGCCATACGGACGGCTCTTTCTCAAATTACAGGGGAGATCACGATCATTCAGGATGCGGACCTCGAATATCATCCGTCAGAATATCCTCACCTGATCAATCCGATTCTGAATGGAGTGGCGGATGTGGTCTATGGCTCCCGATTCCAGGGAGGAACCCATCGGGTGCTCTATTTCTGGCATTCTGTTGGAAATAGGGTGATCACCACATTGTCCAATATGCTTACGGACCTGAATTTGTCGGATATGGAAACAGGGTATAAGGCCTTTCGCTCAGAAGTTCTGAAAGGAATTCAGATTGAGAGCAATCGCTTCGGGTTTGAACCGGAAGTGACGGCTAAGGTCGCCAAGATGAAATGTCGCGTCTATGAAGTTCCCATCTCTTACTGGGGAAGGGACTATTCTGAAGGGAAGAAGATCAACTGGAAAGATGGTTTGGCCGCTCTTTACTGGATCATCAAGTTCAACTTGTTTCGTTAACCCCCCTCTAATTTAAGCTTTTCGCGTCCCATAAGTCAGGCCGCTTGACACAAGGTTTCTTTGGTTTTCGAGCTATTAAGGGGTGAAATTCGAATATCGAAGCACGAAATTCGAAATCAAAATATTCCAAATTCGGGTTCATCCGGGAATTGAGTGGGTAACCTCCCCTTAGGTTAAGGGGAGGTGGGGAGGGGTTACTTTTCGTCCCAGCTCAGATAGGACGCTTTCCATATCAAGCAATACCTCATTGTCCCAAAACCGCATAACCTCAATCCCCTTGACTTTCAGGTATTCTGAACGAACGGCATCATATTTCTTAGCCTCGCATCGGTTGTGCTGTCCCCCGTCTAATTCTACTGCGAGTTTCATGTTTGGGCAATAAAAATCTAAAATATAAGGCCCAATGCTGTATTGGCGGAAAAATTTCATTCCATAGAACTGCTTGTTTCGGAGGTATGCCCAAAGGGCCTTTTCCGCATCCGTCTGATTACGCCTCAATTCCCTTCGTCGTTGCTTTAATGCCAGGTCATTCTGAAGGTATTTCATAACTCCCCCTCACCCCCTCTTATACTTAAGAGGGGGAAAAGCACCCATAAAAAAGCCGGATGAATCCAAATTCGAAACATACAACATGAAAGAACACGTTTGAGGCATTTGAGATTCGGATTTTCAGTGCCAATTGCCGACAATAGATATCTCTTGCGGCCAGCAATGCCACTTATGGGTAAGGATTAGTAATATAAGGGGGGAGGTAACGGCGGTTAATAGGCGACCCGATCGATTTCCTCCAGTGTGGTGATCCCCTTTACGACCTTCATCAAGCCATCTTTCCTGAGAGAGAGCAGCCCTGCTGTTTCGCGAGCCGCATCTCGAATAGCGATAGAAGACGCTTTTTCTGAGATCAACCGCTTCACTGTTTCGTTGACCACGAGAAGTTCAAAAATCCCTTTTCTTCCAAGGTAGCCCGACTGTTTGCACTGCTTGCATCCTTTTCCACGGGAGAAGGAGGGGGGCACTTTCAAGGCTGAGACCTGGTCTCCTATTTCCTTCAATACCCCTTCATCGGGAGGAGTTGGGGTTTTACAATGGGGACAGATGGCTCTGACCAATCGCTGGGCGAGAACGCCGATCACAGAAGATGAGATGAGATAAGGTTCCACACCAATATCCATCAGTCGGGTAATGGCTTCGGGCGCATCATTGGTATGGAGGGTGCTTAAGACCAGATGGCCGGTGAGGGCGGCCTGAATGGCGATTTCAGAGGTGTCGAGGTCCCTGATTTCGCCGACCATGATCACATCCGGGTCCTGGCGGAGAATCGATCTGAGGCCAGCCGCAAAGGTGATTCCCGCTTTGGGGTTGATCTGGGTCTGTCGGATTAAAGAGAGCCGGTATTCGACGGGATCTTCAATGGTGATGATATTTTTGTCCATGGAGTTAATCAGATTGAGAGAGCCGTAAAGGGTTGTCGTTTTCCCGCTTCCGGTCGGACCGGTGACCAGGATGATTCCAGTCGTCTTCCGGAGAAGCTGTTTAAATTGGGCTAACATCTCCTCCGAGAAGCCCAGATCCTCCAAGGTGAGAAGAGGGCTTGTCTGATCCAGAATACGAAGGACGACATTTTCTCCGTAGATCGTTGGGAAGGTTGAGACCCTGATCTCAAAACCGCGGTTCTCCATCTTGATATTGAAATTCCCGTCCTGAGGGAGCCTGGTCTCGGTAATGTCCATCTCCGCTAAGATTTTGATACGAGCGGTAACTGCCGGATGAACGGTTTTAGGCAGTGTGAAGGTTTCAAAGAGAAAGCCATCGATGCGAAATCGGACACGGAGCGCCTTTTCATCAGGTTCGAAATGGATGTCACTGGCACGGTCGTGAATGGCCTGAATCATGACCAGGTCGAGCATCCTTGCAGCCGGAGCTCCTTCGACGGACCCTGTCAAAGGTTCTTTTAGCTGAAGATCGTAGGTCTTCCTGTATTCGACTGGTTCCTTGGCGGTTTCGGTCGAATTTTGAGCGGTGGCCTGTCGCAGGGTGTTCTCCATGACGGTTGCTCCCACCCCGTAATATTGTTCAATCGCCTTTTTGATTTTTTTCTCTGTACTGAGAGCTATCTCCACATCCATCTTCGTTTTATTTCGCACCTCGTCAAGAGCAATAATATTGAGAGGATTGTCCATGGCCACGGTTAATGTCGTTCCAATTTTGAAAAGAGGGATCAAGGCATGACGCCGTACTAATTCGTCTGGAATAATCTTTACGATCTTATCATCGATCAGATAGGTATCAAGGTCAACATAAGGGAGATTGAAATAATCAGCCAGGCACTGATAAATAACCTCCTCCTTGGCATATCCCTTACGGGTGACGGTCTGCTCCAGTCTTTCCCCCCCCTGCCTTTGCTCCTGAGCCGCCTTTTTGAGTTGTTCAGGGGTAAGGATCCCAAGGTCAACTAAAAATTCTCCAAAACTCTTTTTTTGAGCCATAACTCCTCCACCTATTAATCACCACCTAAATTGAGCGATTTTTTTGAATTTCATTGTAGCGCAACCCTTTAGGGTTGCTTCTGATCCCTGCCTGCGTCAGGCAAGCAAGGCTAAAGCCTTGCGCTACAAATCACCCGCTGGGTGATTTTAAACCCGAGATGAAGCTTGTAGCTAAAGATGTTTTCAAAAAGAATCGCTTAATTTAGGCACCAAATATCGATTACCAATGCTCATAACCCCACCTGACCTCCCCTTAAAATAAGGGGAGGCATCACCCCTCTTAAATTAAGAGGGGGAAAGGGGGAGTTACTATTTCAATTATTCTAATATTGAGTATTTCATTTACTCCTTCTTTCCTTCCTTTGTCTTCAACATCTGTTGGATATGCCTCCTGACCTTTGATGCCAGTTCCGGATAGGCATTTGAAGACGACTGGACAAACTGCCGGTAATGCTGTATAGCCAGTTCCCTGTTGCCAATTTGTTCATAGAGGAGGCCTAAGTTGTAATGGGTCTCTCCATGAAGAGGATCAATAGAAAGGGCCTTCTGGTAAGATTCGATTCCTTTTTCCATCTGTCCTTTCTTTTTATAGAGAGTCCCAAGATGGATATGGCTCCCGATATGATTTGGATTGATGGAAAGGACTTTTTTGAAAGCTTCCATTGCTTTTTCATCTTCTCCCCTGAGATAGAAAATAATCCCCATGTTGTTAAGGGCCTTTTCATATCGGGGATTGATCTCAATAGCTTTTTGATAAGCCTGGAGGGCGTTCTCCGGTTTTCCGATCTCTTGATAGATGATTCCAAGATTATTATGCGCCTCCATATGGTTGGGCTCCAGTTGAATCACCTTCTGGTAGGCCTGAATCGCCTTCAATACATCACCCTGATGATAATAAGCAACCCCCATATTGAAATGTTGGATCACTTCCATGGTGAGATGACGATCTCTTCCGGTTCCCTGTTCAAGTACAACAGGTTTCGGTATCACTTCCTCTTTAGGAGGAGGTGGCACAGTTGGTTTTTCTTGAGAAGATTTTACTTCAGCATCGGCCTTTTCCTCTTTTTTGGGTGTCCCCGCTATTTTTTCTTCGGGTTTTGTCTGAGGAAGAGATTCTATGTTTTCCTTTTTAGGAATGGTTAATTTCTTTCTAACCGATTTTACTTCTTTAGGAGCGGGAGAAGAGACGGGGGGGGGAGTGATTTTGGGTTCTTCAATCATTTCTAAGTTCTTCTTCTCCTCTTCTTTTGGGAGTTCCGGGGGAATCTTTTCAATGACTGCTGGAGAAGGTTTCCTCTCCGCGATTTTAATCACCGGTTCAGGAGGTGAAGGAGGTAAAAGAATTTTCCAGACGCCAACTATTATAATGAGAAGGATCAGAGAAGAAAGAAGAATGAACCAAGCCCATTGCTTTGGACCTTTTCTATCCGGAGAGCGGCCCCTGAAAAAAGGCGACCCTTTTGACTCTATTGAACGGAGTTGTTGAGCCTTTTTCAGGGCGTCAATGATCAGACTCATTTTGACCCCTCCGGCGAGATTCTCGCCGATTCTGATAAAATCTCTTTCTGCAGAGAATCCTGTTCTACTTTCTTTTCTGAAGGGATCGGAGCGATCGATGGTGATTTCTTATCTTCAATCCGCAGGTAAATCTTTTCAAATTTCTGATTGATTACGTCTCGTGCTCCCTGAAGGGAAAGGGATCGGTCATGGTTTAGAAGAATCATCGCCACCAATAAAAAGATCAAGATAATAAGAAGAGAGGCACGCAAGGGTGTAAATTGTTTTAAATAAGCGGGGATACGGAAGGCCCCAGTGGCTGATTCTTCTCCTCCCAAATCCTTTTTAGCCTTTAAGACGACCTCTTTGTCGATCTGATTGGTCTCATCCACAAAGCCCCCGAGCAGGGCTCGATCACAGATCAGGTTGATCAGCCTTGGAGTTCCCCCTGAAAAACGGTAGATTTCATTGAGCGCCGATTTTGAAAACGTAATGGTACCGTGTGAGCCGGCCACGGTGAGGCGCTGGTAAATGTATGACTCTGTTTCTTCCCGATTGAGGGAGCGGATGTGATGACGGATGGCAACCCGCTGGTTCAACTGTTTCAATTTAGGAGACCAGAGTTTCTGGTTTAATTCGAGCTGACCGAATAAGATGATCTGGAGCATTTTCTCTTTTGTCGTCTCAAGATTGGAGAGCATACGGATCTGTTCGAGAACCGGTATGGAAAGATTTTGGGCTTCGTCAATGATGAGGATGACATGGCTATCCTGGGACAATTGTTGTAAGAGGAATTGATTCAGCGCATCAATCCGTTCCGCCTTCGTTCTTCCAATTGTTTTAAAACCAAAATCCTGAAGGATCGCTCTCAGCAGCTCCCCCTCCGCAAGATAGGAGTTGAAAATAACTGCCGTCTTCACATTTTTATCCAATTTATCGAGGAGACTCCGGCAGATGGTTGTCTTTCCGGTTCCAATATCTCCGGTGACTACCATGAATCCCTCTCTCTCCTTGATTCCGTAGAGGAGGGAATCGATCGCGGTCCGGTGGCTCTCGCTCAGATAGAGGAACTGCGGGTCCGGCGTCAGAGCAAAAGGTTTTTCTTTTAAACCATAGAAGTCGAGGTACATCTCTTTCCCAAAAGTGTTCTAAAGGGTTCAAGGATTCGAGGGTTCATGGGTTCAAGTGAGAATTTTAAAAATATTTTACTGGAACCCTTGACCCCTTGGCCCCTTGAAACCTATCTGTTTTTTGTAACATCTTCCACTTTCTTTCCCACTTGAAGGGTAGGGGTGATCATGATCACCAGTTCTGCAATTCTCTTCCTTTCGGTTTTGTAACGGAACATCCCTCCAAGCAGAGGAATAGACTGTAATACGGGCACACCGACATGGGTGTCCTCTATTTTATCCTGCATGAGCCCGGCAATGATGATGGTCTGGCCATCCTGTACCCTTACCGTAGTATCGGTTTCCCTTACGCTTAAAAGAGGGAAGGTGGTTTTCCCATCGGGAGTTGCTTTCTCTCCAGTTTTTTCAGTAATACTGGGATGGATATTCATGGTGATGGTTCCATCCTCAGCAATCTGCGGGGTGACATCGAGGATGATTCCCACATCGATCGTCACGGGTTGAAACGTCTGGACCACTGTTTCTCCTCCGGTGACCACTGCTCCGGAGATGAAGAAGACATCCTGGTTTCCTACACGGATGATGGCCTTCTGATTGTTGAGCGTGGAGATGGTCGGGCTGGAAAGCACCTTCACATCTCCCTGTTCTGCGATGGCCTGCATGATGTCTGAAAGCGCGACATCACCTGCCCCAACGGCAAAAGTCCCTCCAAAAGGCCTTATTCTAAAAGTCCCGGGGGTCTGGATCGTTGTTCCGGTGGTCGTATCAGTGAGGGTAAAGCCCCCTGTCACTCCTGGAAAGCCAGTTGTTCCCGCCTTATTCGTAAGCCCCCATGATAAATTGGAAAGGCGGGGCAATCCCTGAATCACCTTCCAGTTGATCCCCTCTTTATTCTCGTCCGAGAGGATCACCTCAAAAATTTTCGCCTGAATGGTGACCTGACGCTGGGCGCTACCCTCCATCGCTTCAAGGAAGGATGCGATTTTATTGAGATTGGCCGGATAGTCGCTTACCAAAATCACGCTAGTCGATTTATTGACGATTAATTTTTTCCCTTTACTATCAGCCCTAGCCCAGGTCGTTTTATCTGGCTCTGGTGGTGCCGCTTTTTCATCGGCTCCTCCAAAGATAATGACTTCCAACCCCCTCTGGATTTCCTTCCACAGGTCCATTTCATCCACACTGACCAGGTCGCTAAATCCTGTTCTATTCCCTGTGCCCCCGATGGTCGTGGGAGTGGTGCTTCCAGTGGTGGTGGAGGTTCCAGGAATAACGCCGCTTTGCAGTCCCCCACCTGTCGTCGCATAGACTTCCCTCTTTCCACTTCTCCGGGTGGCAAGATAATTAAGCGTAAAGAGGCGTGTCTCCACCTGGGGTCTAATGATTTTAATGAATTTTCCTTCGATGCGATAAGTCCATCCCAGGGGAATAAGAATGGCATCGAGCGCTTCTTTAAGAGTGACCCGTTTAAGATCAATGGTCACCTTACCAGTCAGCTCCGGGTCGATGACGATGTTATACTCGTCCTCCTTTGAAAAAGCGATCAGAATGTCCTGAATGTTCGTATCTCTCGCGAAGAAGGAATAGAGCCTCTCTGGGGCTTTTTTTGCCTCTTCCCTTTGGGGAATGACCAGTTCCTTCATTTTTTCTTCAGGAGGCGGCTGCGGTTTAGAGGGCTCCATTTTCTGAGAAGGCAGTTTGGCGCGATCCTGTTTAGGAGGAGAAGCGCAACCCACTGCCCATAAGAGACACAGAAGAGAAATAAATAGTATTTTTGTTTTCATGTCTTACTCCTTTTTATGGTTCTTTCGGTCTATATCTTTTCCCTATTAATCCCTCCCTTCCTCCCCTTAAATTAAGGGGAGGTAAGGTGGGGTTAAGGAAGGGAAATTATCAGGGGGGACATGGGGATTATCTACCTTCAACTGTTAGTTTCACTGGACTCTGGTCCAGAAGGATTGTTCTTTTTTTACCTACCTTTTCCAAAATAACCCTGTCAGGCCAGATCTCCAATACCTTTTCTCCGCCGATTGAGTCTCCAACGGTTACTATGGACCGGTCAATTGACGCCAATCGAATACGGTCGGATATCAAGACTGCCTTCAGATGCAAAGTGGGCTCAACCGGTTTTATTTCGCTCGTCTTTACCTGTACTATGGGTTGAACCGTTTTTTCTTCTTTTACTGGTGTCTCCTTAGAGAGGAGGCGGATTCCGGGAGGTATGGAGAATGGGTCTTTCCGTCCCTCATGAAATACAATAGTTTTCTTTTGGGGTTGTCCAAAGCTGAACTCTGGTTCTATTAAAACGATGCCCGTCGTAGGCAAAATTCCTGTACATAACAGAGTAAAGGCAAACTTAAGTATGAATTTGTGCATCTTCATATTATCCTCTATTACAACGCAATGATATACATTTTAAGCCCCAGGGTGACCTTTAAGAGAGGTTGTATCTCATCATTTCTCTGAATCTGAAGTCCTTCTATCTGGACCAGAAAGGGGAGTTCCTCTATCCCTTTCAAATAGGACTCCAATTTGGCGAAAGTGGAATGGAGAACCAGATGAACCGCCACCTTTCGTGAATCCTGAAGAACAGACTCTTTCTTCTCCTCGGACGGAGATATCTTCTCCTCAGAAGGAGAGATGGAAATCACCTTCATCTGAAGAGGGTCACTTTCCCTCGCCAGATGTCTCAGAAAAGCCCTGAATTCCTCGCCTCTGAGCGTGCGCTCAGAAAGTCCCTTCAATTCCTCCTCGAGTCTGATGATCTCAGCCTCTGCTGTTTCGAGACCTTTTGATAAAAGAGCAAGTTCGGCCAGTTTAGAGTCAGCCGCTTTAACTTCTCCTTTGAGCATGGAAATCTTGCGATTCATGGGTGTATCGAAAAGCCGATCGAATAGAAAAATGGCGACAGCTACCAATACAACCACCAATAAAATCTTTTCTCTTCTTTTAAGTGCCATGAATTAAGGTTTCTCCTCTTCTAATCCTTTCCCTTATTGGGAATGTCAATATCGCAGACGATATCGAATTCCGTGGCTAATTGATTATATAGTTTATTCTCATCCGTCGAAATCAATTTGACATGGCTGAAAAGAGGAGACCGTTCAAGTCCCTCGATGATCTTAGCCAAAGCCGTAAGGCAGTGGATATCGTTTCCAAAGGCCAGACCGGAGAGATGGAGAATACTCTTGGGATGACCCTGTGGCTCGGTTTCCTTTGATGCTGGAGTTTGAGAGGGCTTGCCTACGGGTTTTCCCCCTGATTGAATCTCAAACAAGGTCAGAGTCATGTTCCCGGGGATGACCTCAAGGACTTCTTTGAGTGCCTTTCGGTAGGGTATGGGTGGGGTGACCAAAGAGGGAAAGAGGGAGAGATCCTGTTTGATCTTCGCCTCTTTCTCTTTCAGGACCGACAGCCTGGTCCTAAGATCCTCCAGCTTTGCTACCCTTGCTACCTTGTCAGCCCGTTCCTTTTGAAGAGCGGTCACTTGCCCGGTTTTATACCAGATCATCCCCAGAAAAATAAGGATGGTCAGGATTGGAACAAGAATAAAAATTGCTTTCTCAGCGGGTATTTTTGACCAGAAAGGTTCTTTAACGGGTAGCAATTCTACCTGCCGCGGTTCGGAGAGGGCAATGCCTGCTGCTGTGGTGAACATCGAGCCTGTTTCATCAAGGGCCTGTCCATTTACCCTTTTGGCGTCATAGAGCATCTCCCTGAGTGGGTTAAAAAGTTCCACAGGAAGGTGGAGTTCGCCTTCGAGGTAAGAGGCAATATTCTTCAGATGGGCGCCTCCCCCGGTGAGAAGGATGCGGTCAATCTTTTCTCCATAGAACTGATTTCGATAATAATCGAGAGAACGCCCAATTTCCGCTACCCATCTTTCCAACACGGGCCTCATCAAAAAGGAGATTTTTGAGAAATCGAGTTTTTCACCAGCCACTCGTCCTTCCTGGGCGCCAGACAAAATTCCTACTTCTTCTTTAATCCTCTCTGCCTTTTCAAAGAGGAAACCCATGTCTTTCTCAAAAGGGAGGCCATCCGTGATCGCACGGGTCAGGTCAGCTCCGGCCGGAGTCATCTCTCGGCTGAATTGGAGCGTTTCATCTTTAAAAAGGAAAAGGCTTATCTTCTCCGAACCTAAATCAATCAGAGCGACTGTTTCCCCAAGTTTTAATTGATCCCGTGCGTAAAGCATATTCCAGAGGCCAAAAGCACTCACATCGAGATGAGTGACCTGAAGCCCGGCAACATTGGCAATGGAGAGTGTCCGGTCAATGAGGTTGATCGGGCAGGCCACGACAAGCAAGTCCAACTTTTTGGCCCCATCTTCGACAAATTCTCCAAGGATGTTGTATTGAATCCGTGCTGTTTCCACAGGGAAAGGGAGATTATCCTTCATCTCCCACGGCAGTGTTTGAATTAACTCTTTTTTAGGAATGGAGGGTAGGGTCATCCGTCTGATATGGATTCCTGAGCCGGAAACGGTAAGCCTTACCTTCTTTGTTCTGATGTCGGTTTCTTCAATTAAGTCTTTGAGAAGGATGGAGAGGGAGTTGATATCCTCCTTGTCAATGGACTGGGGAATTCTCTTCAGCCCTAAACAGGTTAGAAAAGGCCCCTTAGCAGTCTTTTCCATTCCCACCAACTTGATCGAATGAGACCCAATGTCCAACCCGATTGTTTCTGTCATATTAGTTTTGTCCCTTTATTGTGTTTTACTCTTTCACTGTCCTTCATCAGACAGGCTACATTTTTTCTGCTATAGGCAAGGAAGCAACGCGCCTCCCAAGTCGAACTCGTAAGGTTCTCCTGTTCCGGTGTAAAAAGTAATGATAATATTTCCTGTAACATATGGATTGAACCAATAAACATCTATTCGAATAACCTGATTGGGGATAATTACTTGGTTATTCCCTCCACGATTCAAATTTTGTCGAGGGTCTCCGTTCCAGTAATTACCAAAAAATTTCTGAGTTCCATCCATATGAATTTCTCGTATGCGAGTGCTTGACGAGTCACTCCATGTTGCAGTGAAAGCTGTGAGGGTGACATTAGAACTCCCAATGTTTTTTATAAAGAAACGTGCCCTTTGGCCTCCAAGCGTCCAACAGGGAGATGGAGAACCTGGATCTAGGACCAACTGCTTTACTAGAAAACTAGTAAAATTAGATACAACGATTCTCCTTTGGCTGGTGTTTGGGATTTCACCGATGGATGTGAGCCGATCCGTAGGAGCGGGTTCATAACTGATTGTGAAGCTTCCACGGCCAAGAGACCTTGAAATAGGATTACTGAGACCGCTCAGACCGTTGTCCGTTGTATATCGCACAGCGAACTCCACTCCTGATTGGGCTAAGAAAAAGGCTTGATTGGAACTGATGGTAAGAGCAATAGACTTCTGCTTGGTTGGGATGAGATAAGAGAAGACATACCCGATTGCCACCATCAACAGCATGACGACGACGAGGAAGAGAACGGAGAGGCCTCTGGAGTTAAAGAAAATCCCTCCCAACCTCCCTTTGCCCTCCGGGTCAGAGACCGCTCTGGGTCGGAGACCAAAGGGAGTGGAAATTAATTCCCCCCCTTTTTTAAAGGGGGAAGAGGGGGGGGTATGAATTTTTTTTGTTCTTTTTTTCAACTGCTGGGTTCCTCTCGCCAGTTATCGTAATAATTCTTGTAAGTTGAACTCTTAACAAAATTTTTTGGATAGACCTTTGTCTGTAAAGTTACATTCTCACCGCTTGCTAATGAAAGAGTAAACGACAAAGTAATCTCATTTTCATTGTTGGTAGCTACTGCCCCCCGGGTCACTGTGAATGAAGACACATTTGAGGCAAGTGGACTTGTCGCCGCAGGGGATGTCTTAACTTTTTGAAGGGTTGAGCCGGTTAACTGGAAGGTGAGGGTTTCGTTAAGTCCATCCTGGGCTGTGGCGTTGGTTCTCTGGAAAACGATGGTATTGCCCGAGCCTCCTGCGGCAGGCGTGGTGATGCTTCTTGCATCCCGAATATCTCTGACCATTCTCTCGAGCGCCAGTTTTCCCTCGTCGAAAAGGGTTTTTTGATTGACCGTCATTGTATAGACTTTCAAACTATTAATCAAGAAATAAATCATAATACCCGAAGCGATCGATAAAATGACGATCACCACAATGATTTCGATGAGGGTGAAACCCTCGATACCGAAAGTTCGGAGTTCGGAGTTCGGAGTTCGGAGTTTTTTTGAAATATATTTATACGGACTGAATATGTTCATCATCTTTTTCATTTTCTCCGAACTACGAAATACTTGCTCCGAACTATTTTCATTACGGAAACCTTGTGACCACTGAATAGATTTCATAAGTGTCGTTTTGTGGATCGCTTACCCGAACTCTCATTCGTTTGTAATTTGTGTCTGGGCCTAAACTTCCTAAAGCATTGAGATCATTGTTTGGCACATAAAGGATTTCATATTGGCACTGGTAGCCAGAAGGTGGTGAAGTCTGGCATGCAGTAAGGTTAGTAGGATTGAGTTGTGGTCCACCATAATTGTATTTCATTCGGTATTCCATCTCCTCATGGGCGAGATACATAGCCTTGGTTGCCATTTCTGGCTTCTGGCTTCCTTTAATACCCGTTGCAAAGGGGACGATGATGACCGGCAAAAGAATCCCCGCCATCACAATGAGGATGATGACTTCGATAAGGGTGAAACCCTGTTGAAATACAAGTTCGAAGTTGGGAGTTCGGAGTTCGGAGTTTTTAAACTCTAATCTTTTAAAATGTTTTTTTAATGGTTTAATTGTTTTTCTCATCTTTGTCATTTACTCCGAACTACGAACTCATTACTCCGAACTGCTAATTATTATCATTTTCTCCGAGCTACGAACTCCTAACCCCGAACTGCTAATTATTATCATTTTCTCCGAACTACGAACTCATTACTCCGAACTGTTAATTAATACTCACCTTTCCTGTATAGTTTGAGACACTGATAGTCTTTGATCCTCCACTTCCGGAAACCGTGACTGATCCTCCTCCACCTGTTGTGGGTTCGCCAAGGGAATTGAAGGTCAAGGTTAATGCAGAGGTGGCTACGCCAGCCGGGAGTCGGCCCGATGGATCTAAGTTGTTGGAGGGCGCAAAAGTATAAGAATTTCCACCGGAAAACGTGATGGTCTTTGAAGTTCGGGTAGACATGGCACATTCCTGGGCATACCGGATATCTGAGGCAACCATATGAGCGGCACCTTCCACAGAGGCTTTTGGGGCCATGTCAAAACCCATCCTGGGGATAGCCACAGCCGCCAGTATGGCAATGACAATCATTATGAGAATAACTTCAATAAGAGACATTCCCGATTGCGGATTGCGGATTTTGGATTGTGGATTTAAAATTCCGAATTCCGAAATCCGAAATCCGAAATTGAAAGGTTCAACGTTCATCAAGAATCACCTGAACAACGAGGCCATGTTCCACCAGGGGAGAAATACGGCCAGTGCCAGAAGTAAAACGACTCCCCCCAGAAAGAGCGTCAGGATCGGCTCAATATAAGTGGGGAACTTCTTCAAAGCGTTGTCCACTTCCACATCATAATAATCCGTCACTCTTGTCAACATCTCATCCAGTGTTCCGGAGGTTTCACCCACAGAGATCATCTGAATGACAAGAGAGGTAAACCTTCCGCTCTCCTTCAGTGCATCTGTCAAACTGCTTCCCCCTCCCACCTTCTGCTGGACGCTCTTAATGGATTGGGAGAGAAGGACGTTGTCCACCGTAGTAGAAGTGATGTCCAGCGCCTGCAAAATAGGGATTCCACTTCGGTTCAACATGCCAAACGTATTGGAAAACCGGGAGAGGCCAATTTTTAAGAAAAGTTGGCCTAAAACCGGAATCCGGATTTTAATGTTATCCCAGAAGTATCTTCCATTTTCAGTCTTCAGGTAGCGCCTGACAAGAATGGAAATTCCGATCAGTCCTCCCAGAAGCATATACCAGTAGCTTTGAAATATTTTATTCATCCCGATCATAAGGCGGGTCGGCAGGGGGAGAGGCATATTGAACTGTGCAAAGGTTGCTGCAAACCTTGGAATGACAAAAGCTAATAGGACGACAAAGGCAATGACCACTGCGGAGATGACGATTTTAGGGTATCGTGTTGCCTCTTTGAGCCTCTGGCGGGTTTGAAGTTCCCGGTCGGCGAGAGTGACAAATCGGTCCAGTGATTCACCTAACCGTCCTGATGTTTCGCCTGCACGAATCATATTAATGTAGACAATTGAAAAGACCGATGGATGTTTAGCCATGGAGGCATATAATGGGTTCCCGGCCTCAATGTCTGTACAAACCTCATCCAGAACATTTTGAAATTTCTTGTTCTCTGTCTGGTCCTTCAAATTGGATAAACCAGTGAGAAGGGGGAGGCCTGCCTTATATAGGGTCGAAAGTTGCTGGCTGAAGACGACGAGATCCTCCAGGGGAACCTTTTTAAAACGGTCCATTAAATCCGAAAGGTCAAACAGAGGGACCTCTTCGAGTTTCTCGATCGAAACTGGAAGGTATCCGAGGCGGTGAAGCTGATCGCCAGCCAATTGGAGGGTAGGGGCCTCCAGCCTCCCATCCATGGCCTTGCCAGCTCTGTCGCGCGCTTTATATTTGAAAGTAGGCATTTCTTTTACCCTTTTAAGATTTAGGGAGATAAGGAGATGGGGCGATAGGGAGCCCATCTTCTTAAAACCCATCCAATCTTCAGCGTTGTTTCGCTCCAGGTAATAACCATGGGAGAGGATCGTTGATTAGACTAACGATCTTACCCAGGATATTGTCGTAATTGCTCAATAATTCTTGTCCCGTTTCATTTAAGAGATAACCGCACTTAATAGCAAACTCCAGCCAAACCTGAGTTTCAGCTGCTTCTGCTTCAGCATCACTCAGTTTGCTTACGAATGAAGCTTCATAACGCCTTTTTCGCCCCTCCGGGTCAGAGACCCAGGAATTTGTCCAAAGCTTTTTTCGAATGCTTCAGTGAACGTTCTATCCATCTAGCTTCTGAACGTAAAGAATATTTTTTGCAGGCGATTATCCGCCAAGGTAAGCCAGCCTTAGTTGATTTCACACGGCCAGCATTGTGTTCTTTTAATCTTTTGTTTAAATCGTTAGTATGTCCTATGTAACGTCTGCCTGTAAGATTGCTATGGAGGATATATACAAACATTATTCTGCCCCTCTGGGTCGGAGACAAGCCTCAGCAAGATTGGTACAAACCGATCTCGATGAACGACGGATTTGATCTGTCAGTGAATAACGCTCCTCGACCGGAAATGATCTGCTTTTTTCAAATATCTGCATAGCCGCTTCAAAGGCCATTTTATAAACTTCTAAATCCCGATGAGTCCGAATCAACTTCTTTTCCATTATTTTTATCCCCCCATCTCCTTATCTCCCAATCTCCCCATCTTTCTTTTTATCACCCTATCTCCCTATCCCCACAACTCCCCATCTCCCCATCTCCCCAACTCTTAACCTAACTCCGAACTACGAACTCCGGACTGAATTATCGCAGATAATTCTTCACTTTATTCATCAATTCATCCATCTCAAAGGGCTTGGTGATATATTCGTTTGCCCCGGTTTCCATGCCGGTGGCCCTGTCTTTCTCCTGGGTTTTTGCGGTCAGCATGAGAATGGGGATGTGTTTATATTTTTCATCGAATTTTAATAACCGGCAGACCTTGTATCCATCCAGTTTCGGTAACATGAGATCAAGAAGGATCAAGTCCGGATTTTCTTTCCGTGCCTGATTTAATGCCTCTTCACCGTTGTAAGCGGAGAGCACCTCATATCCTTCCAGTTCGAGAGCGAAACGAACGGTTTCCACCAGATCCACTTCATCATCAACCACCAGTATCCTCTTATTGCTCATTGAAATTACCTCCTCAATTCTTTTTTCGCCTGCCGAAGGAACGCATCTATGCGTTCCCTACGTCCTCAATCGTTCTTTCGCCTTCCTGAAGAGTTCCCGTTTTGAAAGAGCCTCCTCAGGAAAAGTAGCAACTCCGATTTTAATGGATAACGGTCCATCTGCTGTCTCGATTGGGTTTTTCCGAAGGTCCTCTTCTATCCTCTGACGGATGGCCTGAACTCCTTTTAAATCAGCCTCACAGAGCGCAAACAGCATTTTCTCTTGTTTCCTTCTCATTAAAACATCCCCCTTTCGGCAAAGGGACTGTTTTATCCTCAATTCGAGCTCTTTCAATGATTCATCTTCTATTTCTTTCTTTTGTCCAAGACTTTCTATGAAAAATAAGGAAAGAGGTGAGTCATTTTTTTGTGCTCGATTGAAAGCTTTGTCCAGCATAAACCGGAACTGAGATTCTCTTCTTTCTCCCTTTGATGCTGGAAGGGTGAAGGTGAAGGCGCTGCCTTTCCCTACTTCGCTCTCCGCCCATAACTTTCCCTGATGGGCTTCAACCAGTCCTTTGGTAATGGCCAGACCCAATCCGGTTCCGCTTACTGAGCGATGGAGCGATCCTTCGACCTGGAAGAATTTATCGAAGATTGAGCTGAGATGTTCTGCGGGGATTCCAACTCCTGTATCTTTCACAGAGATAGCAATCTTATCTCCAAACCCTCCTGCCCTTTCTTCAGAATAGGGAGCTGCCGAGACGTAAATGCTTCCCATCTCAGGTGTAAATTTGATCCCATTCCCGATGAGGTTGATCAGGATCTGTTCTATTTTTTCTTTGTCTCCATTCACCGATGAAAGTCCTTCGGGTATTTCTGATAAAATCTTAATTGATTTTACATCGGCCTGAGGTCGCAATGAAGATACGGTAACTTCAATGAGGGTTTTTAATTCCACGTCCTCGAATTTCAATTCGATCTTCCCCGACTCAATTTTGGAGAGATTGAGCAAGTCATTCAAGATGTTGGTCAATCGGGTGATGTTTCTATCTGCCATAGAGAGAAACTTCGTCTGGTTTTCGTTGATCGCCCCCGTCTTTCCCGAGAGGATCAACTGAATCGAATTTTTAATAGAGGCAAGAGGAGTTCTTAATTCATGAGAGGCGACCGAGACAAACTCCGACTTCATTGCATCGATTTTTTTAAGTTCCAGATTGGCCTTTTCCAATCGATCAGCATGGTCTTTCATCTTCACAAAACGTTGCTTTTCATCAAGGACTTTTTTCAAGCGCAAGATGGTTTCGTCCAGATTAATCGGCTTGGTGAGATAGTCACTCGCTCCCTGTTTCATGGCTTCAATGGCGGAGTCAATGGTTCCATGTCCGGTCATGAGAACAGTAAGGATTTCCGGATGCGATCTTGAAATCTCTTTGATCAACTGGAGGCCGTCTACCCGTGGCATTTTCAGGTCGGTCATGACAAGATCAAACCTTTGTTGCTCCATCTTTTTCAGAGCCGCCTCTCCATTTTCCGCAAGTTCAACCTGAAATCCACCAATGCGGGTAAGGGCCTTCATGAGAAAGTCCCGGATCTCCTTCTCGTCATCGACCACTAAGACTCTGTTTTCCATTTATCTTTTTTCCTCCTGGGCATGGTTATCTCTTCCGGATAGCCATTCGTCAAGAGCATCCTTCTTGAAGCGCCAGCTCCCCCCAATCTTTCGGCAGGGGATATCACCGTTTTTCGCAAGCCGGTAGATCGTCCGGACATGGATGCTCAGATAATCAGCCGCTTCCCGCGGTGTCATGATGGCTTTAGTTCGGAGCTCTGAGTTCGTAGTTCGTAGTTCAGAATATTTATCCATTTTTATTTCTCCTTACTGTATTGAAAGTTAAAATACGGAGTACTTGGTTCGGAGCTTTTTTAAAATGACTCAATAAAATTTGATTAATTTTATTATCATTGTCTCCGAACTCCGAACTAATTACTCCGAACTACTTTAGAACCTACCGGTCCAATACTTCCCTGACTTTCCTTGCCAGGCCCTCCGGCGTGAAAGGTTTCTGGACAAAATTCACTCCCTTATCCAGCACCCCATGGTGAACAATGGCATCATCCGTATAGCCCGAAATAAATAGAACTTTGGTTTGAGGTGTCGAAAGTTTCAGGTGATCTGCCAGCTCCTTACCGCTCATTCCGGGCATCACCACATCGGTAAGTAAAAGATGAATGTCTCTGTCCGGATGGTCTTGGACAAATTTTAAAGCTTCCTTTCCATCACGCGCTGAATAGACCAGATATCCTCTTTCACTCAGAATTCGAGCCGCCAGCTCACGAACCGATTGTTCGTCTTCGGCCAGGAGGATTGTTTCATTTCCTGTCAAAATATAAATTCCATCCTCTTCTTTTTGAATCCTATCTTCGTCTTCTTCCACCCTTGGGAGGTAGATATGAAAAGTGGTTCCCTTTCCTGGTTCACTATATACATAAATATTCCCACGGCTTTGTTTCACAATTCCATAAACCGTTGAGAGTCCCAGGCCCGTGCCTTTTCCTTTGGCCTTCGTCGTAAAAAAAGGTTCAAAAAGATGTTCTTTGACTTCAGGAGTCATCCCACACCCTGTATCGGTAATGGATACCCTTATGTAACTTCCCTGGCTGATATCGGGATAGGCGAATGTTTCTATTTCGTCCACATCCACCCTGTCTGTCCCGATGATCAATTTTCCTCCGGATGGCATGGCATCCCTTGCATTGACCGCTAAGTTTAAAATGACCTGCTCGATCTGCCCCGGATCGGTCTTAACTTTGCCTGCGTTTTCATCCAGCTTATAAATGAGTTCGATATCCTCACCAAGGATGCGATGGAGCATCTTATCGAGGTCCCGGATGAGGGAGTTGAGATTGAGAACTTTGAAGTCGAGGATCTGTTTCCGGCTGAAAGCTAAAAGCTGGCGGGTTAAATTGGCGGCCCGCTCACTCGCTTTATAGATTTCATTTATATTTTCTTTTAGAAGGTCTCCATCTTTTAGACCAAAAAGGGATAGTTCACTATAGCCTTTGATGACCGTAAGAAGGTTATTAAAATCATGGGCGATTCCACCAGCCAGCCGTCCAACAGCCTCCATCTTCTGTGACTGACGGAGCTGCTCCTCGGTCTCCCGAAGGGTTTCCTCCGCCTGCACACGGTCTTTAAAAAGCTGTGAATTAGCAATAGCGCCGGCGATCTGATTCCCAACTCTTTCTGCGAGTTTTACATCCGTCTCAGAATAAGCATTCGGTTTCAGTGACCGGAAATGGATCACACCAGTCACCTGATCCTTGGAAATTAAAGGAACCGATAACATCGAACGAAATCCTACCCTAATGGTATTCAGAAGACTGGGAAATCGTTTAACCAATTCATTTCCATCCTCTGTCTGGAGAAGGAGGCTTGAACGGGTCTTTATGAGATACTCATTGAGCGAACCGGATAATGGAAAGATATTTCCAATTCGTCGTTCTGGCACATCAAGCCCCAATTCATAAGCAATCATAACGGTGTTTTCTTTTAAATTGTTGAGATTAATTGCAACCCGTTCGAAGGGAATCAATTTGCGCACTTCATCAGCAAAACGCCCATATACTTCCTCGATGTTGAGAGAGGAGCTGATGATTTGCCCAATCTCGGCTATGACTGCATTCTCGTTAGCTAATTTTCTAGACTCCTCTTCACTCTTTCGGAGGGCCTCCTCCGCCCGCTTGCGTTCGGTGATGTCCTCACAGGTCATCAAGTTTTCTCCTTCCTCTGATACCACAGAAATAAAATTGACAATCTTTTCTGATCCATCCTTGCATGTTGCTTTAAAGATTCTTGGCCTCTTTACCCCGGACCCTATAGAGGTTAAATCATCTAACCAAACAGAAATGGCCTGATGCCTATAATCAGGATCAGGATAGGCCTTTCGAAACCAGGTTCTTCCGTCAGGAACATCCGTCAGATCATATCCAAACAGTTCTTTAAATTTCTGATTCACATAGTTAAAGGTTCCATTCCTGTCGATCATTACCATCCCAAAAGGGGCATTTTCCGATAAGGACCGAAACCTTTCCCGCTCAACGCGCAAAATTTCCTCGGCTTGCTTATGCTCGCTGATGTCTCGAGCCCAGACCTGGATTCCTGGTTCTCCTAAATAATTAATGACTTTTGCGTTGATTTCTCCCCAGAAAGAAAAGCCATCCTTTCGAAGAAACTTCACCTCGTACGTGGAAGGGGGTGATTCTCCGCGAAGACGCATAAGAGCTCTTTCACGGGTGAGAGCCTGATAATCGGGATGGTAGATAATCCAGTGGTCACGGCCTTCTAATTCACCTGGCTCATAGCCCAGCATTTCATGGAGGCGATTGTTGGCAAAGATGATGTCAGCTCCCTTTTGAAAAAATATTCCGTCAAAACTCTCCTCAACCAGAGTCCGATACCGTTCTTCACTCAGGCGTAAAGCTTCCGCTGCCTGTTTGCGAATGGTTATGTCTCGAAAACTCCATACTCTTCCAACAATTTGTTCACCGATCTGTTGGGGTTTCGAATAACGCTCAAAAACTCGTCCGTCTTGAAATTCAAGAAGATCAAAACTCTCAGCCAAGGGCTGGTCATATAATTCTTTAACCTTGGAGAGAAAATCCTCAGGGTATTTTAGCTGGTTTAAAACAAAAACCAACGCCTGATCGTCATCACGGGATGCAAGGATGGATTCGGGGATATGCCACATCTGGATAAACTTTTGATTAAATCTTTCAATTTTTCCTTGCCTGTCAACCACAAGAATACCATCAGCGGTGGATTCCAGCGCGGCATTGAGCAGGGAAAAGGTTCGTTTAAGTTCTTCCTCAGCACGTTTACGCTCAGTGATGTCCCGGGCAATACCTCGAAAACCAATCGGCTGCCCTTTTGCGTCTCTTATAAGTGACACGGATACTTCGCCGAAAACTTTTGTCCCGTCTTTTTTAATCACTTCCCAATCAAAATTCTTTGCGGGTTCTCCGGTCCTGAATACTTCGTTGAAAGCTTCAAATAACTTTTTTCGGTTCTCCTGGTCCGTATATTGTTGATTCCCCATCCCTAACAATTCGTCTCTGGAGTAACCCAGCATCCGACACAAAGAATCGTTGAAGAAGGTGAGATCCCCTTGGAGGTCTACCTCGTAATAACCATCTTCAATATTCTCAAGGATGGTTCGATATAGTTCTTCCGATTCTCGAAGGGCGTCCTCTGTGCGCTTACGTTTGGTAATGTCCGTATCCGTCCCTCGATATCCGAGGAGGGTTCCGTTGTGATCTAAAATCGGTGTGCCGCTTGATTCTAATATAACAGTGTCACCATTTTTGGTAATACATTGATTTACAAAATTATTAAAAGATTCTTTTCTGGAAAAAACTTCAAATGAAACCTTTTTTAGTCGTTCCTTTACATCGGGAGGAAAAAAATCGTAAAAATATCTTATTCCAACGATTTCCTCCGCTTTGAAACCAATTATTTTTTCCACAACAGGATTTGAATAAATGAATAGACCATCTGCATTGAATTCCCAGATCCATTCGCCCGCGGTTTCGGCCACTTGCCTGAAACGTTCCATGCTCTCCCGAAGGGCTTCCTCCCCTTGCCTGCGTTCGGTGATGTCCCGAACAATACCCCGAAACCCAACAGGTTGACCAGAAGAGTTCTTTATTAAAGAGATAGAGGATTCGATATATCGTTTTGTCCCGTCTTTTCTGATAATCTCCCAATCGAATATTTGAGAGGGATTTCCTGTTTGATAAACTTTATTGAAGGCCTGATACAATTTTTTCGCATTTCCGCGGTCCGTATATTGGCGGTTATTCATTCCCAGCAATTCATCTTTGGAATATCCAAGAAGTTGGCAGATCGAAACATTGAAGAGGGTAAAATTGCCGGCAAGATCAACTTCGTAATAACCATCTGCAATATTTTCAAGAATGGAACGATATTTTTCTTCGCTTTCCCTCAGTGCTACGCCGGCCTGTTTTATTTCATTGTAGAGGAGCGAATTTGCAATAGCGCCGGAGATATGTCGGGTCACTCTTTCTGCAAGATCAAGGTCTTTTTCCTTGTAGATATTGGGTTGGGTGTGTCGTAAAGACAGGGTGCCTATGAACCGGTCTTTCGATACTAAGGGCACAAATATGAACGACCGAAATCCGGCTTGTAAAGAGGGTAACAATCCTGGAAAACGATTTGCCACCTCTTCTATCTCTTCGGCTTGAATGAGGGTGACGGAACGCCTCCGCATGCATTCTTCAACCCCTGAACCCTTTAATGGCACGACATCCCCTGCCTGACGTTGCTTGACATCCATCCCAGCCGCATAGGCGATGTTGATGATACTGTGTTGATGGTTGACGAGATTGATAACAATACGCTCAAAGGGGATAATCTTCTTGACCTCTTCAGCAAAACGTTTATATACCTCATGAATGTCAAGCGAAGAACTGATGATTTGCCCAATTTCGGCCATAATCGCGCTCTCTTGGGCCAATCGTTTTGGCTCTGCCTCCGCTTGTCTGCGTTCGGTGATATCGACATAGGTGGCCAGGACAGCCGGTTCGCCATTATATTCGATTTGGGTTCCGGATATTTCAAACCACCCGATATTTCCATCTTTGCGGATTGCACGAACTTCATAATTGGGATGGACCAGTTTTCCTTCCAAACGGTCTTTATATCGGTTGAAAAATGATAATCGATCGTCAGGATGGACCAGGTTTTGCGTCTGTTCAATCGTTAAAGAGGTCAGTTCATCAGGTGTATATCCCAGCATCCTGGAGATCGCAGGATTTGCATAGACGAGGCGAGGGGGGATTCCCTTAGCAATGACAATCCCCTGTAAAGAGGCTTCAACTAATTTTTTATAGAGGCTTCCCGGTTCCTGGTAAGACTTTTTTGTTTTTGATTTTTTGTTTTTGGCTGATATGTTTACCGGTTTTCTTTTTTTGAGAGTAAGTGATTTAGCCTCTTTTTTCTTTTTTTCCATCCGGAAGCCCTTTCAGGAAATTTTGACGATAGAAAGATACAACATGAACAATTAGCAATATTTGTTCCAAAATATTCCAAATTGTCATAAAAATGCATTTAAGCTTATAACTATTTGGAATTTAATAGATTTTATTTTTAATGTAGAATATAGAAAAGGGGAAAGATTGGGGTAGAGAAATCGGAGAAAGTGATTAATTTATGACAACTTTGCCAAATAAATGACAATTTTGTACAAAAAGGGAAGATAGATAAAGGAATATTGGAATGGTGGGTGTAGATGTAAAAGGGAAGAGTAGGACAATTATCAGCGCTTGACTTTGAAGGAACGTTTATTTATAAATAACTCATGCAAATAACAGAAGAAATAAGAACTTCGTTAAGGCGGGAATACTTGCTCTGCTCAAATGCCATTGCTTTTTATAAAAAAGCAATAAAGGATTTTGAACAAAAATACAATCTCTCTACCCGGGCCTTTTTGAAGAAATTTGAGGCAGGCGAGATAGGGGATGATGCCGATTATTTCGATTGGCATGCTTTTGCTAAACTTCTTGACCAATGGCAGAAAACTCAATCTGCCATCCGTTCAGCCATCCAGTGATCAAAAGATTTACCGAAAACATTGATAAAACCATTGCATCTTCTTCAATTGTTCTATCTTCCAATATTCTAAAACACTTCTTTCCGGATGGAAGAGCGGTTTATATGAAAGGGAATCTTGTATTCGTGGATTCCTCCGTCTTAGAAATCGCTATGTTTGTCAGTGAAACCCATGAGGCCGTAAAAATCGAGAAATATAGGCTTCATTATATGAAAGGTAACGGACAGATGCTGTTCCGTTATGATAATGCTCCTCATCATCCGGAGATAGCTTCTTACCCCCACCACAAGCACACTCCCGACAACGTCATACCCTCAACGGAGACTTCCCTTAAAGATGTCCTGAAAGAAATAAGCGCCATCATCATTGGGAAACCTTAACCCATAAAGGGTTTTTACGAGTCCATTATTCCAATATTCCACTATTTCATCATTTTGTAGGGGCTTTTTCTTTCAAGGCTGCAAGCACCTTCTCAGGAGTAATCGGGAGCTCTTTGATCCTGACTCCCACAGCATCATAAATGGCGTTGGCAATGGCTGGTGCTGTGGGGACCAGACCTGGCTCACCGATGCCTTTAGCGCCAAAAGGCCCAAACTGATCATCCGTCTCGACCACAATGGGCTCAATATTTGGAACATCCTTTGCTGTCAGCATCTTGTAATCGAGGAAATTGGGATTGACCACTTTTCCATTTTGCAGAATGAGCTTTTCGGTTAACGCATAACCGATTCCCATGGTTGCCCCTCCGTAAACCTGGCCTTCAAGGAGCATGGGGTTGATTGCCCGGCCCACATCATGAGCAGCGATATATTTCAGTATTTTGACCTGCCCCGTCTCTTTATCCACTTCAACCTCAACACCATGTGTCCCGTAAGCATAGGTGACTGAAAGATTTCCCTTGAATTCCCTATCGAGGTTTTCATTGGGTGGATCGTAAAAATGTTCCGCCATGACCATTTTTCCGCCTGCGGCATAATGGGCTGCCCTCAATATTTTCCCCAATGGGGATTTCTTCTCAGGATCACTTTTTGAGAAGATGGTCCGATCCCGTATATCCAGGTTTTCAGGGCTTTCACCGAGAGATTTTGCTGCTACCTCAAGAAGCTGGTCTTTCACTTTTTTTGCGGCTCCTCTTGCTGAATTTCCAGCAACAAAGGTTGTCCGGCTGGCATGAGCTCCTACATCCCAGGGGCAGATGTCGGTATCCGTATGGGTGACGACCACATCCTCTGTCTTTACCCCAAGCTCTTCGGCAACGATCTGGGCAATGACCGTATCCGAACCCTGTCCCATATCCGTAGCGCCAGTGATCACATTGACCGTTCCGAAATCATCGATCTTAATAATTGTCCCACAGCCATCGGATTTATAGACCCGGGCGCCTCCGCCCACATGGATCATGGAAGCCATACCGATTCCTCTTCCCTCCCTTTTTCCCCGATTCTGTCGCCAGTCTAACTTCTGTGCCACGACATCAATACATTCCCTCAAACCGCAGGTGTTGATTTTAAATTTCTGAGGGGTGACTTCCCCTGGCGTATTGGCATTTCTCATCCTGAAATCGAGAGGATCGATCCCGGCCATTTCAGCGAGAATATCGATCTGGGAGTCGATCGCGAATGTGGCCTGGGGGTTCCCATATCCTCTCATGGCCTGAGAGTAAGTGTTATTCGTGTAAACGCATTTCGCCACATATCGAACGTTGGGTACTTTATAGAGGGAGGAGATGGGCATCATCATGACCGAAGGTGTGGTCGCTCCCCAGGAAGTGTAGGCGCCATTGTCAAGCGTCATTCGGATGTCCCGGAAAGTCAGTTTCCCGTCTTTCGTGCACCCCTGAGCAATGTCTATGATGGCGGGTTGTCTGGGTGAGGTGGCAAAAAACTCTTCCTCACGGCTGAAGATGATCTTGACGGGTTTGCGTGTCCGGTGGGCTAAAAGGATGGCAATATATTCGTAGGCATAAGTGTCGAGTTTGCTTCCGAATCCTCCCCCAATCATCGCTTTAATGACACGGACTTTTTTCCCCTGTAATCCTATCGTGGAGAGAGCATCGAGATAGTCTTTCTGTGCGAGGGAAGGAATCTGTGTGTTGCTGTATATTGTTAGATTATTCTTAAGGTCAAACTGTGCCACACATCCGCTTGTCCCCAGACAACAGTGAGCAACCCAGGTCACTTTGAAACGGTCCTGTGCCACGTAGGTCGAGTTCTTGCGCGCCTCATCCACATCTCCGGCGATCAACCTCCAGGGAAAATTAAGCACATTGGTCGGTTTTTTCTCCTTTCCACCTACATGCTCTTCGTGGATGAGGGGAGCTCCTTCTTTCATTGCCTCTTCAGGGTCAAATATGGCTGGAAGGATTTCGTACTCAACCTTGATGAGATTGATGGCCTCCTCGGCAATATCCGGATCAATTGCTGCGACAGCCGCAACCTCGTCTCGGTAAGAGCAGACCTTGTTGGCCTTGAGGGGGGTGTTATCCTTATAGACCCCGAATTTAATGGAAGGTATGTTATAGCCTGTTAAAACGGCTTTCACCCCGGGAAGCTTCTCTGCCTCAGAGGTATCTATCCTTAATATTTTTGCATGAGGATGGTGACTGTAAAGGATCTTTCCGTAAAGCATTCCTGGCAGCTTGAGGTCGTGGATATAGATTGCCTTTCCTGTAACCTTCTCCTCTGCATCCATCTTCGGAATCCGCTTCCCGATATTAATGAAGTCTGGCATCTTAACCTCCGGTTATCAAATCCGAAATTCGAATATCGAAATCCGAAACAAATTCGAAATTCAAATGACCAAATTTTCGAAACACTATTCGCTCTTTCTTAGAATGGACCCAAAGATATTCATTAATTCTGAAGCCTCATTCTCTAATATCTTGCGTTCATTTTCTAAATCCGCCTCATCAACAGTATCTATTAATCTCAACCAATACCGGCTTTCTTTAGCTTCTTTCCTGCAAATCTTTATCCTCACAATAAAATCCTTCTTACTTAGGGCCTCATTCGCTTCAATATAATTAGCTCCAACAGAACCGGACGCCTTGATCAGTTGTTTTCCATCTTCAATATTTGCAGTTGTTTTAAATAGTTTTTTTACAAAAGCCCTAGCCGATTTTGCAAATCTTAATGTTCGTTCCTCTAAATCATATGTTTTTAAGTTTTGAGTTTCGGTCATTTGAAATTGTTTCGAATTTCGGATTTCGTGCTTCGAATTTATGCCTTTCCACTGGCTGCTTTAATGGCCTGGATGATCTGTAGATAGCCCGTACAGCGGCATAGATTTCCAGCAATTCCATGACGAATCTCTTCCTCTGTAGGTTTCTTATTTTCATCGAGAAGAGCTTTCGCAGAAAGAACCATTCCAGGAGTACAAAAACCACACTGGATCGCTCCGTATTCAATGAAAGCCTTCTGGATGGAATGCAGGTTGCCCTGGGTATCGGTCAGACCCTCGATCGTCGTGACGTTTTTCCCCTCAGTTTCGAGGGCAGGGTAGATGCAGGAGTTGACTGTTTTCCCATCGATGAGGACCGTGCAGGCTCCACATTCACCCATCCCGCATCCTTCTTTGGTGCCGGTGAGCTCCAGTTTATCCCTAAGGACTTGCAACAGAGTGAGATGAGGTTCAATCTCCACCTCGGTTAATTCCCCATTTAGAACAAAACTAATAGTTTTTTTCATCTCGGATTCTCCTTTAGCCCTTAACTAAATTCCAATAACCGTAACACGTTAGCCTTTTGAAAAGAAGGAGTTTTTGAGCCAGTTGGTTCAAAGAATCATCATAAAATCCCCCTTAATCCCCCTTTGCTAAAGGGGGAAATGTTTCTCCTCCCTTTGGAAAAGGGAGGTTGGGAGGGATTTTACAAAGATTTTCAAACAGCTAAAGTGATACCAATAACCAAATTCCAAGATCCAAATAATAATCAATCACCAAACCCCAAATGACCAAACTAAATTTGGTCATTGGTTATTGGTGCTTGGTGTTTGGTTATTATTATCGTTACCACAGCCTCACCGGAAACACTGTCTCTTCTGGCACCAGTATCCTTTCGATACACCTCATCGCCATTCGTTTTACCAGGACCTTGATCATATCCCTTCGATACCAGGCTTCTCCACGAATGCTATCACGTGGCTGAGCTTCTTGGGCGGCGGTTTCTGCCACTTTACCTAAGAGTTCATCACTGATCTTCTTACCTCTCAGAAGATTCTCTGCCTTTGTTGCTCTCATCGGGGTCGGAGCGGCTACTCCCAGAGCGATCCGAACTTCTTTGCAGAACACTTCATCTCCCTCAAGAGAATGGAGTACGGTGGAGATCGGTGAGGCTGTGCAGAGAAGATCAGAACAAGTCACAGTTGCCTTATCCAGTGAGAGTAGCACCGCGACGCCAAGAATAGGAAGATCGAGCGCTCCTCTTCTCTGAAGTTTCCAGTAGGCAGAACCTGTATTGGGAAGAGGTTTCGGAATAAAGATATCAGTAAGAATCTCATTCTTCTCCAAAACCGTTTCTCCCGGCGCTGTGAAGAATTGTTCGATGGAAATCGTCCTTTCAGCCTTTGAGCCCTTCAGCTTGAGCTGTGCGCCCAGTGCAAGAAGAGGGGCGGCGGTATCTGCGGAGGGAGCGGCAGTCACGATATTCCCTCCGATCGTGGCCACATTCCGGATCTGTACAGAGCCAAGCACATCTGCAGCATCCGTCAGGGCGGAAAATTTTTCCCGGATCAATCCCGACTTCTCGATCGTTCGGTGAGTGACCATCGGGCCAATTTTGAGTTCTCCATTATACTCAATGCGATCGAGGTTGGGAATGTCTTGGAGGGAAATGAGGACGTCAGGTGACAATTCCTTCTGTTTGATCATGACGATGACGTCGGTTCCACCTGCAATGAGCTTTGCCTTTCCTCCATATTGATTTAAGAGGGCAAGAGCTTCATCGAGGGTTTTGGGTTTGAAGTAGTCAACCTTTTTCATTTAAGCCTCCCGTTAAGGAACCCCTGCGCTTCCTTAAAAGTGCAGGGTAAATTATTTCACCAAGCCAGGCAAGAAAAGTGCAATTTCTGGGAAGAGGATCATAATGGCCATCGTGACACAATAGGCTGGGATAAACCAGAGGACGCCTTTGAAAACAGTTGAAAGGGGGATATCCACGGCCATACCTGAAACCACGTAGGCACAGATTCCCACCGGAGGTGTAATGGCGCCCATGGTCGTGACCACTGTGAGAATGCAACCGAACCAGATCGGATCATAACCCAGCTTCATCGCCATTGGGAAAAAGATCGGGATTGAGATTAAAAGAAATCCAAGGGCATCCATGACCATTCCGGCAATTGCATAGATGAGCAGAATACAGACCATAATCAGATAAGGAGGGATCTGGAGCGTGGAGACAAAATCAACCGCCAGAAAGGGAAGACGGCTGATGGTTAAAAACCGGCCGAAGATCACGGCCCCCCAGACAATCACAATCACCATACAGGTAACCTTCAATGCATCAATCAATGCCGAAACGAACCCCTTCCATGAAAGCTTTCTTCTAATTGCGACAGCGATCAGAAAAGCGAAAAAGGCACCCGCAGCCCCTGCTTCGGTTGGCGTATAAGCGCCCGTATATAGTCCTCCCATGACAAGGCCAAAAAGGATGATCATCTCTGTCATTCCAGGAGTTGCCTTGATCTTGTCAATCAGTCTGACCTTTGGTCCTCCAGGCCCCCATTCCGGATGTTTCACGCAGATAAGATAGATCGTCAGTATGAATAGTAAAGTCATGAGAATTCCTGGGAGTGTCGACCCCCAGAAGAGTTTCCCAATAGACTGTCCGGTCTGGATGCCATAGACGATCAAAACCACGCTCGGTGGAATGACAACTCCCAGTGTCGAACCACAGGCAATCGATCCCGCAGAAAGGGCTTTATTGTAGTTATATTTTTTCATCTCCGGAAGGGCTACAGTTGTCATGGTCGCCGCAGTGGCGTTGTTGGAGCCACAGATCGCGGCAAACCCTGCACAGGCCATCACGGTAGCCATGGCAATTCCGCCCTTGGTTCGACCAAACCATTTGTAGGCCGTTTCATAGAGATTCTTATTGACTCCTGAATGAAAACAGATCGTTCCCATGAGAATAAACAGGGGAATCACGGTCAGCCCATAAGAGGAAAAGATGGACCAGGTCTCTGTACCGATCGTGGACAGGGCTGAACTGAGACTGGTTACATACCAGATTCCAAAAAAACCGACTAAGGCCATTGAGAAACCGACAGGCATCTGCAAGATGACCATGACGATAAGAAGAATAAGGATTCCGATGAGGCCTGCCATCTATTGCTCTCCTCTCTCAGGCAGAAGGGTTTTTATAAAGTCGACCAACAGGGTATAAGCGAGAAGAAGGCAACAGAGGGCCACAAGATAGACAAAGGGATGATAGATGATTCTCAAGGTCTCCGATGTCTCGCCTCTCTTCCAGATGGTGGTTGCAAAGACTGAAACTTGCCAGGCCACCAGGACAAAGAAGATCGTACAAAAAAAAGAATTGATGGAATTGATGATTCTCTTGGTTCGTTTTGAATATCGACTGGCGAGAATGTCAACAGCGATATGGCTACGGGAGATCTGGGTGTAACCCAAGGCGAAAGCGACCGTCAGTGCGCCTGCGAATCCGACCAATTCATAAGCCCCTTTGAGGGGAGATCCAAGAGGACGCATCAGCATATTGGCGCATGCGATGATCGTCATGGCTAAAAGGGCAACTCCTCCTGTCCAGACAAACCATTTGTTTAAAAGGGCGCTCATTTTTTCAAGTGTTTTGATCATGGATGACCTCATCATTCCCCTCTCCCTGTGAAAAAAGGAGAGGGGAATGATAAACGTGGAGATGGTATGGAATTATTTGGCGTATTCCTTGGTGTATTTTTCTTTGGCTTTTAACACATCATCGAGGATCGCCTTGGTGGGCAGTCCTTTTGCTTCATAGTCTTTCAGATACTTATCCGTCATCGGTTTCAACAAGGCATACCATTTTGAAAGTTCATCTTTCGAAATCTCGAGCATCTGAAAATCTTTGAAAGACTCCTTAGACCATTTGAGGGCCGCATTCACATGATTGTCTACATACTGTCCTGTCCAGATGGCCTGGTCTCTCCTTAAGTCATCGAATACCTTCTTTACGTCATCCGGCAGAGAATTCCATTTGGCCTGGTTCATTACCACGGCAAATGAGACGACAAAGAGGTTAACATTGGAAGTAACATTGCGGCAATATTCCGCATATTTGAAATCTTTCAGTACTTCCATGGAGGAAACATTCCCTTTGATGACGCCTTTCTGAAGCGCCTCAGGCACATCGGACTGAGGCATGGCTACTGGTGCCGCTCCCAATAGTTCAAGAATCTTCGCACCCGTCCCGGAGGCCCGCAACTCATAACCCTTCAGGTCTGCAAGGCTACGGATGGGTTTCATGGACATGATGTTGGCCGGTGGGCAGGTGAACATGGTAAGAACTTTTACCTTTTCGAATTCTTTGGGTTTATACTTGTCAACCAGCTCCCAGAGGGTAACGCTTGCAACCGTAGCATTAGGCCAACCCAGAGGCAGGTCCACTGCTTCGACGACGGGGAATGCTCCGGGCTGATAAGAGGTTGCAAGATTACCTATATCCGCTGTTCCTGCAATCACGCCATCAAACATGTTTCTTGGATTGAGCAGCGTGCTGCCCGGATAGGTATCCACTTTAACCTTTCCGGCCGTTCTTTTTTCCACCTCTGTTTTCCACCTTTCCATCTGAACACAGGGGAAAGTCGGGGCAGGGGGAAAGTTCGCATAACTGAGTTTGATCTGTGCGTGTGCCTGTGTGGTTAACAGACCGCTTCCTCCCAAAAATACCATTAGAATTCCAGCGAGGGCAATTAGAAAGATCTTCTTTTTCATCTTCATTCCTCCTTTTTAGAATTAAATAACCGTGCCATTAGTGGATACTGTATACAATAATCGGATTTTGTCAAGATATTCTTTTCATCACCTCCTTTTAGTAGTAGTTTGTTAATCGCTATCTGTTTTCATCATTCATAACTCAAAACTCATAATACATAACTTATAACTCATAACTCATAACTTATCACTGAGTTCATTCTTCCCTGTGGTCAAAGACCCGTTTGCTTTTTCGTTCCGACCTCGGAAGCGTACTATAATCAACCACTTCCACTTTGCCGCTCACTAAAATCTGCCTTTTAATTTCCTCCTCAATCGTTTTGGCGAGAGCCATATCTCCTGCCGGATCACCTCCTTCCACTCTCTCGACTTTGACTGCCATGTAGTCCTTGCCATCCTCTTTCCTGGTGAGATGGATCTGATATTCGCTTCCCACTCCCTTTGTGTTTGAGAGGATGTAATCGATTTGACCAGGATAGATGTTGACTGCCCGAATGATGAACATATCATCAGACCTACCCAGAAGTCGGTCATGTATGGGAAGAATCGAGCCACAGGAACACCGTTTTGGAATGAGCCGGGTGAGATCCCGGGTCCGGTAACGGATGAGGGGGGAGGCCTCCTTTTTCAGGGTTGTGACGACCATTTCCCCAGTTTCTCCTGGTTGAACCGGCTGAAGGGTTTTGGGATTGAGGAGTTCGAGAATATAGTAATCAGCCCAGTAATGAACCCCCTCATGATAACTGCAATCAATGCCCGTTCCGGGACCGTAGAGCTCGGTAAGACCCGTGATGTCGTAGACATGCTCCACATCGAGGAGTTCCTTCATCCTCGACCTCATCGCATCGCTCGAACGCTCAGAGCCCATGATCACTTTGTTCAGAGCGATCTTTCCTTTGAGACCTCTTTTCTCAACCTCCTCTCCCATGAGAAGCGCCATCGAAGCAGTGGCACAGAGTACGGTTGATTGGAAATCCTCCAGAAACTGACACTGCATATCGATATTTCCTGGGCCAATGGGGATTGCCATAGCGCCTAACCGTTCAACTCCAAGCTGAAAACCCACACCGGCAGTCCAGACTCCATAACCCACGGCAACCTGGACTCGGTCTTTTGCTGTCAGACCTGCCATTTCATAACATCGGGCGAACATATTCCCCCAATCGTTAATATCTTTTTGCGTATAGCAGAGGACCTTACGTTTGCCTGTTGTCCCTGAGGAGGCATGGATACGAACAATCTTTTTAAAAGGTGAGGAGCGGAGAGGAAAGGGATATCCCTCTTGAAGGTCTTTGGCTGTAGTAAATGGAAGTTTTGAAATATCTTTGAGGGATTTGAGATGCTGGGGTTTAACTCCTGCTTCGTCGAATCGTTTCTGGTAAAACTCAGAATTCTTATAGACATGGTTGACTGTTTTCTGGAGTCCCTCTAATTGAATCCGCTTGAGCTCCCGTTCGGTTCGAACCTTTGGCATAAACGTTTTTCCCATATCTTCCTCCTCGAGTAACCGGAACACATCGTATTAAAAAACAGATCATCCGTCAAGTGAAAAAGATCACCCAAATCCCGATTTGGAAATTGAAACCCCTTTACCAGGCAGTCATTGCGAGCACCTGCAAGGTGCGTGGCAATCTCATTGCAAAAGGCAAGATTGCTTCGATTCCCTCGCAATGACAATTCCTAAATCGGGATGTGGGAGTCACACGAGTTCGAACTTACAAAAAGAATCTCCTTTTGCAAAGCAGAGAGTTTCATTCAGTTCACTCTCCTTTCCAAAGATAACAGATACCATTCCACTCAGGACTCCGCAAATGAAATGGCAAACGGGTTTTATGGAAACCCCATAGGCTTCTGCAAATGGGGAATGATAGACTTTTACGGAAAGAGACTGGCTTTTAGGATCAAATCTTTCCAGTTCAAACCTCCCCCAGCCAATCTGCGGCCCCATCTCGATCATGAATTGGAGGATATCTTCATCTGAAAGATGAAAAACTTCCCGATACTTTTTCGACGAGAGACTACCCCCCTGAAATCCACTCAGAAAGAGAATATGTCCGGCCTTATCCCCGAGTTCTTTTTCAGTCTCTTTCTGGAAGGTGATTAAAACCTCAGGGCGGATGAGGAGGTAACGGACTTCCTTATAAAAGAGGCCCCCTTTTTCAGAGTTAAAATAAAGGTCTTTAAGAATCATGTTTTCCATTTTCTTTTCTCCCTTTTTTAAAACTGAAAAACCCCTGCTGTGTTATTGAAATCAGAGCAACGGATCCAATGACCATCAAGGCGGAAATGAGGATACGAATGGTTAGAAGCTCTCCTGCTAGGAAATAGCCTAACAAGACAGCAACGATCGGATTGACATAAGCATAAGTCGAAACGAGTGGTGTTGGGGCCGAACGAAGCAGCCAGGTGTAGGCACTAAATCCAATCCATGAACCAAAAACCACAAGATAAAGCCATCCAAACCAGGATGCCATGGAAATAGAAAGCAAACTGAGGCGTCCCATTTCTCCTGTTAGAATTCCCAGAAAAAGCAAACCCAATCCTCCGGCCATCATCTCCATACCTGTCCCAAGCAGAGGAGATGAGGGGAGTTTGGCTCGACGACTATATAGGGACCCGATCGACCATAAGAGGGAAGAAAGCACTAAGACTCCTGCGCCTATCAACTCAACCGGTTCTCTGGCGCTCATCGATTGAAGAGGGTCGATGAGAATGATAGTACCGATAAAACCGAATCCTACCCCAAAAATTGCCCATCGATGAGGCCTCCGGCTTCCTGGATGGAGTATATCAATGAGGATCATCCAGAGCGGGGCTGTGGCTACCATCAGTGCCGCAACTCCTGATGCCACCCACTGCTGGGCCCAGACAACACCTCCATTGCCGCCTACCAGTAATAAGATTCCGATCACCGCAGCAGACCGCCACTCCTTCAATAAAGGTTTTGGGTCACCCAAAGATCTCCTGATCAGGTAAAGTACAGAGCCTGCAATCAGAAAACGAGCGCCAGCCATTAAAAAGGGCGGCATCGTCTGGACGGCGAAACGAATGGCAAGGTAGGTGGAGCCCCAGATCACATAAATAGTGATCATGGCAGACCAGATGAACAGGGATGAGGGAGGTACGGACGCTTTAGGCGGCACCGGTATGGACCCCTTAGATTCCTTTTGATAAACTTTTAATCGGAAATCCCCGTTAAAGTGTGTAAAGAAGGGAGTCTAAAAAACTCTTTTCGCTCTCTTGATTACTTAGATTACAAAAAATGATTTCACAGATTTTTTTTAAATTGCAATGCCCTCTAATCTGTGCAATCGGAAGTTGACCGGTGTAATCTGAGATTTCTGACTTTTCTCAGAATCTCAAGAAAAATGCTTGACATTCGATTCCGAATTATATAGCATCAAACCTGGTTTGGATACAGTATACAGAATTTTGCCGTGAAAGCAATACCCCAAAAGAGGGTGGGAGAGACTTCATCAACGTATCTTCACGTGTTTTTATTTAAATCCATACCCCATGCAGGGGGAAGATCGAAAAGGAGGAGAAGATGAAAAAGAATATTGCTCTTTTCATTGCCATCTTAGCAGTTAGTCTTTTGTGCGCATCGGCAGGATTAGCCCAGGTAACGGAGTTGAAGGGTGTATCTTTTTTACCGAAGAATCATCGTCTCTGTGCCATGATTCCGGTATGGGTCGACAGGGTGAATGCTGAGTTAAAGGATGTTTTAAAGATTAACTGGGTTGGCGGACCGGAGGTCACTCCTCCCTTTGAACAATCCGAAGCCGTCCGAAAAGGAATTCTCCAGCTTGGCTTCATCCCTGCGGCTTATTATATGGGCCTCCTCCCCGAAGCCGATGCAATCTCCCTTTCCAAATATGATTTTGCAAAGGAGAGAGAGAAGGGCGGAGTGTGGGATTATTTTGTTGAAAGACATAAAAAAATTAACATGATGCTCATCGGGACCTGGCTTTACGATCCATTCCATCTCTACATAAAAAAAACAGTGAAAGGTCTGGAAGATCTCAAAGGCCTCAAGATGAGGACTGCAGCCAAGTACGATAAAATGATGCTCAGGCTGGGCATGGTTCCTGTGACAGTGGCGTTTGGTGAAACCTATACTGCCCTTCAGCGAGGAGTGGTGGATGGGTTTGGATGGTCAACGATCGGGCCTCGGGAAACGGGATGGCTCGAATTCTCAAAGTATGTCATCGATATTCCTTTCTATACAAGACAGAACACATTCTTTGTGATGAATCTTGATTCATGGAACAAATTGCCCAGAGCCGCCCAGGATAAGATCATGGAGATCACCATCAAATATGAACCTGAGATGCAGGCCTATTTTGAGAAAGAGATAGATAAAGAGAAGAAAGAGATGCAGAAGATGGGGGTACAAAGGATTAAATTCTCTGCTGACGATACGAAGAAGTATATTGATTCAGCCAATTATTCATTCCTGGACGATCTTGAGAAGAAAGTACCTGAAGAAGTGAAGGTCATCAAGAGACTGATGGGCTATTAGAAGCACCAAATTCCAAGCACCAAATAACAAATAAATACCGATGACCAAATTAAAAATGTTTTAACCTTCTTGTATAGGTCATTGGAAATTGGAGCTTATTTGGAATTTGTGATTTGTGATTTGAAATTTGTAAAGCAGGGGGGATGTTTGATACATCCCCCCTGGTTTAGGTGGGAATTGGGTATGGACTGTTTCTTTGAATATATTGAAAAAATAGTGTCAGTCCTCTGTAAAATATTTGTCTTTTTTGCCTCGCTCATGATGGCTGCTTTGGTGGTTATTGTCTGTATCGACCTTGGCCTGAGATATTTTTTAAATGCTCCCCTTCTGTGGGGCACAGAAGTCACAGAGATATTGCTCCTATACATCACCTTTCTTGGAACAGCCTGGGTCTTTAAAGAGGATGGACATGTGGTGGTGGATGTGTTGATCGGCAAGGCTACAGGAAAGCGGAAAAAGATATTGATGACTTTCAGTTATGTTTTGATCACCATTGTGTCTGTTGTCCTCATCTATTATGGATTTTACGCGACCTACGATCACTACAAAAGAGGTGTATTCAATCCGACGATTTTAGAGACACCCATTGCGCTTATTATCATGATCATCCCCATCGGAAGCATCCCCCTTTTTTTGGAGGTTTTGGTCAAAGGATGGAAGCTATTAAAACAATAAATTCGAAATTCGAATATCGAAATCCGAAACAAATCCGAATATCGAATGACCAAATATTTCAAACAGGATATTTTATTTAGAGTTGAAAATTCGGTAATTTGATATTGTTTCGAAATTCGGATTTCGTATTTCGGATTTTTTGCAAAAGGCAAAGGATGGATTGGCTAACTCTGTTTATCATCATTCTTTCATCGCTTATCGGCCTCTTCTTTTTAGGCGTTCCGGTTGCTTTTTCGTTCCTCTTCATTAATATCCTCTTCGCCTATCTTTTCTGGGGAGACGCAGGTCTGGCTCAGCTCATTTTAAGCGTCTTCCGGTCCATCACTTCCTTTTCACTCCTTCCCGTGCCGCTCTTCCTGTTGATGGGAGAAGTGATGTTCCTGTTTGGAATCGCCCAGAACATGATGGAGACCATGGAAAAATGGATGGGGAGACTGCCCGGGCGGCTGAGCCTCCTTGCGGTTGGAGGCGGTGTCTTATTCGCCACCCTTTCAGGTTCTTCCATGGCGGGCTGTGCTATGCTTGGGCAGACGTTACTTCCGGATATGGAGAAGAGGGGATATAAATATCAGATTACGCTTGGCCCGATCATGGGCTGTGGGACGCTTGCGGCTATGATCCCTCCCAGTGCGCTGGGCGTTTTATTAGCCAGCCTCGCACAAATTTCAGTGGGAGATTTTCTTCTTTCCATCATATTCCCAGGACTTCTGATGGCCGCTCTATTTGCCATCTATATCGTGGTGATGTGTTGGTTAAAACCTGAATTGGCGCCTCAGTATGAAGTGCAGAAGATTTCATTGGGAGAAAAGTTGAAACTGACCTGTAAGTATATCCTGCCTCTGGGTTCGGTCATCTTTTCGGTAATTGGCCTCATCATCTTCGGAATTGCCACCCCCACCGAATCAGCTGCGGTTGGAGCATTGGTCTGTTTTATCCTGGCTTTTATTTACAAAGGGATTCGGCCTGACATCGTCAAAAAGTCAATGATCAACAGTGTCAAGATTACCGTGATGATGTTTATGATCCTGACCGGAGCGACTGCTTTTTCACAACTTCTGGCTTACACCGGAGCTAGCTCTAACCTGGTGAGTCTGGCCACGGGGCTTCCCTTGCACCCGATTGTAGTGATCATCATCATGCAATTTATCCTCATCCTTCTGGGGACATTTATGGAACCCCTCTCCATTCTAATGGTGGCGCTTCCTATTTACATGCCAATCATTAAACAACTCGGCGTCAATCCGCTGGCTTTTTGCTCGGTTCTCCTGATCAATATGGAGATGGCGACGATTTCTCCTCCGGATGGATTGGTTCTTTATACGATGAAAGCAGTGGCTCCCCAATACAGCATGGCTCAAATCTACAAGGCCAGCATTCCTTTTGTCATCATTGATGCCATTGCCATGGCCCTCATCATGATCTTCCCGGAGATTGCCCTTTTTCTACCTTCTATTGCCAAATGAAATAGATTCTTCCGATTTTTTTGTCCATATGATTTTATTAACCCCACCCAGCCTCCCCTTACATTAAGGGGAGGTGTGGAGGGGTTATGATAAGAGAGGAGGTTTATAAATAAGTGGAGATAATCTGGTCAATTACCCGAAGGGGCTTTTTTAAAGGCTTTCACCACTTCTTCCTTCATGACCTTTCCCATCTTATTTCTGGGAAGTTCACTCAGAAAAAGAATCTCTTTTGGGCATTTCCAGTCGAGGAGGTGTGTTTTACAGTGATCTCTTATCTCTTTTTCTGTAGAGACGGCGCCTGGTTTTAATATCACGGCAGCCACTGCCTTCTCTCCCCATTTTTCATCAGGGATGCCTATGACACAGGTTTCCAGAACATGTTGATGCTGGTTGATCACCGACTCGATCTCTTTAGGGGAGATATTTTCTCCCCCGGAGATAATGATATGCTTGAGGCGGTCCGTGATATAGTAATATCCGTCCTCGTCTGTTTTTCCAAGGTCGCCTGTTCGGAACCACCCCTTAACAAATACCGCCTCTGTCTCCTTAGGTTTATTCCAATAACCCGGGGTGACATTCGGGCCCTTCAACCAGATCTCTCCAACATCCCCAGGCTTCACATCTTGATGTGTCTCGGGGTTTACAATTTTTGCCTCAACCTTTGGGAGGGGAAGACCGATGGAGCCAGGTTTTTTAACTCCCCGAAAGGGGTTCGAGAAATTCATTCCGGTTTCAGACATTCCTTCTCTTTCAACGGGTTCTTTGCCAAATACTTTCTTTATTCTCTCAAAATCTTTTGGAAGGAGAGGGGCAGATCCAGAGGCAAGGAGCCGAAGATGACTGAAATCCGGTCCGGCCTCTTCGATTCGATCCACTAACCTCAGATACATGGTTGGAACAGCCATAAAGACATTGCAGGCTAGGTCCCCTGTCTGCCGGGAAAGAATATTCAGAGTGACCTCAGGGGAGAACTCATCACACATCACGATCCTTGTTCCAGCAATCAAAGACGTATGAAGGGCAAAGCATAATCCGTGGACATGAAACAGTGGAAGGGCGTGGCAGAGGACATCTCTTTCAGTTATCTCCCAGATTTGGATGATATTTTTTGCATCCTGAATGAGGTTCTGTTGCGTGAGAATCGATCCCTTGGGTTGGCCTGTCGTCCCAGAGGTATAGATGAGAATGGCAGGGTCATGGAGGCTGGCCTCCGTATGGTTTATCTGAGAAGAGATTCCTGGAAATAATTTCTCTTCAGTAAACGGAGATTCCGTATCAACAATGAGAAGAAGCCGTTTATCATCAATAGATCGAATCAACGCCTCTTCTTTTTTTCCAGTGATGACGATCCTGGCATCCGTATCCCTCAAGAAATAGTCCATCTCATCCTTTTTAAAACCCGGGTTGAGGATGACTGAGACGGCCCCTATCTTCTGGATGCCAAGATGAAGCACTACCAGATCCAGACTCTTGGGCATGAAAAGAATGACCCGGTCCCCTTTTTTAACTCCCATTTCCGTCAATCCATTGGCTATCCGGCCGTAAGATTGTTGAAGGGACAAGTAGGTCATTCGACTTTCGATTTTTCCCTTTCTTAAAAAAAGGATAATATCCTTTTTGCCCAATCGAAGAGCTGTCTGGTCAATAAGGGATATCAATGTGTCATTCATATGATTAGATCGTCAGGATGACTCCAATGACAATGAAGAAGGTTCCGATGACTGTATAACGGTCAAATGCCTCGCCTTCCCTCAGGAAGAAATAAGCAGCAAGCATGGTAAAAAGAGGATAAATGCAGGTGACAGGGACCACCAGCGCTACCTTACCGATCGACATTGCCCAATAGAAAGTGATAATTGCCACGGAGTTGCAGAGGCCGGCAAAAATAGCGTTACTTAGACCATATTTTTTGATTGCTTTCCATTGCCACACCTGCTGGGAAAAAAACGCTAATACGATCATGATAACAAGCGCTGTTCCGTTGGCAATAAGGACGCCATAAAAAGGATGGAGCCCGCTCATCAAACCTTTTTTAGCAAAGATCGGTGCTACCCCAAAACAAACGGACGCAATGGTCGCCTCCACTTGACCGCGCAAGTGACTCATCTCTTCCCCTTCACCATCAAGAGGTAAGCCCCGAACAGGGTAAGACCAATTCCAGCCCATTGATGCAAGGCCAGTTTTTCACCTAAAACAATAATTGCAAAAGCGACCGAAAGAATCGGATAAGTGGAACTGATGGAGGTACTCTGGGTAACACTGATGAAGCGGAAACTGCTGTAATAGAGACCTCTCCCTAAGACAAAGTTTAAGAGCCCTGCAACCGAAAAATAGAAATAGACGGGTGCAGGGAGAGTTAAAAACACAGGGAATCCTTCCCCTATACCTAACCCGATCAGAAGGATCAGGGCTAAAAAGTTTACGGTCAGCGTAATGAGAATTGCCATCTGGAAGGGGATGCTACCCATCGCTTTTTTCAGGTAGATGGATTGAACTCCCCATGCCATTGCACATACGATCGAAAGAAAAATGCTGAGGTCCATTGATAGCCCTGCCTTGCCACATTCTAATACAACTACCGTCTTTTTTGTAAAATATTTTTTAGCTCTGAAAAAATTGACAGATGTTCTCCATTTTGATAAAAAATTGGCAGAGTCAATGCCCCCATCGATTTCCCTCCTCTTGAGGTACTAAACGTGTCCTATAAGTTGGGGGCTGGACACAAGCATCTGTTGGTGCGTGTACGGCAAGGGATTGGAAATTCGAATATCGAAGCACGAAATTCGAAACAAATCCGAATTTCAAATGTTCCAAATTCGAAACATACAGATCACAAAAGCACGTTTTGGTCATTTGGAATTTAGATTTTGGTCATTGTTTCGGATTGGTCCTAAGAGGACGCTTCGCCCGATATTCAGATTTTGGATTTTTACCACGGCTTAGCTACATGATATCCCCTGTGTCTAACAGTCTGACTTATGGGTAAGGATAAGCTTAAGGTAAGAGGGGGAGGGGGGGAGTTATAAGAAGACTGAATGGACTAATCAAAAAAGGAGAGAAAAATGAATCTATCTGCTGACCGGTTTTTAGAGATTGCCCAATATTCAATTGTCCGTTTGGATGGGGCATGGTTTTTGGCACTGGCGGCAAAACTCGGTAAAGAGAAAGCATGGGAGATGGATATAGAAGCGTGGAAACAGTTCTCCTATCTTTTTGGGAAAAAGATCAGAAAAGAGATCATTCCCAATCCCGTGTGGCCTGGTAGTTTTTTAGACACTCTGGATATTCTCAGTAAGGTTTTAAAAATTGAAGGTCGTAAGACCAAAGTTGAGGGAGATACGATCACGATTCAGGCAGTGGACTGTGAGATTCAGAAAGCCATTGCCAAAGCCGGCATAGCTGATTGTGGCATTGTAACGGTTCACACCTACCAGGGACTGATGAGGGGATTATTTGAGAGGGAGATGGACGTACTCGTGCGGCACACCAAGAACCTGAATCAAGGCGATGATTGTTGTGAAGTGATCATCTCCAAACAATTTCACCGATAACCGGAATCTTAACCTTAACATTGATAATGATTAAAAGGCACCTCCTTGAAGCGAAGCAGAAACAAATCTGATATGCTTCAGGGAAAGAATCTCAATCTTAGCCCAGGAGGTGCCGTATGGAATTGTACTGTGGAATGGATTTGCA
>VGRY01000031.1 GCA_016875195.1 Deltaproteobacteria bacterium
GGGCTTTCCCAGTGGAGCTATTACGACCGTCTATCTCTATTCATTTTTCAAAGAACGTCTTATAGCAAGATTAGATCAAGTTTAACCTATAATCACCCCCTCGACCTCCCCATTGTGACACAGTCTCTTGATGGGGAGAGGGGAAGGTCGCTTCGACTCGCAACCGAGGTGAGAGGTAGTTGTTATTCCTCCCCTTAAAATAAGGGGAGGTTAGGTGGGGTTATGAATCCTTGGGTCGCTAGCTGCTATGTATGTACTATTTTGAGACTTTTAAGGGAAGGGAACGTGGAGGGGACGTAGGTTCTAAAACAATTTAAATCTGAAGAGTCCGGAATAAGCGCTTGCGTTCGCTTCTGATATTGAAGGACACCTCTAAAAATGTCATTCCAGGGAAACCCGGAATCCAGTCCCGCCTTTGGCGGAATATATCCATTGCCCTTTATGCACCCATTAAAAGGCAAGGTGAAATCTCTTGATCCTTAAAGCGACCTACTTATACCTTTATCCCACCATAGCCCTTTGGGCTCTCAAGGCCTCCCGAAGTAGATTGGTGTTGATACTACGGGGAGTTAAATTCGATTTGACCGTCAGTGCAGCCGCAGTCCCGGCTGCCTGGCCAATGGCCATGACCGTGGACTGGAGTCTTGTTGTCCCAATGGCTTCGTGGGTGGCTGAGATGTTCTTCCCCACCACCAGGAGGTTTTTGGAGGAAACCGGCACCAGACAACGGTAAGGGATATTATAGCTTCCTGCTTCTTTAAGAAAATTGAAGATCGTTTTTCCTCCCTTAGGATCATGGATGTCGATCGGGTAGGCCCCCATGGCTATGCCGTCCTCAAAACGCTTGCAAGAAAGAACATCCTCTGCGGTAAGAAGGTATTCGCCCATGACCCTGCGACTTTCTCGGACCCCTACCCGGGCAGAGGTTCCGGAGAGATAGGCTTTCTCAAAACCCGGGACATTTTTAATTAAGAGTTTTGACACCTCGATCACATTTTTGCGTTCCGTGATTTCAGCCCGGGTCAGGTCGTTGACATTTGTCGGATCGATTCTTACTGTCCGTGTCATGTTGAACCAGTACACTCCCTCACGCTGAGAAACAGCGGTAAAAGTCAGAGGGGGACGGCTCTTCGGATCGTCCCAGGGGACCATGTGGCCAGCAATATGAATGAAACGGTCTGGTTCCGGGTCTGGCCCTTTTCCACGGACGAGGCGGATATACCAGGAATCCCGGCCCAGGATGCGATCTTCCCGTTTGAGGGCTTCCACCATCCGCTCGGCATCTACGTTTGTCATCCTGAAATGGAGTGTCACATTCTGAATGTCGCCTTCTAAAGATCCCAGTTCACAGGTTGATCCCGCTCTTGCTGCAAGGTCCGCATCCCCTGTCCCATCGACAAAAACTTTTCCGGAGAGATTTATAAATCCAGATTTCGTATGGACCTGTATCCCTTTGATGGCTCCATCCTCTACGACGGCGCCGGTTAAGGTTGCATGTAATAAAAACTGGACACCCGCCTCCTCCGCCATGATAAGGAGAACGTATTTCATCATCTCGGGATCATAAGGGGTTAGAGAGAATTCATAAACCATCGGTTTTTCTCGGGTCGACCAGGTACCCCCCCGAACATGTCCTGGCGAAGCCCTTAGCGTGACTAATCGGTCGACCACTTCTTGGGCAAGACCCGAGACCACCTGCTCCCCTCGTCCGTTGAAAAAACCGAGAAAAGGGTAACCAAATGTGGCGGTTCCACCCAGGAAGCCATCGCTCTCAACAATGAGCGTCTCCGCCCCATTTCGTGCGGCAGCAATGGCAGCAATTGCTCCTGATGTCCCGCCTCCAACAACGACAACATCTGCCTTGCGGCGGATCTGTTCTTCGCAACCCATAAAAATCTCCTTGAAATGTTATTTGAATAGATTGGGAATAAAAAGCACCAGTTGAGGCCAATAGGTGACAAGGCCCAAAACAACAAACAGGGGAATGAGATACCTTATGGTCTCCTTCGAAACCGTCTCAAACGACAGCTTTGTAATATCAGCCACGATGTAAAGGGAAGTCCCCACAGGTGGTGTGATGATTCCGACCACTAAATTGAAAACCAACATCACCCCCAAGTGGACTAAGTCCATGTCAATCTGCTGGGCCACAGTTACCAAGACCGGGGTCACGATGACCAGGTTGGCAGTGGCGGTCTCAAAGCAACCAAGGATTAAAAGGACAACATTAATAAGAAAAAGAATGATTACCTTACTTCCAGTGAATCCATAGATAAATTCAATAATGGAGTCTGCGACACGCTCAATGGTGAGACACCAGGCAAATACCCTGGAAGTTGAAAGAATGAACATGATAACGATGGAGGAAAAAACAGTCCTCTCAAGCGCCTTCCAGATGGTTGTGAGATTGAGTTCCTTGTAGAACAGACCAAGGACAACCACGTACATCACGGCGATGGCCCCCGATTCGGTGGGTGTCCCGATTCCGAAAACAATACTTCCAACGATGATGATCGGGGCCAGAAGAGGAAAAAGGGCTGCACGAAATGCGCGGAAGATGTCTCTCCATGGCGGCCGTTTACGGACAGGGCAGATTTCCCTTCCGGTTCTCGCCATGAAGTAGATCAACACCATTAAGGAAACACCCATTAGGACCCCTGGCAGGATCCCTCCCAAAAAAAGGGAAGCGACCGAGACATCGGCAATAGCCCCGTAGATCACCAGATGGATGCTTGGAGGGATGATCGGGCCAATGATTGAAGAGGCAGCCGTGATACCCGCAGCAAATCCTGTCCGATATCCCGAATCCTCCATGGCCTTTATCTCCACTCTCCCCAGCCCAGCGGCATCTGCAGTGGATGACCCGGAGATTCCTGCAAAGATCATGCTACCGAGGACGTTGACATGACCAAGTCCCCCCCGGATATGTCCCATCAACGCCAGGGCAAAATTGAAGATCCGTTGTGTCACCCCTGTGCTGTTCATGAGTTCGCCTACAAAGATGTAGAGTGGTACGGCCAGTAGTGTGTAACTGTTGATCCCCTCAATCATCGTCTGAGGGATGATCGCCAGGTTCATCCCTTTGCTGAGGAGAAAGAAGAGGGAGGAGAGAAAGAGTGCGATGGCAATGGGGCAGCGCAACGCAATCAGCCCCCCGAAGGAAATGAGAAGAATGCTAATTGGACTCATCCGATTCCCCTTTTTTCTCCCTTCCGAACCCAGGCCCTTTTGGTTCGACCCCCAATATCTCTCCGAGACTGAGATGAATAGAAGTGAGCCCCATAAGCAGGGCTCCTATAAATAAAGGCGCTGACAAATAACTTCTTGGTATCGAGAGCGAAACAATCTCCTGGCTCCTCTGAACCCAGACCAAGGAAGCAGCTTTAACCATGAGGATGATGAAGCTTCCTCCAATCAGGAGATAAAGGCATGTGTTCAGGGCACGCTGAAAGCCCAATGGAAAAAAGCGGACAAGGGCCTCGATGCCGATATGTCCTTTTCTTCGATAGACCATACTCATTCCGATGAAGCAGGTCCAAACCATAAGAAGGGCAGAAAGGTCGAGACCCCATTGAAGATTGATCCCCGCCAGGTGGCGCAGAAGGATTTCCAGGGACATAATCACCACCATTACTGCCAGGGCTCCTGTGCAAAATACCATCTGAACCCTCTCCAGAAGGACAAAAAAACGGTCAAGCCATTCGTATCCCTGCATTATCGGATGGACCTCACTCGGGCAAATAGTCCCTTGCTCCAAGCCCCTTCGACTTCCATCTTTTCAGCCACTTTCTGGGCTACTGCGGCAAACTCCGAAGGATTAACCTCCAAAAAGGTGGCTCCTTCTTTGACCATTTTTTCCTTGTCTCCCTTGAATCGCTCCTCCACAAGTTGGGTATAATAATTCCCAGCATCGACAGCCGAATCCAACAACCCCCTCCTGAGTTCGGGAGATAGTTTCAGGTAAGCCTTCTCGTTGGCGAGAAGATTAAAGGGAGCCACGAGATGGTTCGTGAGCACGATGTAGGGAGCAGCCTGATGAAACTTCTGTCCGTATATGGATCCCAAGGGGGAATCCATCCCGTCTGCCACGCCTGTCTTTAAAGCAATGAAGGCTTCAGCCCAAGGGATGACAATCGTTTTGGCCCCCATGGCTCCCCAAGTTTCCACATAGGTTTTAATGTGGGGCATACGCAGTTTCATACCGGCAAGATCCTGCGGAGACCGGATCGGTTTCTTGAGGAGAAGGGCCTTGGGAAGACGATACCAGTTATCTGCCAGAATCCTCACTCCTTTTTGATCGAGAAGCATCTTTTTCATCTGTTCGTAATCCGAACTTTTTTGAAATTTCCGGACATGATCGAGATTATCGAAAGCAAAGGGCATTCCAATAATTCCCCATTCTTTGATGATGTTCTCGTTCCAATCCGCCACATTGGCAAACATCTCTTGAGTCCCCATCATCAGGTTTTCAAGCTGGGGAACCTCGGCTCCGAGCTGGCCTGCAGGAAAGATTTCAACCTTGAGGCCACCGGCCGTCTTCTGCTCAACGATCTCAGCAAACTTCTTAAGACCAAGGGTTTCAGGCGCCGTTACTGCATGGACCCCACCCAACCGCCAGGTCACCTTATCAGCGGAAAAGGCCAGTGATGTTAGGCTCCCGATCAACACCAAAATAATTCCTATCCAACCAATTCGTTTCACCATGGCAAATCCTCCTTCTTTTGAAATAAATTGAACTGCTTTTGTACCCTGTTTCGGCTGCATCGAGCCATCATTCCCCATTTACAGAGACATGGAGGCCACCCGCCCCGAAATTTCCCTGGCGGCATGGAGTCCTTCCATGACATACCGTTGCCGCGAGGTCTGATTCAGACGGTTGATTGTGCTCTGAATCGACAGAGAGGCGACAAGTCTTCTGTTTCCGTCAAAGACAGGAAATGCCAGTGCAGCAGCGTCTTTTCCAAATTCCTCCCGGCTTTCAGCATAACCCCTCTCCCGGATTTTCCGAAGTTCATCAAGGAGATGTTTTTTATTTGTAATCGTGTTATCCGTAAATGCCGGGAGACCGTAGCGGGTGATGATTATGTCGATTTCACTTGGAGCAAGATAGGCCATCAAGACCTTTCCGGCCGCACTGCAATGGAGTGGAAGGGCTTTGCCAAGAGGGACCAGCTGTCTGACGAAATAACGGCTTTCGACCAGCGCAATACAAACTCTTTTCCCCTCGATCATGATGTTCAATCCTACATCTTCCTCGATTTTATCCGCACATGCTTTGAGAATTGGTAGGGCAAGTTCTTTAAAGTCTTTGTGATACAGCACCCTACCCGCAAGTTCGACAACTTTGAAACCTAAAAAATACCGGCGCGAGGATGTATCATAAAGGACGTAGCCCGCTTCCCTGAGAGCGGAGAGGATGGCAAAAACGGTACTTTTGTGAAAACCTAATTTTCGGGCAATCTCCGTTACCCCCTGGTTTGGGTCCTCCTGGGTAAATGTGTCTAAAACAGCCAAACCCTTTTTGATGGTCTTCAAAGTCCGTATCGCCCTATTGTTCAGATAATATGAACAGTGTTTTTATTTTTAGAACAACGTTATCATACCCTCTGGGGTTTGTCAATGCCTTTTCAAAATTACCGGAGATGGTTCCCTAATGACAGGGGGTAGCTTGACCTAAGAGGGCTGATGAAAGGAAAGCAACTCTTTCCGAACATAAAAAGGACCAATATGCTGTAAAGGTTTCTGGGAATTGGAGAGTCATTCTTGAGTTTATTGACGGTGATGCCTATATTGTGGATTATGATTATTATCATTGAGAGGTGAAGACATGAGAAGAATGGAGAGACAACCTACGCATCCGGGGAATATTATAAGAGAAGATTATTTGAAGCCTTTAGCGATCACGATTAGTGAGCTTGCATCGGTTCTCGGCGTTTCAAGGAAGACATTATCGAAAATTCTAAATGGAAGGGGAGCCATTACTCCGGATATGGCGCTTCGTTTGGCCCGTGCCTTTAATACTTCCGCTGATCTTTGGCTCAATTTGCAAAAGAATTATGATTTGTGGCAGGCAGAGCACACATCGAATGATTGGCAGAGGGTAAAACCCCTATCTCCGCAATTGATCCAATCTCATTTATAAAACCAACAAACAACCGGCCAGCTGCCTATTCCGCTGAATCCGGCCGACTGTTCCGATCTAAAGCCACTTGCTGTGGAGGCCTAGGTTCTAAAACAATTTAAATCTGAAGAGTCCGGAATAAGCGCTTGGGTTCGCTCTGATATTGAAATTGGATGTTTGACGTTTTGGTGTTATGGTGTTAAAGTGATATAACATCATCCGGAGGGAACATCATGACTACCCAGGTTAAAAGGGCCACAATATATTTGGACCCCGAGTTACATAAAGCGTTACGGCTTAAGGCCGTGGTGACCTCACGATCAATATCAGAACTTGTTAATAATGCCGTCAGAGAAGCCCTTGCAGAAGATGCTGAGGATATTATGGCGTTTGAAGAAAGGGCTGGAGAGCCATTGATTAGCTATGACGAAATGGTCAAAAGGCTAAAAAGAGATGGCCGCATATAAAGTCCATTTCAAAGCATCTGTTGAAAAAGACCTCTCCACAATACCCAGGAAGGATTTGAAAAAATTCCTCAAACGTATCGAGGGTCTTGCCGGGAACCCAAGGCCATGGGGTTGCGAAAAGTTGACGGGTCAAGAAAGATATCGACTCCGTCAAGGACGGTATCGCATCGTCTACTCGATCCAAGACGATGAGCTTACGGTTTTGATATTTAAAGTGGGGCATCGCAAAGACATTTATCAGTGAAGCGAAAAAAAGCTCGGTGTCAGGCAGCGGAAATTCCATATCGACATATGTGAAGTTGTGTTGGGAAGATAAACCCCGTTAGAAAGTCTTCGACTTTCCAATGGGATGGCTCACACGGGGCTTTAAACCCCGTGTTTGCTCAAAAGGAAATTAACTCATCCCTGCTGCAAGTCCCGATAGAAGCTAAGCTTCGCAGGGGGCAAGCAGGGGGGCTTTCTAACGGGGTAAAACTCAAAACAAGGTGATCACTTCTAACTGGTTCTTGTAACCAATACCTCCATACTCTCTGACTGAATTTTTCAGTAAGGTTTTTTTATTCTGAGAAAAATCTGAACTCCCCGTCTAATCATTTCTCTAACGAGGGCATGCCCTTTCTTGTATTAGAATATGGGTGTTGTTGAAAATGATCGCTTTATGAAAGGATGGCTCTGTTGTTACGACCAGTCGAAAAGGATAAAAAGATTAGTCCTTAACAAAACGATTGACTGGATTTCTCCTATGAGATACAATATGGAATAATGAGATACAGGGAGGAGGACGATGCCTTTAAGCTTGAGAATCCCTTCTGAAAAAGATGAAATGATTAAAAAGGCGGCTGCAAAAAGCAAAAAAACGAAGACAACCTTCATCCTTGAAGCAGTGGATGAAAAAATGGGTCTTGTGAAGGGTCGCGAACAAATCGTCAGAGAGCTATCGGGATGGCTTTCCCATGAAGAGGCCGAAGAACTTAGGAAGGCAGTTGAAATTTTTAATAAGGTGGAAGCGGAGGATTGGGATTGAAGCTTGTCCTGGATACAAACATCTATTGTGACTTTGCAGAGGGGCTGACCGATGTCGTAGATGCAATCGCAACCTATGGGCAATTTATATATATCCCTTCTGTCGTGATGGGAGAGCTTCTTTTTGGATTCATGAAGGGGAGCAGACAGCAGTTCAATGAAAAAAAATTGCGTCAGGTTGTGAGTCGTTTGAAAATTGAAACCATTGATGTGAATCACGATGTCGCGAGAAAGTATGCGATGATCTATTGGTCTTTACAGAAAAAAGGAATGAAGATACCCATCAATGATGTTTGGATTGCTGCATGTTGTATGGAGATCGGAGGGACCCTTTTGACAAGGGATAAACATTTTGAACGGGTGGATCAAATAGAAGTGATGGTGTTAGGAAGGGGAAGCTAAACCCCATTTTCCCCGATTCGGCTATCGAAAATATTTCACAAACCTATTTCACAAACCTTGACCGAATCTTTTTCTTATTCAACAGCGGGCTTTTCTCTGGAGGCGTTCCCAGTTAGGGATATGATGGTCAGCCTGGATCGTCTTCAATCTCCTCCTCCTGATCCAGATGATTTAACGATTAACAGTTGGGACAAAATGTGAAAGGCAGGATTTAAACGTATAGCCACGGTCCAGCCTTAAAAATACTTCCTGCAATTCTTTCTTCCCTAATTTCTGAAAACGGTGTATAGTATAATCGGCAATGGGAACAAGAGTCGTTATGGGCTGAATGGTTAGACAGCATGGAATCCACCATAACCATGCGAGAAGATTGAAAGGAATAATGAGATATGGATTCTGAAACACCCCGTCTGGATAAAACGCGACTTACGGTCTCTTCTCTTGACGAATTCACGGAGGAGAAACAATATTGGTTGTCCCGTGGAAAGGCTGACCGCCTGAACGCAATCGAGATTAACCGAAGGATGGTTTATGGCACAGATCGAACTACATCCAGACTTCAAAGATTTCTTGAGACTGTTGAACTCATACGGAGTTAAGTACCTTGTGGTTGGCGGATATGCTGTGGGTTATTATGGTTATCCGCGAGCCACGGGTGATATGGATATATGGATCGCAGTCAGTGAAGTGAATGCCGAAAAGGCGGCACAGGTGCTTCGTGAGTTTGGTATGCCGGAAAAGGAAGCGATAAAGGACCTATTTATCGAAAAGGACAAAATAATCCGGATGGGTGTTCCCCCCGTCAGAATCGAAATAATAACAGGGGCCTCCGGTGTAAACTTTGAAGAATGCTATTTACGACGGGAGGTGATAGACATAGATGACATACCGGTGAACTTCATTTCACTTGAAGATCTTAAAACCAACAAACAGGCATGCGGCCGGTATAAGGATAAAGAGGATCTGAAACACCTTCCTTGATCATTTCATCAACGATTCAACAGCGGGCTTTTCGGAGGAGGCGCTCCCAGGTATCGTCCACATTTTGCTGCGTGATCTCAATATCCTTTTCCGTCAGGTGGTTGAAGCGTCCCTGAGCTTTTAAATATTCTTTCACGGGAACAACACGGGACTCTTCCTGAAGTGTATAAAATCTTCCATCCTCAATTTCATAAAGCGGAAAGATCCTTGAGCGGACGGCAAGTCTTGAAATTTTGATGGTCTGTTCCGAGGCCATCTTCCAGCCTGGCGGGCAGGGAGAAAAAAGATGGATGAAGCGCGTTCCCTCAATTCCCCTGGCCTTATTCAACTTCCTCACGAGGTCTTCTGGATAAGCGATGGTTGCAGTAGCGGCATAGGGGATATGATGATCAGCCATGATGGCCATGATGTCTTTCTTGGGATTCTCTTTGGGTTGAGTCACCGGAGTGGTCGTGGTCCAGGCCATAAGCGGTGTGGCTGAACTTCGCTGGGTGCCTGTGTTCATATAACCTTCATTGTCATTACAGATATAGAGTAAATTCTCATTCCTCTCTGCCGCACCGGAGAGAGCCTGAAGACCAATATCAAAAGTTCCGCCATCTCCGGCCCACACGGCCACCAGGGTCTCATTGTCCCCTCGAACATCCAGTGCCGCCCTGACTCCTGATGCAGTTGCAGCCCCTGTGACAAATCCGGCATGGATCGCCGTAATTTGATAACTGGAATGAGGCCACGATCCTGGAACGATCGACCAGCAGGACGCAGGAAAGACCATGACGGTTTTTTTCCCCAGTGCCTTTAGGGTTAGCCTCATCGCAACAGCAGCTCCGCACCCGGCGCAGGCCAGATGACCATGACCAAGGTTTTCTTCGATGGGAACTTTTATCTTATGCATCTGAGTCCTCTTTCTATTTTGGATCTCCAAAAATCCGAAGCACGAAATCCGGGCGAAGCGTCCAGCAGGACCAATTCGAAACAATCTCAAATAATCAAATATTCAAAACGAATAAAAATTTAAATAATTTGATTTTTTGCACATTTGGATTTGTTTCGGATTTCGATATTCGGATTTCGGATTTATCTTTTCAAACCCAGCCACACAATATCTCCTTCGGGCTGGTCATGTTCCATTGTATATCGAATCGCTTCTTCGATCAACGACGGAGTGATATCCCTTCCACCCAATCCGGAGACGAACCCAAAAACCTGGGGCCTCTCCTGTCGAGAATACAAAGAGGCTCTCAACTCCTGAGCAAAGACACCACCTACCCCGGCAGAAAGATTCCGGTCAATAACAGCAATTTTCTTTGCTCCCTGAATGGCATTGTAAACCTCATCAGATGGGAAGGGACGAAATCGTTTGACCTTGATTCCTGCGACGCTCATCCCCTGTTCAACCATCTTTTTGATAACCATCCTGGAGGTGCTGGTCACTGTCCCGGAGGTCAAAAGTAAAATTTCGGCCTCCTCTTTTCCATATCGTTCAATCGCTCCATACCCCCGGCCAAACCGGGATTTAAATTCTTCGTCCACCTTCCTGGCAACCTCTGCAACCTCCTCCATGGCCTTCTGGGTTTTGTATTTAAACTCTAAAAAATGATCGGGAGTGGTAATGCCAGAATAGGCTTTCGGTTCCTGGGTATCAATGGGGTAATCCGGGCAGAAAGGTGGTAACATGGAATCTACTTCCTCGATGCTTGGGATGTCAACAGGTTCTGAAGTGTGGGAAAGAACAAAGGCATCAAGGACGACCATCACAGGTAGCCTGATTGTTTCCGCAATCATATAAGCCTGCAGAATCGTATCGAGGACTTCCTGGTTATTTTCGCAGTAGAGTTGAATCCATCCTGTATCTCGCTGAGAAACCGAATCGGTCTGATCGCCCCATATGTTCCAGGGTGCGCCAAGGGCTCGATTGACATTAACCAGCACGATGGGAAGCCTCGCCCCTGAGGCCCAGTGAAGCATCTCGTGCATATAAGCCAATCCATGGGAAGAGGTCGCTGTGAAGGTCCTCACTCCTCCGGTGGAGGCTCCGATCAGGGCGGCCATAGCAGAATGCTCGGATTCAACTTTCAGAAATTTTGTCTTTAACCGGCCACTTGCAATTAGTTCTGAAAGTTCTTCAACAATCGTTGTCTGAGGTGTAATCGGATAGGCAGAGATGACATCCACTCGACTCAAGATGACTCCATAGGCAACGGCCTGATTTCCTGTGATGACCCTCTTCATCTCGCCTCCTCTTTTAAAGAGATTGCTCCCCGGGGACATTCGGTGAAACAGATGCCACAGCCCTTGCAATAATCATAATTCATTTCATGGGAAAAAATCTCTTCTCTTTTTAACACGGAAGCATCCGGACAGAAGACATAACAGACCTCACACGCATTGCAGGTGCCACAATTGAAACATCGCTCAGCCTCTTCCATGGCAATCCCCGCAGAAAGAGTCGATGAAACTTCTTTAAATCCTTTGATTCTTTCTTTTATGGCCCTCTTCTCCTCTCCCTGCCTTTTCGCAGGGTCGAAGTAGTCCATATTCAATTCTTCAAAAGCCACCACGTGGGGGTTTCTCAATCTTTCTCCGGGATGGAGATATCCGAAGATGGAGAACGATGGACCTTCTCCGATGAGATTCTGAACAATGGCTTCTTCCGAATCTTTTCCCTTCAGAAAAGCATCGATGGCCATGGCTGCCTTTTTACCAGAACCGATGGCATGGGCTACGGTTCGCTGATTCGAGGTAAGATCTCCGCCGGCAAACATTCCTTTGATTCCTGTGCTTCCATCTCTCCGTGTTACGATGATCCCTTCCCTTTTCTCCAATCCCTCCGGAAGAACAGAGGCCTCGATCTCTTCGCCTGCCGCAACGATTACATGGTCCACATCAATGTAAAGACGTGAGTTGGGAATGGGAACGGGTTTTCTCCGGCCACTCTCATCCTTCTCACCCAATTCCATTCGCAAACATTCCAACCGTTTCAGACCATTCTTCTTTCCCACCCTGATGGGATTGACCAAATACCTTATCTTCACACCTTCCTCGAGAGCCTCCAGGATCTCATCTTCGAAGGCAGGCATCTCCTCCCTGGAACGACGGTAGAGAATGGTTGCCTTCTTGCCCAGCCGGATAACAGATCGGGCAACATCAATGGCTGTATTTCCTCCACCGATGACAGCGATCTTATCGCCTAGCTTTACCCTTTTGCGTAGGTTAGTCTTCTTGAGAAGATCGAGGCCGCTCAAAACGCCCTTTTCTCTCTCCCCCGGAATATGCAGACCTCTACTCAGATGTGCCCCTGTACTGATGAAGACAGCCTGATAATTCTTCAAGTCTTCAAATTTTAAATTCTCACCCAGGAAGACACCGGTCCTAATCTGAACTCCCAGAGCCTCAATATCTGATAGTTCCCTGTCCAGCACTTCCCTGGGCAATCGGTAGGAGGGAATTCCCATTCTGAGCATGCCACCTGCAAGAGGAAACGATTCAAAGACCGTCACATCATACCGTAACCTCGCAAGATGATAGGCACAGCTCATCCCTGCTGGTCCGGAACCGATAATGGCAACCTTCTCCTTTCTCTTTTCTCCTGCTTTCCCTATCTTTTTGTTGAGGCGAGAACCAAAGTCCCCCACAAACCTCTCCAGGGCGTGAATCGCAATGGGCTCATCTAACGACCCTCGATTGCACTTCGATTCGCAGGGATGGAAACAGACCCTACCACAGACCCCCGGAAAAGGGCTCTCCTCTTTGATGGTATTCCATGCTCCTTCAAAATCTTCCTGTGAAATTTTTTGGATGAATTTAACGATATCATTTCCTGCTGGACAGGCCGCACTGCAGGGGGGAGTCTTATCCTCATAAAAAGGACGCTGCGTTCTCCAGGCTCCGGTTTTGTTCCACTCCATATCTCCGGAGGAGACAGCAACCATCGGCATCTCAGAAACCTTATTGAAGGTAATTTGTTTGGACATCTTTTCCTTTCAGTTATGAATGGAGTGATATTGCGTCTGTAATAAAATCCGAAATCCGAATATCGAATTTCGAAACAAATTCAAATGTTCAAATAACCGAAACTTTAAGAATTATTTGTTTTGAATTCAATATTTTGGTCATTTGAGATTGTTTCGGATTTCGTGCTTCGAATTTCGAATTTAACTTCATTAAATGCTTCTCTTGCCGCTTTGGCATTCTCATTCTTCTTTCCGGGAGTTTCCTCACGGATTGACAGGGCTACAGAGTCTATTCCCACCAGTCCACTTACCTTCGAGAAAGCACCTAAGATGGCGGTATTAACAATCGGGTTTGTTCGGGAGCCCAAACCATTCCGGATGGCAATAGCTGTAGCATCCACCGTGGCGATTCTGAAATTCTTCAGATCATTAAAGGTCTCCGGAGAATGGGCTGAATTGATCAGAATCCATCCATTTGGTTTTAAACCGGAGGTGACATTCACTGTCCCGATCAAGGTAGGGTCTAAAACGATAAGGTGATCGGGTTCATAGATATTTACCCTCAGTTGGATGGGATCCCTGTCAACCCTTAAAAAGGCCATCACAGGAGCCCCCCGCCTCTCGACACCGAAGGCGGGAAAAGATTGGACATAGAGCCCTTCGTGAAAAAAGGCAACGGCAAGCACTTTGGAAGCCACGACCGCCCCCTGCCCTCCCCTTCCATGAAATCGAATCTCAATCATCCCTTACCTCATAAAATCGTCTTTGGTTCAAAGGTTAGCGTTAAGAGGCCAGTTTCGTTGTTAGGTTACGTCTTCCATCTTAAAATTATAATCGTTAACCCTATCACGCTAACCTTTGAACCCCAAACAGGCTTCGTCACCCCAACCTCAATACTCTGAACACCTTCTATCTTACTGGATAGACCACTGTTAAAGCCTTTGCGTTTCTTCTCTCCAATGCCCTATAAGCATGGGGGATCGAGGACTCAAAATAGAGGGAGTCTCCTGGATGGAGGACATATTGTTGGTTCTCTGTCCTGAATTCCAGAGTCCCTTCTAAAAGATAGATGAATTCTTCACCTTCATGGCTGAAATAGGTTAATTTATCAGCCTTTTGCCTTTTAAACTCCACCAAGAAGGGCTCCATATTTTTTTTTGACTTCTTGTAAGCAAGGGCCTCGTAATAGTAGCCGCTCTCCTCCCTGCCGAAATGCCGGGAGTCAATCACCTTGCTCTCGTCCTTTCTCACGAGCGCCACCTTTTCTTCCGGATCGCTGTCCTGGAAGAAAAAACCGATGCTGACGTTTAAGGCCTTTGAAATTTTAAGCAGGGTGGCAATAGGAGGGGAGATCACTTCCTTCTCAATCTGTGAAAGAAGGGGCTTGGAAAGGCCTGTCTGGTTGGAAATATCCTGAAGGACGAGGCCTGCCTTTTTCCGGAGCTCCCGGATCTTCTTTCCTATGTGGAGGTTCTTTACCTCGTGTTTGATATCCACGGTGATCATAATTTTTAATTAAAATATTTTAAGAAGTCTGTCAAGATATTTTTATTTAAACTAAAATTATTTTAATTTTACCAAACAAGCAAATTGTTCTATAGAATGCGCTTGCCCCTTCCTTCAGATACCATGGGGGAATCATTTCCTTAAACAAGCCTCTTCAATAGTAAAAGCCTAATAATTTTGGTATAAACATTGTTAAGTCTGGAATATACACAATAAGGAAAAGAACAAAAACCTCTACGAGGCAAAATGGCCACATTTGCCTAAGGATTTGGCCCATACTCAAGCGGCTGATGATCATCCCAAAAAACAGGCTTCCACCCACAGGTGGAGTCATTAACCCGATGTTTAAGTTTACACACATTATAATCCCAAAATGCAACGGATGGACTCCCAAATTAGTTGCCAAGGGGGCTAAAATAGGAGCGAGTATCACGAGGGCAGCCACTATATCCATTAACATACCAACTAAGATTAAAAATAAATTTATGAGGAGTAGGATCACATACTTGTTATGAGTGATCGAGAGGAAGAATTTCGCCACGATCGTCGGTATTTGCTCATTCGCTAAGAGCCAGGCGAGTACTGCGGCAGAGGACATGAGTAAAGCAGCGATTCCCATCATCACAGTACCCCTGTAAAAAAGCTGGAACAGATCCTTGAGAGAAAGGTTCCGATATATAAGAAGACCTAAAAGCAATGCGTAGCCAACTGCAATGGCCGCCGCTTCGGTTGGCGTAACAATGCCACCTAAGATACCTCCCAAAATGATCACGGGCATGATGAGCGCCCATATGGCTCTCCTGGTGCTGGAGAATAATTTATGGAGGGTAACCTTTTCAGTATGTTTTGGGTAATTTCTCTTCCCAGAAATAATCCGCGTTAAGATCATCAACCCAGCGCATATCATGAAGCCAGGGACAATCCCCGCCGCGAAAAGGCCTGCGATTGATACGCCCATTATCGCGCCATAAATCACCATAATGATGCTGGGGGGGATAATGGGAGCAATGATGGATGATGCCACGGAAAGGGCCGTGCTGAAATCTTTACCATAGCCCTCTTTTGTCATGGAAGGGATGAAAATGTTACCCAGCGCAGCCATATCCGCTACCGCAGAACCTGAGATGCCACCAAAGATGACGCTCGTTACGATGTTAACCTGTGCCAATCCTCCTCTCAGCCTACCAAATAAAACATTAGAAAAATCGATAAGTTTTTCTGTTAATCCCACTCTGTTCATAATATCCCCGGACAAAATGAAAAAGGGGAGTGCCAGTAATGCAAAGTTGTCCATCGCGGAGAAAAAAATCTGGGGCAGCATAGTTAAAACGGCTGGATTATTAAGTTTATAGAATCCAAAGAGTGCAGTCAAACCCATGACGAAGCCGATTGGCGTGCCGATTGCCATCAGTAGAAAAAAGACTGCGAAAATGAACAAGGCCATAATATTCTCCTTCTACCATTGCCCTTTTAGCGTTTCCTATTAACTCCACTTCAGATTGTTGAGTGTAAGTAAATTGAACACTCGTATAATATGGTCTTATGTTGATCCAGATTCCGACAGGATTTTCTTGGTTACGTTTAGGATCAATTGAAGTAAGCTGATGAAAGCCCCGAGGGGGACAGCTAAATAGGGCCAGAACATGGAGATATTCAGAGTACTTGTCGTTAGAATAGTTCTGCTCGTCATAAGATATCCTTGTTTTATAAGGATAATTAAGAAAAAGGCGATGAGCAAATCGACACAATATTCTAAGACCTTTGATACCTTATAAGGCAGTTTCTGGACTATGAATTGGATGGCAATGTGTTCCCTTTTCCGCAAGGCGACGCTGATCGCTAAAAACCCCAGCCAGAGCATTAAGAGACGTGCCAATTCCTCGGTCCATTCAAAGGGATTATAAATTATATAGCGGAAGATAATACCAAGAAGTGCGACCCCAATCATAATCGCATAGATAAAAACGCAAAATGCAGCGGAAGTCATCTCAATAACATATCCTATTTTATCTGATACCTTTATGGCTTGAGCTCGCCATGACATATCCTGCATTTCACTCTCCCGACGACTATATGATTCGGATATCTCCTCTATAGAAGTTGAAATGAACCCTTAAGCTTGGCGCGATTGAGTGATTTAACACCCCAATGATGCAAGAGGCGACTAATTCCGCTCCTTGTGCAGCTTGCCAAAGACCCTGCAAAATCTTGCAAAAACAATTCGGTGTCTCAAGAAGAGGCCGTCATATAAATATCACATCTATTTATAGATAGCCCAATTTCGTCTCTGCTTCTTTAATGACTCTCAAGAATTCATCCACCCACTTGGGATCCATTTGTGTCTTGAGCCAATCAAGACATGCTGGCCGAGCGAGCTTTTGAAATTCGAGAATCTCTTTATCAGAAAGGGCATACACATTCATCCCTCGTTCCCTTAACTCTCCGATGCTCTTTTCCTCTAACAAAACGCTTAGCCCCCTCGATGTGGTTATTGCCGCCTTAGCGGCATCGCGAACGATCATCTTATCCTCAGGGGGAAGGGTGTCGTACCACTGCTTGTTACATACGAGCCACTGGACACCATATTGGGAGTTGACAATTGTCAGATGTTTCTGAACCTCATTCAATTTTGCCCAGCTGACAATAGAAATTGGATTTGTCTGTCCATGGACAACACCTGTCTGCAGAGCGGTGAATGTCTCAGGCCATGCGACAGGAATGGCACTTGCGCCGAGGGCTTTAAACATAGTAACCTGCAAGGTGTCCATCCCCCGAAATTTGAGCCCCGCCATATCCGATGGGGTTCGTATCGGTTTAACGCTATTGGTGATGGCTAAATACGAATATAAATCGACATTCGCAAGTCCTTTGATTCCTGTTTTTTCAGTGAAAGCGTCAAGTAGCTTTTGGCCAAACTTCCCTTCAAGGACTTCAACGGCAATCGCCTCGTTCCTAAATACGAAGGGGGCATTAAGAAGTAAAGCGGTTGGAAAAATTCTAAATAACCCTCCCATGGATGCCGCATGGACTTGAATCACGTTATTTTTCACGGCCTCCATCATGTCTATCTCTTTCCCTAACGTCCCGGCTGGATAGATTTCGACTTGAAACCTACCGCTGCTTCTCTTTTCGAGTATATGCTTGAAGGCAGTAGCGGCAGCATGAATGGCATCATCAAAGGGTTTTGGAGGTCCTAAGTGCGCGTACTTCACCTTCGAAGGCTTTTCTGCGGCCAGAGTGACGGTCAAAGGAAGAGCTAACAAAATAGATATTATTATTACAGCATAAATCGTTCTTTTTTTCATGTTATCCTCCTGTTTTAATAACGAAATCTTCTGATAAAGAGTGGAACTTTTTGAAAAATCCACTTTATTGATATTCATCCCTGTCTCATTGTTCCAGTTTCACCTCCTTTCACGGCTTTTTGTGCCTTAATACCTTTCCTGAAGTCGCACCCATCACCTTCCCGTTGTCCACCGCAATTTCTCCGTTTACTAGGACGTAGCTTATGCCTTCGGGTTTTTGTTTCGGGTCTTCATAAGTTGACTTATCTATGATTGTCTTGGGATTGAAAATAACAATATCTGCATCGAATCCCTCTTTCAATAATCCCTTTTTCTTCACTCGGAATGTCTGTGCGGGAAGGGAGGTCATCTTCCTAATTGCTTCCTCGAGGCTCAAAGGGCCTTTCTCTCTGACGTATCTCCCAAGTACCTTTGGGAACGTTCCGGTGAACCTCGGGTGAACCTTGCTCACTCCAAAGCCGGGAATCCCGTCTGTTCCGATCATTGTGAAGGGGCTTTGTATGATTCTTTTGATGTCTTCCTCACTCATCACAAAAAGGATTATGATAGTACCTCTTTTTTCCTCAACAACAAGGTCAAAGATCACGTCATAAGGACTTTTATTTTCTCTTTTTGCTATGTCAGCAATGGACCTACCAATATAATCGTGATGGTTTGGGGATGCTGAGATGACCAGATTTTCAAAACCTGCTCCTTTTATTAAATTTTCCCATTGTCCCTCTCCGCCTTTTTCAATCTCTGCAATTACCTCCCGCCGAATGGTCGGATCCTTCAACTTTTCTGAAAATACCTCCGGGCCATCCGACAAGATGCTTGGTGGAAGAACTGCAGCCAGGAAGGTACTTCCGGCTCTGTAGGGATACTGGTCACAGGTTATTTCAACCCCTCGAGCTCTCGCCTCTGCCATCATCTTCAGTGTTTCAACGCTCTTGCCCCAATTGTTCTTGCCGATTACCTTGTGGTGTGCAACATGGACTGGTATGTTTGCTTCTTCACCAATTTTTATAGCTTCGGTTAGGGCGGGAATTAGCGAATCACCCTCGCTTCGAATATGAGATGCATAGATGCCATTAAATTGACTGGCGACTTTGCTGAGCTCAATGATTTCATCTGTCCCCGCATAATTTCCTGGTGCATAGATGAGGCCGGTTGATATCCCCCAAGCACCATCTCCCATCGCATTCGCGACCAACTCCTTCATCCTCTTTAGTTCGGAATCTGTTGGCACACGGTTCGCTGAACCCAATACTGCGATTCTAACAGTGGAATGACCGACCAAGGGAAGAATATTGATTCCCGGTTTTAGGTCTTCGAGCTTTCTCAAGTAATCATCAAAAGAACGGATTTCCAAATCTTCTTCCGATAAGTGTTCCCCACCCATCACCCTCAAGGTGTCTTTAATATCCGTCCTGTGGTCCTCTGATATGGGCGTCATGGAAAAACCACAATTCCCAATCACTATTGTAGTAACCCCCTGTAATATCTTCTCGTCGCAGGTGGGATTGATCAGAAGATATAGATCATCATGGCTATGTGTATCAACAAACCCTGGGCTTACTATTGAGCCATCAGCCTGGATAACCCGTTGCGAACCCTTTTGATTAATCTCCCTATTGATCCGGATAATTTGTCCGTTTGCTATTCCAATATCTGCCCTGTAATATGGATTTCCTGTTCCATCTATTAAATGACCATTTTTTATTAATAGGTCAAATTGTTCTTGCATTTTTAGCCTCTACAAAGTTGTGTTCGGAGTCCTTTTTGAAAAAATTGTTTATTTGCAAAAATCATTACTTTTTTTCTTGATTTGTTAAACACGCTTATGGAGTAGTTAACTTTAATGATCAAATCCCTTCTTCTCCGGCCATTATGATGGCCTTACCCCCTCCCTCACATATCTGACTATTTGCTCTTTATTTAATTCTTCAATGCCCAGTTCTTTTAAAGATATTCCCTCTTTGAGAAAATCTCGTTTACACGTTATCGATCCTATCCGTATCAGCGATTCTATGATTGGAACCTCTACCCCAATTTTTTGGGCAAGACGGTATCGTACGACTGCTCCCACTGGTATATCCTCAGTAAAATAGCGATGTTCAACGGAATCAGGTCCAACGATTGGTGGAAGAACGACATCTGCAAATGGAACCCAATATTCTATGCCCATGATGCTGCCCTTCCAGAAGAATTGGTCCTCTCGGTGTTCAATAATCTTTATTCCCATGGCGTCTGCGATCCTTCTCTCCTCTTGATAAAAGGCTAACTGAACCCTGGATACTGCAGGACTCATTCCATATTTGTACATGGAGTATTTGCCACTCGGAATACCTAAGATGCCCTCCATTTCTGAGACCTCCATGGCACCCACATTGAGGATTGACCCAGGAATATGAACAGCCGGATTTGGGTTGGAAAGGTCAACTCCAATGATTGTGTCTCCCCTTTTAAGCTCCACGGCTCCATCGAAAGCAGGAATTCCCTTTAAGATCTCAAAGAATTTATCTCCGTCCTTGCTTGGAAGGGCATCACAGAGGAGATTGCGAATCCTGATAATACAATCAAGCTTGCCAGGCTCAATTATTCTCACGCCGTATGGCATGGAACTCCATCCACCAATCATGACATTTATATTAATTCTTTTTTCACGCACCATATTCTTGAGGATTAAGGATCCGAAGTTATCCGGGAATATGCTTATCACCTGGTTGTCCTCAAGGCATGGAATCATTTTTTCAAAGAATGCTTTGTGGCCCTTTGCCGGAATGGCAACAATCACTAAACCAGCCCCTTTGAGCGCCTCAGTTATCTCCGTAGTTACAACATCAACCTTGGCAACACCTGTTCTCCTGAACCATTTGAAATTAAGCTGTTTGCCTCCAAGCTCTATCTCATGCGTCTTCAAAACATCTCCCAAACTTTCCATTGCGAGTTCTGGGAGTTCATAAAGGCGTACATTATGTCCTGATAGAGTAAACTCCGCAGCGAAAGTCTGGGCACAGGCACCTCCACCTAAAATCGCAACGGGCTTCTTCAATATTTCATTCCCATCCATATTTGCCTCCCCCTCATCTCTTCTTTTCTCATCGAAACCACTATTTGAACTTGTTAGACATACCCCTATTTCTTAATCTTGTTGAATTGATTCCTGAAAAATTTTTCTTCCTCTGCATGAATTTCCATCGCCTTGTCAATAGCTCTCAAGTCCTTTGATTTTATGGCCTTTAAAAGAATCTTGTTTGATTCAAGAAGCTTGGAGGGTCCTTCTTGAAATATTTCACCCAAAATTGGGACATATCCTTTGAGGAGGATATCTTGAAATAGTCCCCAAACTATGTAAAATATCTTGTTTTTTGTAATTAGGGATAATTCTTTGTGAAACTCTACAGCGATAGGAAAATATGCATGAATATCACTGGAACAAGATTCCATCTTTTTTATAATTCGATCCAACTTTTCAAGATCACTTTTGTTTGCATTGGCAGCGACAGAATGAGCTATCCCAAGTTCTATGTACTTTCGGACTTCCCATAAGTCTCTGATGGTCTTTTCTTCGACCTTGATTAACCATGAAAGCTGCTCTCGCATAGCTTCCATATATTGCGTAATATCACACTCTTTTACGATAGATCCCCTCTTGCCAGTATTAACTTCGATTAAACCCATAATACTAAGAGTTCGTAGTGCCTCTCGAATTGTGGGTCGGCCCACATTGAACATTTCACACAGCTCTCGCTCGCCAGGTAGTTTATCCCCTGGTTGCAGCTTCCCATCGAAAATGGGTTGTTTGATTTGGTCAGCCACCTCTTCGCAAAGGCGGATCTTTTTAAGTGGTTTAAATGAAAGGGGTTTTTGCATTTTCTTCCTCTTTTTGTATTATTGGATTATGGTAATACCATTTTCTTATTCTTTTGTCAAGCTTTTTTACAAATATTTTGAAATCTTGATTTTTCACATAGCCTCTGTTAATTTTCTTTACTACGAAATGAGGCGAGACTATGAAGACGGTGATCATTGGTGCGGGTGCAATGGGTAGCCTCTTCGGAGGACTCCTCTCCCATTCCGGACAGGAGGTTTGGCTTGTCGATGTCTGGAAAGAACATATCGATGCCATCTGTTCAAAAGGCCTTGCCATCGAGAAAAAGGGAACAACCCGAAACATTTCAATCAACGCTACCACGGATGTTCGATCCATAGGAAAAGCCGACCTCATCCTCTATTTTGTCAAAACCTACCATTCTGAAAAAGCCGTCTCAGACTCCTTGATTCTTAAGAAAGATGATACCCTCTTCCTCACCCTTCAGAACGGCCTGGGCAATGAAGAAGTCATCTGTAAACAGATTGACCGAAAGAACGTGATCTTGGGTGTGACGGGTCAGGGGGCAACCCTGCTGGGTCCTGGAAGTATTCGTCACGCAGGATGGGGAAAAACCTATGTAGGGGAATTGAATGGGAAGGTAACAGGTCGTATCAACCAGGTCGTCCAGATGTTTTGTAAGGCCGGGATAGAAACAGAGGTCTCGACACGCATTAACGACCTCGTCTGGGAGAAACTCCTCGTCAATGTCGGTATCAATGCCCTGGCTGCCCTCCTTGGAATAAAGAACGGACAACTTTTAGATCATCCCGAAACATTGAGATTGATGGAAACTCTTGTTTCAGAAGCTGTGGAAGTTGCCAAAAAAAAGGGGGTTCGAATTGAGGCAAATCCAATTGATCGAGTGAAAGCAGTGATTGAGGCGACCCGGGAGAATCGCTGTTCCATGGGGCAGGATCTTGACCGCAAGCGGAAGACGGAGATCGATACCATCAACGGAGCCGTGGTAAGAGAGGCAGAACGTCTCGGGATTTCTGTGCCCTATAACCGGATGATTACCGATTTGATTAAAGTAATTGAAAAAACTTTTTAAATACGAAGCACGAAATCCGAATTTCGAAACAATACCAAATTTTCAAAATTTAAAACTTTAAGATAGTCTTGTTTGGAACATTGGACTTTTGGTCATTTGAGATTGTTTCGAATTTCGATATTCGAGTTTCGAGTTTTGGAGGTAAAGATGGATCGTAAAAAAATAACCCCTGTAGATCTTCAGACGATGAAGAATGAGGGAAAGAAGTTCTCAATGCTCACAGCCTATGACTATCCCATGGCGCTTCTCGAAGATCGTGCCGGAATCGAAGTGATCCTCGTGGGGGATTCTCTGGGGATGACGGTTCTGGGTTATGAGAATACCATACCGGTCACCATGGAGGAGATGATTCATCATACCAAGGCCGTCACCCGGGGATCAAAATATGCGCTCATCATCGGCGATATGCCCTTCATGTCCTACAACACGTCGGAGCAGGATGCCATTTACAATGCCGGCCGATTTATGAAAGAGGGCAAGGCCGATGCCATCAAGCTCGAAGGCGGCGTCAGCGTCAAAGAGATCGTGAGGGCCATTGTGAAGGCAGGTATTCCAGTGATGGGCCATATCGGTTTGACTCCTCAGACCATCTCCATGCTCGGAGGATTCAAGGTTCAGGGTAAGGATGCTCAGGCCGCCCAGAAGATTATAGATGATGCCTTAGAGCTTGAAGATGCAGGAGCTTTTTCAGTTCTGCTTGAAGCTGTTCCCGCTCCCATCGCCCAGAAGGTGACAGAGCGTTTGAAGGTCCCCACTATCGGAATCGGTGCAGGTGTCCACTGCGATGGCCAGGTTCTGGTGGTTCATGATATGCTCGGCCTCTTCGATCGCTTTACCCCCAAGTTTGCCAAACGATACGTCAATCTGAGCGAACAGATGTTGAAGGCTTTTGATGCATACCGGGAAGACGTGTTGAAGGGAGTCTTCCCAACAGACCAGCACAGTTTCCATATCGATGAGAAAGAATTAGGAAAGGTGAAATAAAAGGTGAAATAAATCTTGAATTTGGAAGTGGATTGGTGTAATTTAATCTCCAAAAGGAGGTGATCGTATGCCGATCTCTGCTTATGTCTTCATCGAATGTACTGCGGGGACTGCCAGGGATGTAGCCAGAGAGGCCTCCAAGATCCAGGGGGTGAAGCGTGCCAACGCGACAACTGGCCCCTATGATATCATCGCCCTGGTCGAGGCCCCGGACATTAACATCCTTGGCGACTTCATTGTCACCAAAATCCAGGGTCTTTCAGGCGTATTGAGAACCCAGACGAATGTTATTGTCGATTGATGGGAGAATCAGGTCAACCCTAAAGCCTGCCTGCCGCAGGCAGGGGTTGAGTTACAGTTCAATGATTAAGTGTAGCTCAAGACTTTAGCCTTGACTTACTTCGGACAGAAAGGGGGTGAATCCATGGGAAGCGTCGTTAAGAAGAGACGAAAAAAGATGGCTAAACATAAACACAAAAAGAGACTCGACAGGGATCGTCATAAGAAAAAGAAATAATTTCTTTTCATGCGCCGCAATACCATCCATATTGTTCTTTTCATCCTGACGGTGGCCTCTACACTTTTCGTTGGAGGTTCACGATTGTCAATAACTGGGAAGTTCAGTTTTTCTATTATTGAAGGTCTCAGTTACTCAATTCCGATTATTCTTATCCTTCTGGGGCATGAGATGGGACACTATCTCATGTCCCGGAAATACCGAATTAGAGCGACCTTACCCTATTTTTTACCCTTTCCCCATATTTATATACCTTTTATTGGATGGTTACCTTCCCCTTTTGGTACACTAGGTGCAGTGATTCGAATGGAGAGTAATGTCTCTTCTCGTAAAGCCCTCTTCGATACTGGAGTGGCTGGACCTCTGACCAGCCTTATTCTTAGCGTCCCTGCCATTGCCATTGGTTTGAAGTATTCAACATTGATACCGACCTCCCAGGTCAAGGAGGGAATGCTCCGTCTGGCAGATCCTTTTCTCTTCTCCTTCATCCAACAAATGGTTATTGGGGAGGTTCCTCAAAATATTGATGTCATGCTTCATCCCATCGGATATGCCGGGTGGGTTGGCCTCTTCATCACCGCCCTCAACCTCTTTCCAGTGGGACAGCTAGATGGAGGACATATTGCCTATGCTCTTTTCGGAAGAAAGAGCCGTGCCATCTTCCTTATTGCCATCGCGGTCATGGGGTTTATCACTATTTTCCATAATCCAGGATGGTTCCTCATGCTCATCTTGATGATCCTCTTCGGCTTCCGGCATCCCATGCCGCTCGACGACCAGACGCCCATCGATGGAAAGAGAAAGATCATCGGCATACTCATGTTTCTTGTCTTTCTCCTCTCCTTCACCCCTTCGCCATTCCCGCAGTTTACCGAGGAGATCAAACAGACCTTCGGCTGGTTTTGAATCCCTTTTCATATTGTTTCTGAACCATCTTTGTGATAGATAAATGTGAAATTAAACTCCTCTGAAATGGTGAATTAACCGGAGATGAGTCCAATCCCCCTTCTCACATTACGAGGCATCACGAAGTCATTTCCCGGTGTCCTTGCCAACAATCATGTCGATCTCGATATTTACGGCGGTGAGGTCCATGCCCTTCTTGGAGAAAACGGCGCTGGCAAAAGCACACTCATGAAGATTCTCTATGGCTTTTACCGACCGGATTCTGGAGAGGTCCGCCTCAATGATCAACCCATCCATATCCAATCCCCTCACGATGCCCGGCAGTTTCGTATCGGAATGGTCTTTCAGGATTTCATACAGGTCCCTGCTTTAACCGTTGCCGAAAATATTACCCTCTTTCTTCCAACCTTGCCGTTTGTCCTGGATCATGTTTCGATCATCAAACGGATTGAAGAAGTTTCCGGACGTTACGGGCTTAAGGTGAATCCCCATGCTTATGTTTGGCAGCTCTCGGTTGGAGAACGTCAGAAAGTGGAAGTCCTCAAGCTGCTCCTCGCAGACGCAAGGGTATTGATTTTCGATGAGCCGACCAGGAGTCTGGCTCCTCACGAAATAGAAGGGCTTTTCCAGGTCTTTGCAAATTTGAAGCGGGATGGATATGCCCTGGTTTTTATTACTCATAAGATGAAAGAGGTCTTAGCCTGCGCTGACCGGATCACGGTGTTGCGCCACGGCAAAGTGGCTGGCACGCTAAAAGGCTCGGAGGCCAATGAAAGAAGCCTGATTGCGCTGATGTTCGGCAGACAGATCGAGGAATCTCCGGGGCGGCCAAGCGAAAAGCAATCGGATGGAAGAAAGCCTCTCCTTGAATTAAAAGGAATAACGACCCAGACAGAAGGAATGGCTTGGGGTTTGAAGGATATCCACCTGACCATCAAACCCGGGGAAATTGTCGGCGTTGCCGGAGTTTCAGGCAACGGACAGAAAGAACTGGGCGATGTCGTTCTGGGACTTGAGAAGTGCGCTGCAGGAGTCAAATACCTGCATGGAGAGGAAGCAACTGCCTGGTCAGTCGCCCGGATCCGCGCAAGCGGAGTCGCTTTCATACCCGAGGATCCCCTGGGAATGGCGGCTTTCCCCTGGCTGAGTGTGCAGGAAAATATGGCTATGGCCAACCCCCGGATGTATTCGAAGCAAGGCGGCCTATCCATGGATTGGCAGGCGGTTCGTTCGGACCTGCAGGCATCGCTTGAGCGATTAGGGTTTAATATCCCACCCTATTATGTTCCGCTGGGGATTCTCTCAGGAGGGAACATCCAGCGGATGATTCTGGCGCGCGAGATGGCTCACCACCCAAAACTGATCATTGCCTTTTATCCTACCCGTGGCCTCGATGTGCAGAGCGCCAATTCAGCAAGAAAAGTTCTGACCTCTTCCCGGGACCAGGGAGCTGGCATCCTCCTTATTTCAGAAGACCTTGGCGAGTTGTTTAGTCTAAGCGACAGGCTGGTAGTCATGTTTCAGGGCCGAATTGTGGGGACGAGCACCCCTCAGCAAGTCAGCATTAACGAAGTGGGCTACCTCATGACCGGCTCAAAAGGAGAAACAAAACAGAGTGAATAAGGCTTTTTTGCAAATTGGTTTTCATCATCAATGGGTGGCCAGCGCTATTCGATTTGTCGGGCTTTTCGTCTTAGCATTAGTGTTTTTTGCCCTCATTTTGTTAGTGTTTGGAAAAAATCCCCTGCGGGCTTACGCAGATATTTTTTCGGCCACACTCGGAAGCGCCTATGGCTTTTCGGAAGTCGCGGTCAAAATGATTCCGCTGATCCTCACCGCTCTGGCTGTGGCTCTGCCATCGAGGATCTGGCTCATCAATGTGGGTGGAGAAGGTCAGCTCTTCATCGGAGCGTTATTTGCCACGTGGGGAGCCGTCAATTTTACAAACTTACCCGTTTGGCTTCTTCTGCCATGGATTGGAATCTTAGGGTTTATCGGCGGCGGACTATGGGGGGCCATCTCCGGGTATCTCAGGGTCAGAGGCTGGGCCAGTGAGACAATCTCCACCTTGCTGATGAATTATGTGGCCATTCTGCTGGTAAACTTTTTCGTCTTCGGTCCATGGAAAGATCCAGAGAGCGCAAATTATCCGCAGAGCGCTCCATTTCCGGATGCGGCCATTCTGCCCTCCTTCTTTGGGACACGGATCCACCTAGGGATTGTTCTGGCCATTGTCGGACTTATCCTCTTCCACTTTGTCCTGTCTCGGACACGCTGGGGTTTGGAAATGAGGGCAATCGGAGTCAATCAGGAAGCCGCTCGGCGAAACGGGATCTCGACCAACCGATATATTATCCTTCTCATGCTGATCGGCGGCGGTGCAGCCGGGGTTGCCGGCATGGGTGAGGTTTCGGCTATTCACGGACAGCTCCGGCCGAGCCTCTCACCGGGTTTAGGGTACACTGGCTTTCTGATCAGTTGGATGGCCGGCGGCCATCCCATAGGTATCGTGGCAGCAGCCTTTCTTCTTTCTGTCATTACCGCTGGCGGAGATATTCTCCAGATGACCCACAGGATTCCAGCTGCAGGAGTCCACATCCTGATGGCCTTGATCTTATTCGTGGTGCTGGCCCGGCCGGCCGGTAAAAAGGGAGGAAAATGATCATATCTTTTTTAATCAGCATCATCTCAGGAGCAATCCATTCAGGCACGCCTCTGCTCTATGCTACTCTTTCTGAGACTGTCGGGGAACGGACCGGCATTGTCAATCTCGGTCTCGAAGGCATCATGCTCATAGGAGCGGTCGTTGGTTTTACGACCACAGTCCAGACCGGCAATCCTCTTTTGGGGGTTTTGGCTGCTGCTCTGGCCGGGGGGCTTTTCAATATGGTATTTGGATTTCTGGTGATTACCCGTCGTGCCAATCAATTGGCCAGTGGCCTTGCCCTGATGTTTTGTGGCGTTGGTTTAAGCGCAATGATCGGAGCCTCTTTTATTGGAAGCCGAATCCAGGGCCTTAACGAAGTACGGATTCCTTTGTTCTCGGATATCCCGATCGTCGGCCGAATGTTCTTCAATTACGACATCCTTGTTTACTCAGCAATTCCAGTCGCTGTCCTGGTATGGTGGTTAATGTTTCGAACACGCTGGGGATTGGGCTTGCGGGCTGTTGGAGAAAATCCTACGGCGGCTTTTGCAGCCGGAAAAAATCCCCATAGGCTGCAATACCAGGCGCTATTCATTGCAGGCATCCTTGGCGGTATTGCGGGCGCCCACCTGTCATTAGCCATAGCCAAAACCTGGGCAGAATGGATGACCGCTGGACGGGGTTTCATTGCGGTTGCCCTGGTGATATTCTCTAAATGGCATCCTCTCCGGGCCATTGCTGGAGCTTTGCTCTTTGGAGGGGCAATCTCTCTGCAGCTGCAGATGCAAGCCCGCGGAGTGCCAGTCTCGTCTTTTCTGTTGGATATGCTCCCTTATGTGTTGAGCCTGGTGGTGCTTGCCATCTGGAGCGGCGCTCGCCGTCATGCGACTCCAGGGAGTCTGGGGCGGGTCTTCCAGGGAACAGAATAAGCAAAAGAGGTTAAGTTTTGTAATGTGTATTTATTAAATAACAAAGGAGGAAAGAAAAATGAGTGAAAAGAAAATGAACCTTACTGTGAAGTTGCTGTCTGTTCTAACATGCCTGGCCCTAGTTTTAACCTGGGGATTACCTGAACCGACTGCTCAGGCAAAACTGAAGGTGGGAATTATCCACATCGGGTCTATTAATGACGCGGGTTATAACCAGGCCCATTCTGAAGGCGTTCAGATCATGAAGAAGAATCTGCCGAACGTTGAGGTGATCCAGGTTGAGAATGTCCCTGAGGGGGCTGATGCTGAGCGGGTCATGGAGAATATGATCAAACAGGGAGCCCAGCTGATCATTCCAGCTAGTTTTGGCTACCTCGATCCGGCCTTAAGGGTTGCCAAAAAATACCCTGATGTCAAATTCGTTCACCCTGGCGGATACAAGCTTGCCCCAAACCTTGGCACCTATTGGGCCAGCACTCCGGATGCCTTCTACCTGATGGGCATTGCTGCAGGAAAGACCACGAAAACAAACAAGGCTGGATATGTGGTTGCGCTTCCCATCAGTTTTTTCCTGGCCAATATTAATGCCTTCCATCTCGGAGCCCGTTCTGTAAATCCCAAAATGGAAACCCGCGTGGTTTTCATGGGGACGTTTTTGGATGCTCCCAAGGAGGCTACCGCAACCAATGCCTTGCTGGATCAGGGAGTGGATGTCCTAGGGGTCATCGTGGACTCCCCCATCACTGTCGTACAAGCCGCTGAGAAACGCGGGGCTTACTCCATTGGCTATCATTACCTTGGGGTTCAGAAATTCGCTTCAAAGGGGTGGGTCAGCGGCATTGCCTTTACCTGGGGTGAACTCTACACCCGTTTTGCCAAGCAGGTCATGGACGGCACATGGAAGAGCGAGGCCCTTTTGGGAAACTTAGCCAGCGACTTTCTCACCATCGCTCCCTTCGGTCCGGTTGTTCCGCCTGATGCCATTAAATTGGTAAACGAAACAAAGCAGGAATTCATCAATGGCAAGAAGAATGCTTACCAGGGTCCGATTAAAGACAATAAAGGCGTTGAGCGCGTGAAAGCCGGTGAATTCTGGCCTCTGACTAATATAGGAAAGATGGATTGGCTGGTTGAAGGCGTTATTGGCCAACCCAAGTAAGACTGATGGTATTGATTCAATCACAACCAAGAAGAATGGAGGGACCACTTCGCTGGGTGAGCATGAAGCGAAGCGGTCTTAAAGCCAAAGACCTTTTGGCCACTCCTGGATTCTCCGGACAGGTCTTGGCCACTCTATCGGGTGTCACCTATTTATTAGGAGACAATGGAGAGATGCTTTGGTTGGTTCGGGATGGAGGACTTTTACATAGACGATGCATTGAAGTTTCTTTTCTGCCTCCGTCTTTATTCAGGGGTCAGAATTTTTTGGTGGAAGACCATCTTTTACAAATCGGCGGGAACCTGATTTATGATCTAAGCCCAGCCACAGAATGGAAACCTCCAATGTTAAGGCCGGAGGATATAGGCCCGTTTACAAAAGGTCAAGCTGGCGTCCGGAGATTGCTGGAGGTTATTTCATTTTCCAGCGGTAATCACGATTCAGATAAATTGATTTCCATGGTTTCCTTTCTGATCAAGGAGCGATCTTTTCCAACCTGCCCTCTGGAGTCAGTGGCGCATAAGATATATACACCGATTCTTAATCTTGCCAAGCTTTATCTAAGCCAGGGCATGGTCAATTTTCCTATCGCAGCAAGAGCGCTGGTTGGACTGGGACCGGGTCTGACTCCGGCTTGTGATGATTTTTTAGGAGGGTTGCTCTTTGCTGCTCATTGGCTTAAAAAATGTTATCATGGAAAGTTTTATTGGGATGAACAGCCTATTTATGATCTGATGGATTGGGCGAAGCATCAAACCCATCCGATCAGCTCTACCATTCTCTCTGACCTGACTCTGGGGCACGGCCCTGAGTCCCTCCATGAATTGGTTGTCAGACTAATCCGGGAAGAAGACCCTGAACGGGGAATGAACTGTGTGGACTCTTTAGGTAGATTAGGCCACACCACTGGCTGGTATATGTTGGCAGGCCTTCTGACGGGTATGTTCTTGATCCCCGATAAACCCAACAGGTTCTGGAGTTAGAGAGAATGTAACCCCTTTTTTTAAAAAACGAATGGAATGGAGGAGATCATGGCTACGGAAGATCTCAAACAAAAGATTGAAACAGTTAACACAGAAACCGTAAAAAAGATCAATGCCGCAGACCCTGTGCTTGTTGACATTGCTCCAGCCGGAGAAGTCATTCCAAGAATGAGAGACAGAATGATTCTCCATTCGGGCCCGCCTGTGGATTGGCAGAATATGTGTGGCGCTCAGCGAGGTGCCATGATCGGCGCTGTTCTTTTTGAAAAATGGGCTGAAAATGCGGAAGAGGCAGAAAAACTTCTTGAGGCTGGGAAGATCCAATTTGAGCCAAATCATCATCACCAGGCAGTGGGCCCCATGGCTGGCACCATCTCACCCTCCATGCCGGTCTGGGTCGTTGAGAACAGAGCCTTCGGAAACCGTGCCTTCTGCCGTCAGGTGGAAGGCCGCCAGCAATTTGGCGATTACAGTGATTCCGCCCTGGGAGATTTACGGCTATGGCGTGATATCTGGGCGCCCTCTCTTCGAAAAGGCCTTCTTCAGAGGGGAGGCCTGGAAATGAAACCGATCATTGCCAAGGCCCTGACGATGGGCGATGAGCTCCACAACCGTCCTGTTGCTGCCTCAAGCCTCTTTGCCAATGCAATGGTCTGCCCGATGATTGAAGCTGGCGTCGAAAAAGACAACCTCCTCAGCACCATCAACTATATCACCAGGCATGAGCTTCTCTTTCTTGCTCTCTCCATGGCGTCGGGGAAAGCTTCTGTGGACCCGGCAGCAGGCATAGAATATAGCACTGTCGTTGTTGCCATGGCCCGAAATGGCACGGAGTTTGGCATCCGGGTCAGCGGTCTTGGGGATGAATGGTTTACTGCTCAATCGCCCAGGGTCAACGGGCTCTACTTCCCAGGTTATTCAGAAAAGGATGCAGGCGCTGACATGGGTGATTCTGCTATCACCGAGACAGCCGGTTGGGGAGGGTTAGTTCTGGCCGGTGCCACAGGAATTCTCGGTTTTGTTGGAGGGACACCTGAAGAAGCCCTCGCTTACAGTAAGGAGATGCGTCAGATTACAGTGAGCACGAGTTCGAATTACCGTATGCCTGTTTTTGGTTTTCAGGGCGCTCCTTTGGGGATTGATATACGTAAAGTGGTCCAGACCGGGATCACCCCGATTATAGATACGGCTATTGCTCATAAGAATCCAGGCTACTCCATCATCGGAGCAGGACTGGTTCGTGCTCCGATGGACTGCTTTAAAAAAGCACTGATCCGCTTTGGCCAGAAATATGGAGTTGGTCGCACCAATTAATGGAGGAAGCATGTCACCTCCCTTTGGCAAAGGGAGGTTGCCCGCCTGCCGGTAGGCAGGGGAGGGATTTTATAAATATTTTTCTAAACCATTAAATGGTCACTTAGGTTTAAAAGTCAATCAATATGATCACACGATGTATCATCCGAAAAAATGAATATTATGATTCTGTTTTCCTGATGCGTGTGGCCAAACAGATAGCTGAGCAGAAAGGCGTTCTGCAGGCCGCCACTTTCATGGGAACCGAGAAAAACAAAGGTCTGCTTGCAGACATTGGATTTGAAAGTGGAGAGATCTCTTCAGCCAAACCAAATGATCTGATCATTGCTATCCGGGCTGAGAATGAAGAAACACTATCTTCCGTGTTTGAGAACATTGACCATTGGCTCAATCAGGGTCTGGAACAGATTGGAGCAACTTCTTGCCGAACGCTTGAAGAGGGAGTGGCTTTTCTTCCTCGCTCCAATCTTGCGGTCATTTCGGTTCCCGGGCAGTATGCCAGTCGTGAGGCCAAAAAGGCGCTGGAACATTGCCTCAATGTTTTTCTCTTCAGCGACAATGTCCCTGTGGAGAGCGAGCTCTCTCTGAAAGAGTTTGCCCGCGAAAAAGGTCTCATCGTCATGGGACCGGATTGCGGAACAGCCATCATCAATGGGATCGGAATCGGTTTTGCTAATCTGGTTCGACGTGGACCCATCGGTGTCATTGGTTCCTCAGGAACAGGACTTCAGGAATTCACGACGCTTGTTCATCGCTTTGGCTCAGGCATCTCTCATGCCATTGGAACCGGTGGCCGCGATCTTTCGGATCAGGTCGGCGGCATCACGTTTCTCTCTGCACTGGACGCACTCGAATCGGATAGAGAAACCCGGGTTATTGCGCTTCTGTCCAAGCCGCCTGGTTCTTCCGCCCTTGAAAAACTCATTCAGAAAATTCATCTCTGCAAAAAACCTGTGATTGCCTGTTTCCTCGGTCTTAAATATCAACCTACCCATGAATCTATAGGTTGCAAGCTTGTTAGAACTATTGACGAGGCTGCTTCGCTTTCTGTTCAACTCGAAACTGGTAACCCACCTTCCCTTTCAGAAAAAAACCACCGTGAATTGGAGGAACTGATCCGTCAACACCAAACCGCCAAAAGACAAGAACAAAAATTCATTCGCGGGATCTTTGCAGGCGGCACATTCTGCTATCAGGCACAGCAGATCTTACGGGATGCAGGGATTTCAGTTTACTCTAACGTTCCTCTTCATGGCAATCCAAAACTGCCAGATCCCTTGCATAGTATAGAACACACTCTCGTCGATATGGGCGCAGATGAATTCACATTCGGACGGCCTCATCCCATGATTGATTCCGGTCTCCGTTATGAACGCATCCTCGCAGAGGCAAAAAATCCTCAAGTTTCGATTCTACTCCTCGATTTTATTCTAGGCCTCAATGCCTCACCGGATCCTGCTGGAGAGCTCCTTCCTGCTATTGTTGAGGCAAAGCACGAAGCTAAGAAACATGGGGAATCCCTCAGCGTAGTCGCCTCAATATGTGGTACGGAAAACGATCCTCAGAATATCCAGCAGCAAATTAAGATACTTGAGGAATCAGGTATCATCACCTTCTCAAGCAGCGCGCAGGCCGCCCGTTTCTGTGCCCTTCTCATGGGAGGTTCTTAGGGAGAGTTCCATGAATGATAAACTTAAGGATCTATTAAAGAATGGACCGATTGCAATCAATATCGGGATCTTCAATTTTGCCGAAAGCCTGAAGATTCAGGGCGTAGAAGTGATTCATATGAATTGGACCCCACCCGCAGGCGGCGACCCTGAACTCATGGACCTCCTTGACCAGTTGTTATAAACCATGTTATTCCCCCAAGTGTGCAAAGAGACCGAACAAAACCTTGGCTGGTCGCAATTCCTACCCAGAATTTAGAAAAAGGCTTGACAAACCATTTTATTTTTGTAAAACTTAATACGGAAATACAAACTTAGAATTTGAGGGTAAAACAATGTCGATTACCACGTTATCGTCAAAAGGGCAGTTGGTCATTCCCAAAGAGATCAGAGAAGCCCTTGGTATCAAGCCGGGCAAGAAGGTGGTTTTTAAGATGGTAAAAGATCATCTCGTAGAAATTCTGCCGGTTCCGGAGGATCCGGTAAAGCATTTTTGCGGCATCTTCAAGGAAGGCCCTTCGCTCACCAAGGCTCTGCTGAAAGAACGAGAGGAGGATAAAAAGCGTGAAGAAAAAAAGTTTAATCGACTCTTACGCACTTCTCGCCTACCTAAAGCAGGAAAGTAACTATCAGAAGGTAGAGCATCTCCTTTCATCGAAAGAAGCCCAGCTTTTGATGAACGATATCAATATTGGTGAAACGTTTTATATACTTGCAAGAGAGCGAGGGCTGGACCAGGCTGATTACTTCATCAACGCAATTCTCCCAAGTCTCCCAATCACCAAAATTGGGAATACACTCACAGAGGTGATCGATGCAGCCAAAATTAAGGCCCAATACCCAATCTCCTATGCAGATTGTTTTGTGGTGGCAACAGCCCTCCGGGAAAAGGCTGTCGTTATTACAGGAGACCCCGATTTCAAACAGGTCGAAAAAATGGTAGAAATCGACTGGCTCTGATATCCTGTAAATATTTCTTGTTGACTTCGCTAAATGAATTTAATAGACTCTTTCCAGAACCCCACCTCTCTATAAAGAATTTTTGACCAATAAACCAACTTACATCAGGAGGTAAGTTTAGCCTCCATAAGCGGATACTTACCTCCAGGGAGGGAATAAAATGTTACTCCGCCATCGCTTCCAGAAAGCCGAACTGCTTAAAAAAGTGCCGATGTTTAGCAATCTCAGTAACCGCCATCTGAACGAGGTGGCCAAGTATGCGGACCAGTTGCCGGTAAAGGCGGGCAGGGTTTTAGCTAAAGAGGGCGATTTGGGATATGAATTCGTTTTTATCTTAGAAGGGAAGGCCCGGGTCGAGAAAGGCGGTAAAGTGATCAACCGTCTGAATTCAGGCGACTTTTTCGGCGAGATCTCCCTCATTGATCGGGGACCCCGAACTGCAACAGTCATTGCAGAAACGGATATGACCCTCTTGATCGTTAACAGCAAATCCTTTGACCATCTGCTTGACACGGTTCCCGGGCTCCAGAGAAAGATATTAATCTCCCTCTGCCAGTACTTCCGAAGGGCTGAGAAGGCCACGAATATTTAGTCAACCCCGTTAGAAAGTCTTCGGCTTTCCAACGGGACGGCTCACACGGCATTTAAAACAAGTGTTCGTTCCGACAGGAGCCTTATCTTCTTCCCCGTAGCAGAGCTACAGTGCTTTCTATCGGGGTCAATCCTTTGCTTAACGCCCTGTTCGGGTGTGTTAAATGAGGGAAATTCTCAAAACGACCCTACCTGCCACCTAATGGAACCTTTTGTTCGGTTAGGTGGAGTCTTTCCTTAAAACTATATCATTAACAACTTAGAACGGATTCATATTTTCTGCAGTGTTGTTTTTTTGTCAATTCATGATTCCTTAGGGGGTGAATATTATGAACAGTCATGAGGTCAAACGTAAGCTGGCTGCTATTTTCAGCGCAGATGTTAAAGGCTACAGCCGCCTCATGGAGGAGAATGAAATTGGAACTGTTCGAACCCTTACCGCTTATAGAGAAATCATGACCAACTTCATCCGTCAGCACAAAGGGCATGTCATAGATTCTCCTGGGGATAATCTTTTAGCTGAGTTTGCGAGTGTCGTAGAGGCTGTACAGTGTGCAGTTGAAATCCAGAAAGAACTAAAATTAAAGAATGCTGAGCTACCTGAAAAGGGCAGGATGGAATTTCGAATAGGGATCAATCTTGGAGATGTCATTGAGGAAGGAGAACGGATTTATGGTGACGGAGTCAATGTCACTGCGCGGGTTCAGAGCTTGGCTTATGGCGGAGGAATCTGTATCTCAGGAACAGCCTACGATCAAGTTGAGAATAAACTTGGCCTAAACTATGAATATCTTGGGGAACAACCCGTTAAGAATATTACAAAGCCGGTGAGGGTTTATCGGGTATTGATGGAGACCAGACCATTTGCTCCGGCTGAAATCATAGAACAACATATTCAATTCTGCACCACCGTAGACGGAGTTCGCATCGCCTACTCTATGGTGGGTCAAGGACCTTTCTTAGTCATCCCTCCCGGATGGGTTAGTCATTTGCAGTTACAATGGGAGCATCCATCTGCACGTGACTATTTGGAGAAAGGAACTCGTAATCAAACCTTTCTATTTTACGATAAACACGGATGTGGCCTCTCTGAACGGAACAGGACAGAATTTACCTTAGAGTCAGAAGTTCACCCATTAGAAGCTGTTATTGACCATCTCAAGCTTAAACGTTTCGCTTTGTTCGGATTTTCTTGTGCTGGTTCTACGGCCATTGCTTATGCGATTAAGTATCCGAGGCGTGTTTCACATTTAATCTTATACGATTCTTATGCTCGAGGTGAGGCAATTACTACCGAGGAATTCAAGAAAGGTTTTTCATCCTTGATTCGTTCCGCTTGGGGTGTTGGTTCTAAGACTCTAGCTGACATGTTCTTACCCGGTGCTGATGTCTCGGCCCTTAAATGGTTCACCCGTTTACAACGTGAGGCAGCTACAGCAGAAATGGCTTCAAAATTGATAGATTTTACATACAAGCTTAATGTGATAGACCTTCTTCCCAGATTACGTGTTCCTACTTTGGTGATTCATCGCAAGGATGACAAGGCTATTCCATTCCATCTTGGGATGGAGATGGCATCTTTGATTCCAAACTCTCGCTTTGTTCCATTAGAAGGAAATATTCATATACCTTTCTTTGGTGATGCAGATGCTGTGTTGCGCATCATGGGTGAATTTTTGAGTACACCTGGTCATTGAACGGGTTCAATTGGGTAATTGGGGACGGGTTCAGATTTTTGAGCACTTCTTATGGGGTGAACAAAATGAAATGCTCGAAGTGCCAATTTGAAAATCTAGAGAATGCCAAATTTTGTAGCGAATGCGGCAATAAGTTGGAAATACATTGTCCCAAATGTGGGGGAGTGAATCCCCTCAGTAGCAAGTTTTGCAGTGAATGTGGGCATCGTATTGCCCTCCCCAAGGAATCCCTTAGAAAAGAACTTTCTTATGATGAAAAGATAGCCAGGATTCAAAAGTATCTTCCCGGAGGATTAACTGAGAAAATTCTATCTCAACGTGACAGGATTGAAGGCGAGCGAAAGCAGGTTACAGTGATGTTTTGTGACATGGAGGGATATACAGGCCTTACCGAAAAGCTCGGCCCCGAAGAAGCTTATTCTCTGATGGACAAGGTCTATGAAATCCTCATCCGTAAGGTTCATGAATATGAAGGGACAGTTAATGAACTGACTGGTGATGGAATTATGGCTCTATTCGGAGCTCCGATTGCTCTGGAAGATGCTCCTCAAAGAGCTATTCGATCTGCATTAGCCATCCATCGGGAGATGAGCAAGTTCAGCGATCAACTCAAAAGCGAAAGCAGAATGCCGTTTATTAAGATGCGGATTGGGATTCACACAGGCCCAGTAATTGTTGGCACTCTGGGTAATGATCTTCGGGTGGAGTTCAAGGCAGTGGGAGACACAGTAAATCTCGCCTCCCGTATGGAGGGATTAGCAGAGCCCGGCACCACCTTTGTGACTGAGGATATCTTTAATCTTACCGAGGGATTCTTCCGGTTTGAGGCGTTGGGAGAGAAGCAGATTAAGGGTAAGAAAGAGCCAGTCAAGGTCTACCAGGTAATCGTCCCCAGCACGAGGAGAACAAGATTTGATGTGAGCGCCGAACGAGGCTTGACTCCTTTTGTTGGAAGAGAGAGGGAACTTGAACTTCTGCTCGATGGATTTACAAGAGCCAAATCAGGAAAGGGCCAAGCGTTTTCCATCGTATCTGAGGCCGGATGTGGTAAGTCGAGGCTTTTGTATGAATTCAGGAAGGCAATAGTCAACGAGAATGTAACTTTTTTGGAAGGGAAATGTCTCTCCTACAGCAGAGGTGTTGCCTACCACCCAGTAATAGATATTCTGAAGTCAAACTTCGATATACATGAAGGAGAGGGGGATCAGGAAACCAGAGAAAAGGTCAAAAGAGGCCTGGAAATAATGAAAGTTGATGAACCTTCAACCCTTCCTTATCTCCTTGAACTTCTTTCAGTAAAAGATAGTGGTATTGATAAGATTTCCATGAGCCCTGAAGCAAAGAAAGATAGGATTATTGAGGCAATCAAGCGCATTGTTCTTAGAGGTTCTGAGATACGGCCTCTGGTCATGGCATTTGAAGACCTTCACTGGATAGATAAAAGCTCCGAGGATGTGGTAAGAAGCCATCTGGAGAGCATACCGGGAGCAAGGATATTATTGATATTTACCTATCGGCCTGAGTTCGTTCACACCTGGGGAGCAAAGTCATATCACAATCAATTAACATTGCATCGGCTTTCTAATCGGGAAAGCTTTGAGATGGCAACCCATATTTTAGGGACAAAAGAGATTGAAAAGCCACTTGAGGAGTTAATCCTTGAGAAGACGGAAGGTGTTCCATTTTTCATTGAGGAGTTTATAAAATCCCTCAGAGACTTAAAGATCATCGAGAAAAGAGACAACACCTATTGTTTGTCAAAAGATATCCATCAACTGACTATTCCTTCAACAATACAAGATGTGATCATGGCGAGGGTTGATTCCTTGCCAGAGGGAGCGAAAGAAGTGCTTCAGACCGGGTCCGTCATTGAAAGAGAATTCGGCTACGAATTGATAAGGCGGATCATGGATTTCCCGGAGCAAGAATTATTCTCCAATCTCTCTGTTTTAAAGGATTCAGAACTTCTTTATGAGAGAGGCATTTACCCCCAATCGAATTATATCTTTAAGCACACTCTAACCCGTGAAGTAGTCAAAGACTCAATATTAACCAAGAGAAAGAAAATCCTTCATGAGGACATCGGGAAGGCCATCGAGGAATTACATAGAGATAATTTGAGTGAGTATTACGAAGTTTTAGTTGAGCACTATTTCTTGAGTGAGAATTATTCTAAAGGAGCTGAGTATTCAAGATTGGCGAGCAGAAAGGCTGAAAAGGCAGCCTCGCTAAATGATGCGATTACCTATACCAAGAAAAGAGTGACATCTCTTGAGCGATTACCCCAGATAGACGATGTGCAAAAACAGATTATTGATGGCAGGACGGCTCTTGGGCTCTATATGATTCAAATGAACTATCATACTGAGGCACAAGAAGCTATCGGCCCGATTATTGATTTGGCCATAAAACACGATTATAAGAGGAGACTTTGCCAGATATACACGGTCTTGGGGGCAAACTATCTGTTTATGGAAAATGATTGTTTGAAAGCATTTAAAGTTTTGGAGGAGGCCTTAAAGATATCGGGGGAAATAAAAGACTATGCTACCTCACTTTTTGCAAGCTACTGGTTTGGAGCTGCTTCAGGTTGGAACTGTGAATTTGAAAGATCAGCACAATATATCCAAAAAGCTCTTGATATTAATATAGCAACAAGAACTCTTTGGGGAATTTCAGCAATAAAGAGCGATCTGGCTTATTTTAGTTATTTCTTCTCAGGAAAAATAAATTTAGGATTCCAGACAACCCAGGAAGCTGTCCTCATTGCCGAAGAAAGCGGAGATATTTATTCGAAAGCAATTGCGAATATCATGTATGGACTTTTCTGCCACGGAAAGGGATTGCTGGAAGAGGCTGAAAAGCATCTGCTTAAGGGGCTCGAATTTAGTGAAAGGATCAATCTCCCTTCTCGGAATATGGTTGCACGATATTGGCTCGGAGAGACCTACTTTGAAATGGGAGATTTTCCGAGATCTAAAGAACATTATGAAAAAGGGATTTTGATTTCAGAGAATGATCGAACTCATCCATCCTGGGCGAATCTTGAAAAGGTAAATTTGGCAAGGACAAAGGTATTGGATAAAGAGAAAGATGTGGATTTAGAATCGTTGTATGCCTATTCACGAAATAATAAGTTGAAAGTAATCGAAGGCTGGTTCCAAAGATACATTGGAGAAATTCTGCTAAATATTGATGATCAACACTTATCTGAAGCAGAGCATTGGGTTCAGAAGGCCATCGAAGCCGATCAACGAAACCGTATGATGTTTCATCTGGGTAAAGATTATGCCCTTTACTCAGATTTGTTCAGACAAAAAGGAGACAGATTAAAAGCCCAGGAAAATCTCGGCAAAGCCATCGAAATCCTCAAAGAGTGCGGCGCCGACGGCTGGGTCGAAAAATATGAAAAAGAGTTAACTGCAATTTCTTAAGGAGAATTGTGTTTACAGTTTTTTAAGGCGGAGGAGTAATTCTGAAGTTTTCCAAACTTTAAGCTGCTTTATTGCTTTAAAGTGTTTATCGTTTGACCATATGCCATCATTCTCAAGGGCAAGAGCTAAAGCTATAAAAGGAATATCACTGGGATCGATGTCACCAATAATCCTTTCTGCTTCTTTTAGGTAAGGTTGAATGGTTTGGGCAGAGATAATGGAAATATTTTCCAACAAAGAACTCAAAAGAAGGTCAATTTCATCGGAGGATAACCCGCTCAACCTGCTAATCTTAGGCTTGTGGGCTTCTATTTCTTCAAGGGCATATTCAGGGAGGTAGAATTGCATAAAAGGAAGGAGAAGAATTTCTCTTGTGACAGACTGCTTGATAAGAGAGGAAATGAGGATACTGGTGTCAACCACGAGTCTCATTATGTTCTCTTATAATGCTTCAACAGGGTGGCTTTGATGGCTTTATCCAATTTGGTAGCATTCGGTTGGGTAAGTTTACTTTTCGAAGCAATCTTGTCCAATAAACGGAGCTTCTTAGCGTGATTCCATAAGGTATCTGCAACGACTTTATCCCATTTGACTTCAGAGTGTTTAGACAAGATTTCTTTAACTTCGGATGGGATTTGAAATGTAACACTTGGCATTTTACCCACCTCCTGAATGGTAGAATAAAGGAATAGATACCTAAAGTCAAGAAATTGATTATAAGGAAAGGCTCTAATTCCATAATAAAATTTCTTTTCTAATATTGAGGGAAGGAAAAATGAAATGCCCGAAGTGTCAGTTTGAAAATCCGGAAGCAAGGAAATTCTGTCGCGAATGTGGCATAAAACTCCTCATAATTTGTCCTAAGTGCCATTGTGAAAATATTCCCGGAGATAAATTCTGCGGTGAGTGTGGCCACAACTTAACCATTCCCTCAAAGCCTATCCTAAAGGAACTCTCCTTTGATGAAAAGCTTGCAAAGATTCAAAAGTATCTTCCCGGAGGATTAACTGAGAAAATTCTATCTCAACGTGACAGGATTGAAGGCGAGCGAAAGCAGGTTACAGTGATGTTTTGTGACATGGAGGGGTATACCGGCCTTACCGAAAAGCTCGGTCCTGAGGAGGTTTACTCCCTGATGGATCAGGTCTATGAAATTCTCATCCAAAAGGTCCATGATTACGAAGGCATAGTCAATGAACTGACCGGTGATGGGATTATGGCTCTATTTGGAGCCCCCATTGCTCTTGAAGATGCCCCTCAACGAGCAATTCGATCCGCATTGGCAATCCATCGTGAAATAAATAGATTAAGCGAGCAACTTAAAACTGAAAAGAGAATACCATCCGTCAAAATGAGAATTGGTATCCATACAGGTCCAGTGGTAGTTGGCACTTTGGGTAATGATCTAAGAGTCGAGTTCAAGGCAGTTGGTGATACTGTGAATTTAGCCTCTCGGATGGAGAGTCTCGCAGAACCAGGGACAACTTATGTGACTGAGGATACTTTCAGACTCACAGAAGGGTTCTTCAGGTTTGAAGCTCTTGGAGAGAGGCGGATTAAAGGCAAGGAAGAGCCGGTTAAAGTTTACCAGGTGATTGCTCCCAGCACGAGGAGAACAAGATTCGATGTCAGCGCGGAACGGGGTTTGACTCCTTTTGTTGGGAGGGAGCGTGAGCTTGAGCTTCTGTTGGATGGCTTCCAACGAGCCAAATCAGGCAAAGGTCAGGCCTTTTCCATTGTATCCGAAGCCGGTTGCGGTAAATCCAGGCTTTTGTATGAATTTAGGAAGGCAATAGTCAACGAAAATATAACTTTTTTGGAAGGGAAGTGTCTCTCTTATGGCAGGGGGGTTGCCTATCATCCAGTGATAGACATCCTGAAGTCAAACTTCGATATTCACGATGGAGAAGGAGATCAGGAAATAAGAGAAAAGGTCAAAAAGGGGTTGAGTTTAATAGGAGTCGATGATGCTTCTACTCTCCCGTATCTCCTTGAGCTTCTCTCGGTCAAAGATAGTGGTATTGATCAGATCTCCATGAGCCCTGAGGCGAAGAAAGATAGGATTAACGAGTCTATCAAGCGTCTTGTTCTTAGAGGTTCTGATATACGTCCTTTGATCATGGCATTTGAAGACCTGCACTGGATGGATAAGAGTTCAGAGGATGTAGTAAAAAACCATTTGGAGAGCATCCCAGGGTCAAGGGTTTTATTAATATTCACCTACCGGCCTGAGTTTGTGCACACCTGGGGCGCAAAATCCTATCACAATCAACTAACTCTCCACCGGCTTTCCAATCGAGAAAGCCTTGAGATGGTGACCCACATTTTAGGCAAAAGGGAGATTGAAAGAACTTTAGAGGAATTAATCCTTGAAAAGACAGAAGGTGTTCCATTTTTTATTGAAGAGTTTATAAAATCCCTTAAGGACCTAAAAATCATTGAGCAAAAAGAAAATGTATTCCAATTAACAAAAGATATCCATGAAGTCTCCATTCCCTCTACCATCCAGGATGTGATTATGGCAAGGGTTGATTCTCTGCCTGATGGGGCAAAGGAAGTGCTTCAGACCGGGTCTGTCATAGAGAGGGAGTTCAGCTATCCATTGATAAACCGCATTATGGGCCTTCCAGAAAAAGAGTTGCTCTCTTGCCTTTATATCCTTAAAGATTCAGAACTTCTCTATGAGAGGGGCATATACCCTCAATCCAGTTATGTCTTTAAACACGCCCTGACCCGTGAGGTGGTTTATGACTCGATATTGGCCAAGAGAAAGAAAAAAGTTCATGAACAGATTGGAAGCGCCATCGAAGAACTGTATAAAGATGGTTTGAGTGAACATTACGAAGTTTTAGCCGAGCACTATTTCTTGAGTGAGAACTATTTGAAGTCAGCTGAGTATTCAAGGTTGGCGGGCAAGAAGGTTGAAAAGACAGCTTCGTTTAGCGATGCGATTCCCCACGCTAAGAAAAGAGTACAATGTCTTGAGCGATTGCCCCAGATCGTTGATGTGCAAAAACAGGTGATTGATGCAAGGGTGAGTCTTGGGCTTTACTTGGCTCAAATGATCTACAATGCTGACGCGAAAGCAGCCATTGACCCGATTATTGATTTGGCAAAAAAACACAATGATAAGAGGAGGCTCTGTCAGATATACACGATCCTCGGTGTATACTATTGTTTTGTGGAGGACAATTATATAGAAGCATTTAAAGCTTTGGAGAAAGGTCTGAAGATATCGGAGGAAATAAATGACTTTATTACATCAGTTTTAGCAAGCTGTGGGCGACAATGGAGAGAGAGCCAAAAGTGACAGGGGTGGTTCCCTGTAAAATGAGATGAGAATGTAGGACTCCATCGGGAGCGATCTTGGTAATAGGCGGATTGCTCCTAAGCATTTTGTTT
>VGRY01000032.1 GCA_016875195.1 Deltaproteobacteria bacterium
AGGGTTCGATTGGTAATTATGATTCTCAAGGAATGGTTATAAGAATATTAAGAGTCTCAAAATAGTCCATACATGAGAAGCCAGCGGCTCAAAGGCTCATAACCCCACCTATCCTCCCCTTATTTTAGAGACTGTGTCACAATTATTATTTTGTCACCCTGAATTTATTTCAGGGTCTCGTAATTAGTTGAATTCATTAGATCCTGAACCAAGTTCAGGATGACATTTTTATGAATTCCCCTATTACGACACAGCCTCTTAAGGGGAGGATAGATCCCCTCTTAAATTAAGTCGAATAGACCCGACCACGGGAGGGGGGAAGGGGGAGTTATTTAATCGATGGAACCCTTTAAGTTCATGACAAAGAATGTCTATTCTATTATGAGGCTGTTAATAAGTGAGGGCGTTCTTATATTTTTTAATTTTGTTTGATAAGAACTCGCCTTGGGACGAGTTGAAAATATCCCCAAAGGGAGTTGTATGTCAAGGGAAAAAACCGCAGGTAAAAAAACGCATGATACGAGACAGGAAGGAGGGCGAGAAGGACCGCTCAAGGGAAAAGAGGGATCTGCCGATATAAATGAAAGAGGAATTTCCCATCCGGCTACGGCCCTTGAGGACCTCTTACGATGAACCCCCATTCCATAGAGGCCGACGGGATAACGACATCCATGTACCTGACCTCCTTCATCCACCGGGAAAACCTTTTTCAACTGACAGGACGCTGGCTGTGCAATCGGCTGGAGCCGAAGGATGGTCTTCATTTGACGAAAATACTCAGAGGAAGGTTTCCATGCCGTATTTCTTCTGGACTTCCTCGATAAAATCAAGGCCCCCAAAATTGATCGCCCTTTCAATGACCACCTCCGGGGATGCGCTATCGATTTTCCTGTCCCAAAAGAGTTCTTCCCTTATCTTACGAATTCCTTAAAAAAACCTTGGTATAATCCCATTCTTTGGCCGTAAAAAGGCGTTTTTCTTCGCCCCTCTCAAGCATGACGATCTGATCAAATTCCCTATTCTGGGGAGAGGGGGCCAGCCTGATTTCCACACATAGTTCAAATATAGCACAAATATCCAGATCAACTCAAACGTAAATTTTTAGCCTCCGTAACGCCTCATCTATCGGAGATAAACGGTTAGTTGGATAGGTAACTCCCCCTTTCCTCCTCCCGTGGTCGGGTCTATTCGACTTAACCTGAGAGGGGAGATTCCTCCCCTTAAGTTAAGGGGAGGAGAGGAGGGGTTATGAGGCGTTGTAGGAATTATCTTAGGGGTTTATTTAAGCTTACAAACTTAAAATTCACAATTTTCCCCTTTTCCCCCGCTTTTTCCATTTAATCTTTTCTAAAGGTTTTAGTCTAAAATGCCGAAAATTTAATTGAAACGTCTTGGGGAAGGGAAATCCAATATAGAGACGGGGATGAAGGAGGTGACTGATATGACGAACCTAAGAGGGTGTCGATTCTTTCGAGACTTAGATGGCCTTCACTTTGGCCGGGGGATTGGGTATTGCGATCTCGGTGTCATCTGGTCGATCTGTGACGGGGACGTCAGGTTCTGTGAAAGCCCTGATGTCATGGTCAGGTCTCTTTGTGAAGAATGGAGGAGAGGGGCGGAGAGGTCAGTTGCATCCTTCCGGCCTTAAATGAGAAGGAGGGAGTCTTATGCCAAATATCGTAACTGCAAAAGAACTGGGTAAGTACCTCAAGCTCTCCGAATCGACGATCTACAAGTTAGTTTCGGGCGGAGATCTACCGGGGTTTAAGATCGGAGACTCATGGCGTTTTGACATGGAGGAGATCATCCATATTATTAAAAAATCGAAGCACCGAAACAATCAACAGAAGGAAGTATAAGAAAGGAGAAAAGTATGGCTGAACTTACCAAAACGATGGATCAAGCAGTGAAAAGCATGGTTGATCGAGAAGGCAAATATCTAACCTTCTCCTTATCGGGCGAGGAGTATGGGATCGGGATTTTGAAGGTAAAAGAGATCATCGGGATGATGCCCATCACGCCCGTTCCAAGGACGCCTTCGTATGTTAAGGGTGTGATCAACCTTCGGGGCAAGGTGATCCCGGTGATGGATTTAAGGTTGAAGTTCGGGATGGAGGAGGCAGGGTATACGGAGCGGACGTGCATCATCGTGGTGGAGATCGGGGGTCAGGTCGGCTCCGTGTTGATCGGGATCGTGGTGGATTCGGTTTCGGAGGTGTTGAATATCAAAGCTACGGACATTGAGGAGACGCCGACGTTTGGAGCGAAGCTGGATACCGAGTATATCCTGGGGATGGCGAAGATGAACGGGGGGGTGAAGATTCTGCTCGACATTGACAAAGTGCTCAGCGCAGAAGAAGTAACCTTTTTGGACAAGGCGGCATAAATCGATTCTTCCGCCAATTTCAGGTAAGGAGGGGTTGAAAGAAAAAAAGAAAGAAGAAAGGGGGAATTAGGAAATGAAGAACATGTCGGTTGGGAAGAAGATTACGTTTGGTTTCGGGATTGTCTTGATTTTATTGGTCTCAATTGGGGTGGTAAGTTTTACAGGGGTGATCGATATAGTAAAGGATGCTCATGAAGTGATCATAGGCAATGAGTTGGACAGAGAACTGGCCCAAAAAGAGGTGGATCACCTTAATTGGGTCAACAAGGTGAATGCGTTCCTGAATAATGAAAGTATCGCCAAGCTTGAGGTGGAAGTGGATGACCATAAATGTGCTTTTGGCAAGTGGCTCTATGGAGAGGAGCGTAAAGAGACGGAGAAACTTTTCGCTGATATTGCCCCGCTGCTGAAGGAAATTGAGGAACCCCATCATCAACTTCACAAGTCAGCCGTTGACCTTGGCAAAGCGAAGTCCAAGGCAGAGGCTCGGACGATCTATGTAAACCAGACCGGCCAAAGCCTTGAGAAGGTTCAGGGGCTATTGAAGAAAATTCGAGAGACAGCCAAGAAACACGTCATGACCGAAGATGCAATGCTGAAAGACGCCGCGAGTACAAAGCGTAATGTAACTATAGTGGGTATTATCGCCATTGTGATAGGTACATTCTTCGCCTGGACGATTGCTCGTGGAATTACGAAAGTTCTAAAGGGGGTATCGACTCAATTGGGGGATGCTGCTGAGCAGGTGGCCTCTGCTTCGACCCAGGTCACTTCGGCGAGCCAGAGCTTGGCCGAGGGGGCCTCTGAGCAGGCCGCGGGGATAGAGGAGACATCCTCCTCGATCGAGGAGATGTCGTCGATGACCAAGCAGAATGCGGACAATGCCAATCAGGCCAAGACCCTGATGGCAGAGACGAGCCGAGTAGTGGATGAGGCCAATCGCTCCATGAGTGAACTGACCCAATCGATGAAAGAGATCTCCGCAGCAAGTGAGGAGACGGCCAAGATCATCAAGACGATCGATGAGATTGCATTTCAGACCAACCTTCTGGCTTTGAACGCAGCCGTGGAGGCGGCCCGTGCAGGCGAGGCGGGGGCTGGGTTTGCAGTAGTGGCCGATGAGGTGAGAAACCTGGCGATGCGTGCGGCGGATGCGGCCAAGAACACGGCCAACTTGATTGAGGGCACGGTCAAGAAGATCAAGAACGGATCTGACACGGTCGGTAAGACGAACGAGGCCTTTGCGAAGGTGGCCACGGGCGCCAAGAAAGTCGGGGAGCTGGTCGGAGAGATCTCGGCGGCATCCAATGAGCAGGCGCAGGGGATCGATCAGATCAACAAGGCGGTATCTGAGATGGACAAGGTGGTACAGAAGAATGCGGCCTCAGCGGAGGAGTCGGCATCGGCTTCGGAGGAGATGAACGCCCAGGCGGAGACGATGAAGGGTTTTGTGGCAGAGTTGGTGGCGCTGGTAGGAGGCCGGAACGGCAACGGAATGGCCTCTGTAGGGGCGATTCATGAATCGCCCGTTCGGGGTTCGGAGGCAAGAAAACCGGGTGGCAACGGGAATGGCAAGAAGTATGTGGGGCAGTTTGTGAACAAGGTGGCCCAGGGAGTGAGGAAGAAAGAGATCAAGGCTCCCATGCCGATTTCGAAAGAACCCAAACCCGAGCAGGTCATCCCCATGGAAGAAGGCAGCTTCAAAGAGTTCTAACAGAGAAAATAGGAAGGATAGGGACGTAGCTCAATTATTTAAATAACTTCTCAGCGATCGTTCAAAATCAGCGTTTTCTTTCATAAATGTTTCTCCTCGATCGGATGCTGTGTGCACGCCACCGGAACTCATTTGTAGCATCTCCACCAGTTGTGTCCCTGTCATTCCCAATCTCCTCAAGCACACGTAACACAATACGGATCGGGCCTCGCTGATTTCGCGCCTCCGTGATCTCCCAAGGATCTCCTCTCGCGTTACCTCCATCTCCTGTGTGATGAATTTGAGTAAGCCGTCCACATCGGCGGGTCTCCCCCTTGATAGTACCCGCTCCCGAGCATACCGGTCTGCTTCCACCAACACCTCTTCGATAAACGGAGCTTGCCCCAATATCCGGGGATCCCCCCTAGGTCCTTTTTCTTTACCCACCTTTGCTCCCTTGAGCCCCGCATTCCCTATGCTGAGATCACTCCTCCTTCCTAAGCCGATCCCCTCCGAAACGAAACGCCGATACCTGCTCCGGGCCACTTTCTCCGTTGTCCCAAAGTAAGACAAAACCTCATCCTTTGCTTGCCAAGGCCCATGTCCTCTTCCCATCAACACCGAATGTCCGCTCCACCGATATCGATCCAATCCATCTATGTCTTTCACCAAATTGGCACGGAACGGATTGAGATGAATATATCGTACGAGTTCCAACAAATAGGCATCCTCCTCGCACACGATCGACCGATAACGGTTCTGAAAAAGGTGGCCCGACCTCTGATGTCGAAGGTTAAAACTGACCGCATAGCCCGTTAACAATCTCCTCATCATTCGAGCAAGAGGAGTCGGGCCCGTCCGAAGGAGCACATGGGCATGATTCGGCATGAGAGCCCAGGCGAAACACTTTCCATGTCCTTCTTGGATAATCTGTCCGAGTCGGTCTATGAAATCTTCTCGGTCCCGATCGTTCTTAAAAATCAGCCTCTTCTCGATCCCCCGTACCATGACATGATGAAGGGTTCCGGGAGCATCCAAGCGTGGTCCTCTGGGCATGTCTTGACATTACCACAATCAATCAGGGGGGTCAAGTTATTTAAATAACTAAGCTACGTCCCCTTTGTCCTGATACGGAGATGAACGGCCGGGAACTGCTGGAGTGGATGCGAGTTCTGAAGCCGGAGTTGAAATGTCTCTATATGTCAGGCTACATGGCATCCTGGAGCAGGGCATCCACTTCGTCCAGAAGCCATTCTCAGTGAAAAACTTGGCCACCAAAGTGCGGGAAGCGTTAGGAACATGAGGGAATAGGGCAGCGGGATAAGCAAGACTGGTGAGCTTCACCCCGATTAAAGATTTTTCTCGAATCTACCGATGAAATGCTAAAGGAGAGGAGGGGATGAGCACCACTCTATTTTAGAGAGAGGAAAAGCGATGGGTGAGATGAGAATATCGAAAAAATGTCCAACCTCAGGATATAATGATTTAAAATGGCCTACCCCAGATATAAAATCCTAATCGTTGATGATGAAAAACCTATCCGAGAACTCCTTGTGAGCTTCCTTTCCTCATCTGGACACCAATGCGAGACAGCAAACACCGGAAAGGAGGCATAGATCGGTTGGGCCAGAACACATTTGATGCTGTGATCACGGATGTGATGATGCCCGAAATGGACGGGATGACGCTCACACGGGAGATTTCAAAAAATTATCCTGACCTTCCGGTGACGGTGATGACCGGGTTTAGCGATCAATATTCCGCTCGGAAGGCGATTGCAGATGGAGCCCGAGAGTTCATCAAAAAGCCGTTCTCCATGGTAGACTTTTCCCTGAGGCTGAATAAGATGATGCGTGGCCATGAGATCCTCTGTGAGATCAATGCCAAAAAGAAGGAGATTGAAGAGATCAGCAACCCGATGATCTTCCAACTACCGATCGAATCAAGGGAAAGAGTCAAAAACCTCCGGAAAGAGATAAGGGATCTAAAGAAAAAGCTGAAAGGGGAATAAAAGATAGGAATGGACCAATCTTCGGAACCGATTGACGGCAATCGGATGCTTGAAATGATTCAAGGCTGGATCGATTCGCGAAAGCTATGCAAGATGGCCATTCCGAACACCGATTATGCATGGATCACAATGATTCTGGGCATTGAAACAACAGGTCCCTCACCCACTCTGATGGTTGATCAGGTGAAAGGAATTGAGGGACTCCTTTCTCGTTATGTAAAGAATGGGCTCCATTTTGATTTTTTAGAGAAGGACGGGATTTTATGCTGGTTTGAAACCCGATTGATCCGGTCTTGGCCCCGAACCCTCCAGACTGAACTGCCAGAGTATATCTATCGGATGCAGAGGAGGAAATATGTTCGGATCGGTGCGCGGTCGGGAACAGAGGTTCTTTTCCAGAAAAACAACGGAACAATGGTGAGCGCAAATGTAAAGGATTATGGGTTGGGAGGGATTTCGTTCTTCACTCCTCCTTTTTTTAATCTAAACGTGGATGAGTTAGTCAGCGAGATCGAATTAAGAATCCCTCACGAAAAAGGGTTGGATCATTTCCGTATTCCTCTATCACGAGTAAAGCGGTTCGAAAAAACGGGAGAGGGGTTAGGGATCTGTGTCATGGAATTTGTCGAACTTCCTGAAACAGAAAAGGAACAGTTGTGGCATTATATCTTTAAAGAACAACGGTCATTGCTCAGAAGAACCGGAAAAATATGACCGAAACCATTGTCAAACCTCCAACACTCCCTATAATAGAACGACAGATATTTGACGATTTATTCCATTCGTTGTTATCCTCTTTTTTTAAAATTATCTCATAAAATCAAATAATTAACGATAATTTGTCACAATTGGCATTAGATTTGCTCTATTAATCTTTAAAATTCCGGTTCATCCGGGTTTTGTGTAGATAATTCCTCCGTCCCCTTTAATTAAGGGGAGGATGGGCGGAGTTATTATAGGGAGAAAGGGGGGGAATGATTGAGATGGGGACCGAGAAAAAGTGTTCATTTTATCGCAAATCAGACAACTCCAACTTGGGGCATGGCATTGGATATTGCGACCTTGGGGTAGTTTGGGCAATCTGTGATGGAGACATGAAACTCTGTGAAGAACCTTCTGCCCTCATCAAAAATATTTACGTTGAGTGGAATAGAAGCAAGGCCAGTACGATGAGAGAAAATGTTCATTCTGATGGGAGTCTTTAAATCGGTAACGAAATCAAACGTCCCTTCTCGATAGGGAAAGCGCCCGAACCAAAGCCGGAAGAACCTTATTATCTCCCCCCCTCATTCCTGCCCAGTCATCCCATTTTGATTAAAGTCTGAATTCATTTGTGACGATATAGCAATTGAGAATAAGAGGGAGTAACCGAGACCATTAACAAAGATTGACGAAAGAACCAAAGAATGGACCCTGATGAGATTTTAAACATCAAAGATGTCTCCAATTATTTAAAAATACCGATATCAACGGTTTATAAACTGGTTCAGGATGGGAAGGTCCCTGCCGTAAAGTTTGGAAAACACTGGAGATTCTTAAAAAAAGACCTTGACCACCTCTTTGAGCAGAAGAAGTTTGAAGATTTCTGATGTTTTCATGGAGAAAGGAACGTTCATATGAAAGCTGAGATGATCAACCCTTTTTTGGAGGCGACGGTTTCCGTTTTGAAGACGATGGCCTTTATAGAACCTACTCCTGGAAAGCCCTATATCAAAAACGGGGCTTCCGCCACAGGTGATGTTTCCGGAATCGTGGGCATTGTCGGGGATGCAGAGGGAACCTTATGTCTTTCTTTCGCCAAGACGTGTATTCTCCACATCATCGGTAAGATGTTCGGGGAAGAGAAGACGGAGATCAATGACGAAGTGAAAGACGCGGTAGGTGAGTTGACCAACGTGATTTCCGGTGACTCGAGGAGGCGACTTGAGGAGATTGGATACCATTTCTTAGGGGCGGTCCCATCAGTCATCTCCGGCATGGGACATGAGGTGAGGCATGTCACAAAAGGCCCCATTCTTTGTATTCCTTTCAAGACCGAGGCCGGATCCTTCACAGTTGAGGTCTGTTTTAAATGAACCTTCCCCTTTCCCAATCCATAGAGTTGACCGATGGGGAGTTTCAGAGGATCAGCCGTCTGGTTTATGATCAGTGCGGGATCAACCTCAGCGACGGAAAGAAAGAACTGGTCAAAGCCCGGTTGGGGAAGAGGATCAGAACAGGCGGTTTTCGATCATTCAAGGAATATTATCAATACATTCTGAGTGACGAATCCGGACAGGAGTTGATCCATCTGCTTGATTCGATCGCCACCAATTATACCTTCTTTTTCAGAGAGCAGAACCACTTTGATTGCCTCCGGCTGGAGATTTTACCTGAATTGATCGGCAAAAAGAAGAATGACCGGAGGCAATTCCGATTCTGGAGCGCAGCCTGTTCGTCAGGGGAAGAGCTCTATTCCATTGCCATAACCCTGCTGGAGGCGATAGAAAATCCATTTGTCTGGGATATCTCGGTTCTGGGAACCGATATATCGACCAAAGTGCTCAAGGTGGCGAAATCGGGCGTCTTCCCCAAGGAACGCATTCAATCCATTCCGGCCTCTTTTGTAAAAAAGTATTTTTTAAGGGGTGAGAACGAGTGGAAGGATTATGTGAAGTTGAAGGATGAGGTGAAAAGGCTGGTTCAACTGAGACGGTTAAATCTCATGGAGTCTTTCAGTTTCTCAGAGCCTTTCGATTGCATTTTTTGCAGGAACGTGATGATCTATTTTGACAAAAAGACTCAGGCCAATCTCGTGAATCGCCTTTATGAATGTTTAAGGGAAGGGGGGTTCCTTCTGATCGGGCATTCTGAAAGCCTGACAGGCATCGAGCATCCATTTCGATATGTCAAGCCTTCGATCTATAAAAAGTAAAGTGAAAGGAGACAAGTCAGGGGAAATCCTCTGATCTTAAGCATAGGGACAGTGGAGAAAATCATCGTTGGGATTGCTGATATGAAGGTTTCTAACAAACCTGATGCTACACTCATTACCTATTCCTTAGGCTCCTGTATCGGTGTGAGCATTTATGACCCCACTGTCAGGGTGGGAGGGCTTCTCCATTTCATGTTGCCCGATTCAACGATCGATCCTCAAAAAGCGTTAAAGAATCCCTGGATGTTCGCTGATTCGGGGATCCCCCTTTTTTTCAAAGAAGCCTATCAATTGGGGGCGGAAAAGAGAAGGTTGGATGTTAAAGTGGTAGGAGGGGCTCAGATTCTGGACGATTCGCAGTTTTTCAACATCGGTAAGAGGAATTACATGACCCTCAGAAAGATTTTCTGGGCGAATAACGTTTTGATCCGCGCAGAAAAGGTCGGCGGTAATGTCAATCGGACGCTATCGCTTGAATTGCTATCCGGAAAAGTCTGGGTGAAGACCTCCGGAGACGGAGTCGTAGAGATATGAACCTTGTTGATCAGATTCTCAACTCCACCGACAGGTTGCCTTCTTTCCCGATGGTGATCCAGCGGGCGCTTCAATTGATAGAAGATCCCCGATCATCAGCCCAGAATCTGGTCGATGTTCTTCAGTTCGACCAGTCGATCACCGCCAATATCCTCAAGCTCTGCAACTCCGCCTATTTCGGACTCAGAAAAACGGTTTCCTCCTTAAGAGAGGCCCTCGTCATGGTCGGATTCGATCAGTTGATGGAGATCATTCTCAGCCAGGAGAGCGCTTCATTCCTGCAGGACTCCTGCAAGGGATATGACCTCGGGCAGGCGGACCTCTGGAAGCATTCGGTCGCCTGCGGGCTGCTCTCAGGGATCATATCAAAACGGCTAAAGAGAGAGGCGTCGCTTACCCTTTTCACCGCCGCACTTCTCCACGATATCGGAAAGATGGTGTTGGGCCACTATGTCCAGGACTATTTCCGGCAGATCAAGAATTTAGCAGGAGAAAAGCAGATCTCTTTTACCGAAGCCGAAAAAGAGATCCTGGGCATTGATCATGCCGAACTTGGAGGAAAGGTGGCAGAGAAGTGGAAATTTCCAAAATCGATTATTTCAGCCATCCAATACCATCATGCTCCCTCCCTGGCATCGGAGGAAAGTGAGGTTGTAGAGCTGGTCTCCCTGTGTGATATCGTGGCCATGATCACGGGCATCGGCGGAGGAGCGGACGGCCTTGCCTACCACGGAAACCGTGAAGTGATGAAGCGGTACCATCTTGGCGAAAAGGATATTGAACAGTTTATCGTGAAATTAGAAGACCGGTTTCAACTGGTCAATGAAACCCTGGACACAAAGAGAGGAGGGGAGGGGAGATTGTGGCTTACAATGTCTTGATCGTAGATGATTCCCAGACGATGCGAAAAGTCATCCGGAAAACGGTGACGATTTCCGGCTTTGAGGTGGGGGAATGTTGGGAAGCGGGCAATGGCCAGGAGGCCCTGGACATCCTCCACTCCTGCTGGGTTGATCTGATTTTAGCCGATCTCAATATGCCGGTCATGAATGGGCTGGAGATGCTCAGAGAGCTGAAAAAAGATGAAATACGCGGTCATATTCCGGTCATCTTGATTACCACCGAAGGCAGTGAAAAGCGCCTCGAAGAGGCTTATGCCCTCGGGATCAAGGGTTATATTCAGAAGCCTTTTCATCCGGAAGCCATACGGGATGTTCTGACGCGTATCATGGAGGGAACCCATGATGGACGAAATTGAGAAGAAGGCCATTTCCGTCACCGGCCAGGTATTCGAGACCATGTTCTTTACGCCCGTGGCGGTCCAAGAGAAGGAAAACGAAGACTTTTATGGTCCCATCAAAACATACTCCGCCTTTTTAAGAGGAGAGATTGGATTCGACGGGACACGTTCCGGAACGCTGATTCTCTCGGTTCCTGTGGACCTGGCGAAGACGATGGCTTCCAATTTTATGGGGCTGGAAGAAGAGTCCGCTTCCGATTCTCAGGCAATCGATATGGTCAACGAGTTATGCAACATGATCTGCGGAAACCTTTTCTCACAACTTGATAAGAAAACGGTCTGGCACCTCACCGTGCCGCAAACCCGGGAGATTTCCGGGCAGGCCATGGGCACCGACGGCGGAGACCGGACGCTAACGGTCCATTTCAATGCAGAAGGTTATCCGGTTCAACTGCAGATTCAATTGGCCTCGACATCATGACGAAAAGGAAAGGGTCAGATGGATAATCATAAGATCAAAGTATTTATCGTTGATGATTCAGCCATCGTTCGTAAAATCTTCAGCGAAGACCTTTCTAAGGAAACCGACCTTGAGGTCGTGGGGACCGCTCCGGATCCTTTTGTCGCCCGGGATAAGATTGTCCTCCTGAAACCCGATGTCGTTCTCCTGGACATCGAAATGCCTCGAATGGACGGCCTGACGTTTCTGAAAAAGCTGATGCACTATTATCCACTTCCGGTCATCATTGTGAGTTCCCTGACACCGAAAGGAAGCGGGATGGCTCTTGAAGCCATGGAATATGGAGCGGTGGAGGTGCTTTCAAAACCAGGAGGCCCTTATTCTGTAGGAGATATGAGCCTTCAGTTAAAAGAGAAGATCCGAGCGGCGGCGAGGGTTCGTATGAATCGAGTCCGGAATAGAGACTCAGGCCCTCCCATTGAACCGGCCGCGAAGATTCTCGGTGAGACCACGCAGAAGTTAATTGCCATCGGAGCTTCGACCGGGGGCACCGAGGCCCTCAAGGAAGTCCTTATCAGGCTTCCACTGAATACCCCTGGAACCCTCATCGTCCAGCATATGCCCGCTCAGTTTACGAAGGCTTTTGCAGAAAGATTGAACGGGATCTGTCAGATCGAAGTGAAGGAAGCCAAAGACGGCGATTCGGTCTTGAATGGCCAGGCCCTCATTGCCCCTGGAAATTTCCATATGGTTCTAAAGCGGAGCGGGGCGAGGTATTACGTGAGCGTGAAGGACGGCCCCATGGTCCATCATCAGAGGCCTGCGGTGGATGTCCTTTTTAATTCTGTGGCGCAATATGCGGGGGCCAACGCCATCGGCGTCATCTTGACCGGCATGGGTTCGGACGGCGCCCAGGGGATGTTGAAGATGAAGGAGGCAGGGGCCCGGACGATCGCACAGGATGAGGAGAGCTGTGTGGTCTTCGGCATGCCGAAAGAAGCGATTAAACTTAACGCCGTCGACCGAGTGGTCCCTCTTGGATATATTCCGAACGAGATCATTCAGATGATCAATATAACTTAGGATGAACAATCTTATGGCAAAAAAAGAGACAAAAATCGATCTGATGGAATCCACCCCTGAAAAAAATCTCAAGGGGGGGCCTTCCGCACAAACAACGAAAGATTCTCCTCCGGAGGTCATTGTCAAGGGTGCAGGAAAAAAATCGAAAAAGTTTTTTTTAATCATTGTGCTGACCGGGTTTGTTTTTATCGCAGGAGCCATTGGAGTCGCAGGATATCTGGGCTATCTTTCCATTCCCGGTATTTCGGCGGCCAAACCACCCGAACCGACTCCTTCACAAAAGCCCCAAATGGGTGAGACTTTAAAGGTAAGTCCCCTTATTATCAATCTGAACGAAGAGAATGGAAGGCATTATCTGAAGGTGACCATTGTCCTGGAATTGGATGAGAAGAAGTGGGCCGAACCGATTCAGTCAAGGATGCCCGTGTTTACGGACGCGGTCATATCGATCGTCAGCGAGAAGAGGCTTGAAGATTTGAAAACGAACCATTTCAAGGAGCGCTTGAAAGAAGAACTTCTAAAGAGTTTTAACGGACATTTAGGCCAGAAGGGAGTCCGTGGAATCTATTTTGATGAATTCCTCTTTCAGTGAAAGGTCATGATGAATGTAAAAATCTATCTCAAACAGGAAGAGATTAAGTTGGGCTGCGGCTCGACGGCAAAAAGCACAAAGGTGGACAACTACTTTCAGGCCATCGAAGTGGACGAAGAACATGTCGAAATCCGTCTGCTCGATTGCTTTGATCAGCCCGTTGGAAAGGGTTCGGTCATTCACAAGGATGAGCTGAAGGACTTTAGCCCCTGTCCGGATTACTTTAAGACCAAAAAAAACTCCAAGGAATTTTTGATTGAGAAGCACATTCATTCCGGAGACCGACACATGGCCCAGAAAGAGTTTTTCAGCGCGGAGCACGAATACAATCGAGCTCTTTCCCTGGATGACAACCATTTAAAAGCCAATCTGGGAATGGGCAAGGCGCTATTCGCCCGGGGAAAGAAGGATGCCTCAAAAAAGATATTTTCGAAACTTTCGAGCCTCGATGCTTTATACGAAAAAGAGAACAAGCATATTTTCAACGAAGTCGGGATCGAGCTCCGGAAGAGGAAGATGTTCGAAGAGGCCATATCGAATTACCTCAAGGCCATTTCAATCGATCCAAAGGATGAGGTCCTCTATTATAATCTGGGAAGGGCCTTCTATGAAGAAGGGAAGCGGGAAGAGGCGATTCAACATCTGAAGCAAGCCCTGACTCTTAAATCTGATTTTCGAGAAGCCAGTGAATTTCTGTCGAAGATTCAACCCTCCTGATGTCCCAGGAGTGAAGCTCCCCGCGCTTCCACACGCTCCATGCTGCGAAGGCAAGGAAAATGATCCCTCATCCACCCGGAAAATATTGCCGGTTAGAGGCTAAAAGTTCCCCATAACACTTCCGTTCAATAATAGAATCTCGCCAATTCCTTAGCTTTTCTTCTTGGCATAGGAGTTGCATAATTTATTTTACCCCGTTAGAAAGCCCCGCTGGTTGCAGCGGGGATGAGTTTACCTTAACGTTGTAAAAAATTGAGTTAAACGGACATGGGTGAACCGTTCGGAAAGGCTTCGGGGCGAACCTTCAGGCCTATGGGCACCCACGTCTCTAACCCATACTGGATGTCACCTTTGGTGAAGTCCAGCGATTCCCTTAAGACATCCGGTTAACCGCCATTCGAAGCCTTGAAGAGCGGTTTACCCATGGCCGGTTATGCAACTATCAGGTTTATTTCCTTTTGAGCGAACACGGGTTTAAAGCCCCGTGTGAGTCATCCCGTTGGAAAGTCGAAGACTTTCTAACGGGGTTAACTGGCTTATTTGCCTTATCATGGAGGAACCTATTTATGAAAATAAAAGAGCTCAATCCGTCTATCCAGCCTATCGTCCAGCCTGGAAAAGGAAAGTCGGAGTCGCCCAATGGTCTCGATTTTCAGAAATTACTTGGAGAGGCCAGCGACCAATTGAAGGCATCGGCCCAGGGTCCTTCTCCCTCCGGTCCTGGAGAGATGGCAAGGGCCTCGGCGCCCTCTATCGCACCCGCCTCTCTTTTAGGTTTCAAGGATCAAGAGGACATTCCCAGGATTCGATCTCAAAGCCTCAACGCAGTTGAAGACACATTAACGGTCTTAAGCAAATATCAGGAAGCTCTTTCCAACCCTGAGACCTCCTTAAAGGAAATCGATCCATTTATCAAGGCATTGACGAAGGAGGCGGACGGATTGAATCGACTCTATGATAAGCTTCCCTCCACTGACCCTCTGCACAGCATTTTGAATGAGATCGGCATCCTCGCCGCGGTGGAAATCGAGAAGTTCCGCAGAGGGGATTATCTCTAACAGATCATTCAGGCGCCTCAATGGGAATCGATTTATCCGGTCTAAGCAACGAGATCATTGACAGTACCCGTTTGCAGGAACAGAAAAAGAAGTCTGTCCAGGAGACAAGCAAGGATAAATTTTCAGATGTCTTAAGGTTAAGTCTTGAAAAGGAAGGGAAGAAGGGAGATCCACCTGATACGACCTTCAAGGAGTATACGGTAAAACCGGGTGACACCCTGTGGAAGATCGGGGTAAAATTGTTTCAGGAAGACCCGTATAAAATTGCAAAAGACAACGGCATAGCCAATCCGGACCTGATCTTTCCCGGGCAAAAAATAAAGATTTATAAGTCAAGTCATCCGGCCGTTCAGAATGTGACGGCAAGCTGGTACGGAAATGAGTATCACCGCAGGCCTACGGCAAGCGGCGAGAGATTCGACATGTATCAAAACACCTTAGCCCATAAGACCCTTCCTTTTGGCACGGTGGTTCGGCTTTACAACCCTGAAAATGGCAGGAGCATCATAGGAAAGGTCAATGACAGGGGGCCCTTTATTCAGGGGAGAGATGTCGATCTCTCCTTTGGCATGGCGGACCGACTGGGACTGATAAAAAAGGGTATCGGAAAATTGGTCATGGAGATTTTATAATAGTCAATTATTTGACAATTGGAAAAGATTGTAGTAGCATTCCTTTATCCCGTTAGAAAGCAGAGGATATTCTAACGGGGTGAACCCCAAAAGAAGGAATGCTTCATGGGAAACGAGAAGATCCTCCTCATCGACGACTCACCGGAGATACTGGAAAACCTTTCCGAATACCTGGCATTAGAAGGCTACGATATAACGACCACCTCCAACGGCGGTTCCGGCATATCCATGATCGAAAAGGGGTTTTATGACATCATCCTGACGGACATGAAAATGCCCGGGGTTGATGGAATGGATGTCTTAAAGTATGTGAAGGATCAATCCCCCGAATCGATCTGCATCATTCTGACCGGCTACGGAACCATTCAGAATGCTGTGGAAGCGATCAAAAGCGGAGCCTTCGACTATCTCACCAAACCCGTTAAGATGGACGAAATCACCATCGCCCTGAATAGGGCGCTCGAATACCGGGATCTGAAAAGAGAAAACATCAATCTGCGAAATCAATTGAAGAAGAAGTATCAATTCAAGAATATCATCGGCGACAGCCCTGCCATGCAGGGTGTCTTTGAGAAGGTTGAAAAGGTGGCCGACACGGATAGCACCGTGCTCATTCTGGGGGAGAGTGGAACGGGCAAGGAGCTGATCGCCAGGGCGCTACACTACAATAGTTATCGGAAGGAAGGGCCTTTTGTTCCTGTCAATTGCGCAGCCATTCCAAGCGAGCTCCTGGAAAGCGAGCTTTTCGGACACGAAAAGGGGGCATTTACCAACGCCATCCGCACCCGGATCGGTCGTTTTGAGCTGGCTCATGGAGGAACCCTCTTTCTGGATGAGATCGGAGATATGAATTCTAATTTGCAGAGCAAACTATTGCGGGTTCTTCAGGAAAGGCAGTTTGAGCGTATCGGCGGAGTGAAACCCATTCATGTGGACATCAGGATCATCTCAGCCACACACCAGGACTTGAAAAAGGCGGTATCGAAAAGGAAGTTCAGAGAGGACCTCTATTATCGTCTGAATGTGATCCCCATCGAGATCCCCCCCCTGAGGGAACGCATATCGGACATCCCCCTTCTCGCCCACCACTTTATCCACCATTTCAACAAGAGCAAGAAGAAAAAGGTGACGGGAATATCGGATGAGGCCATGGAGGGTTTGATGGAATACGACTGGCCGGGCAATGTTCGAGAACTTGAAAATATGATCGAAAGATTGATTATCCTCGCCAGCGGCGAAACGATTGATTTAGTGGACCTACCCGAGAGAGTGATGCCCGCTTCCTCAAAAGAGTTTGGGGGATCAATCGATATCCCGGAAGAAGGGGTATCACTCGAATCCGCTATGAATCAGTTGGAGAAACAGTTGATCCTTCATGCACTTAATAAGAGCGGATGGGTCAAAAACAAAGCGGCCCAGATGCTGCGTATGAATAGGACCACACTGATTGAGAAGATCAAACGCCAGAACCTCCAACGTCCCACCTCTTGATGTATTTGCCTTTGATTTTATTTGCCTTTGGGAACTCCTTGACCCACTTCAACCCTTGAAGCAATCGATGATGGATTAATCAGTTTAATAGTCAAAAGGATGACATCCATCTGAGAATTTGACATTTCCAGAGCTGGGGTTGTCAGGAGCTATTTCTATAATTACTTGTATTAATTGGGCTTATTCCAAAGACATGATGGCATAGTAATTGCTTTAATCATACCTGAATCTTTCTTCGTGATTTCAAAATGGCCAAGAAACGATTGTTAATTGTGGAAGATGGAGCCGATATGACAGGGGGCCTTTACAAAGGGCTCTCCCATAATGGCTACCTTGTGGTTGGGACAGACGACGGAGGAAAGGGGCTCTCCCTTTTCAACGAGAGCCCCTTCGATCTTGTCATTTTAGACATGAAATTACCCGACCAGGATGGACTTCCATTGCTTGAGGCGATCAAGCGCAAATCACCTCAGACGCCTGTAATTTTTATCACCAGGGGAGGCTCGGTTAAGAATGCTGTGGATGCCATGAGAAACGGGGCTTTTGATTATCTCCTCAAGCCCGTAGCGATGGAGGCATTGGAGGAGCGAATTCGTATAGCTCTCAGAGAAGACCCTTCTCCTTCGAAGAGCATCCCTCCCGACCGAACGGATCCTTCGGCATCGATCCTCACCAGAGACAAGAGGATGATAGAGATCATCGATTTATGTAATCGCATTGCTATCAGCAACGCTCCGGTGCTCATCCAGGGAGAGAGCGGTACCGGGAAGGAGCTGTTTGCACGACATATCCATATGAAAAGCCCCCGTCGGCAAGGGCCCTTTGTGGCGGTCAACTGCGCTTCCCTTCCGGAATCTTTGTTTGAAAGCGAGCTGTTCGGTCATGAAAAAGGGGCTTTTACAGGGGCCCTATGCAGAAAGGTCGGGAAGTTCGAACTGGCCCACCGGGGAACCATTTTGCTCGATGAGATTACAGAGATGAGTCCGTTCCTTCAGGCGAAAATCCTGAGAGTGATCCAGGAGAATGAGCTGGATCGCATCGGAGGACGGGAGCCTGTCCCGATCGATGTGCGGGTCATTGCCACCACCAACCGAAAGATAGAGACCTCTATCGAAAAGGGCGAGTTCAGAGAGGACCTCTATTTCAGGCTGAATGTGATATCGATTCAACTTCTTCCTCTGAGGGAACGGACGGATGATATCGAGCTTCTCACGCGGTTCTTCCTGAAAAAATATTCTGACCATTACGGGAAACCTGATGCCGCCGTTTCTGACGTGACCCTGCACTGGCTGAGCCAACAGCCCTGGCGTGGAAATGTGAGGGAATTGAAGAATGCCATTGAGCGCGCAGTTCTGACGGCTTCCGAGCCTGCGCTTGGTCTAAAAGATTTTTTCCAGCAGGAGGGAGATGGCCCCCCGAAGGTAAAGGAATCCATGCCCTTCTCCTTTTCATTGAAGGAGATGGAAAAAGATCTCATCGCCAGAGCACTCGAGAAGACCAACGGAAACCGGACTCATGCAGCGAGGATCCTTGGAATCAGCATCCGGACATTGAGAAACAAACTGCATGAATATAAGACGGCCGTTTCCGGTTTAGACATGTCAGATTCCCCATGATAAGGGGAAGAAAGTGAGAGTGGTCATTGGCCTAAGGACGGCCTGTAGAAAGTGAGGGTCAGAGGATGGATAACATTCAAATTAAAAGATCATTGTTCGACCATACGATCGGATTGCTCCAGCGGTCTTTGGACCTCCGGACGTTTCGGCACAGAATCCTCTCGGATAATGTCGCGAACTCCGAAAACCCGGACTTCACCCCCAAAGAGGTCTCCTTTCAAAAAGTCTTACAGGAGACGATGCAGGGCCGGTCTGCGGGCTTTATCAGGACGACTCATTCCCATCATCTCTCCGGAGATGTCCCAGGGACGGTGGAGGTGGCTTCTTCGGCCGAAGGAATCCAGCTTGACCAGGAGATGGCGAAATTGGCCGAGAACAACCTGATGTTTCAGGCCGGAGTTCAGGCCTTATTGAAAAAATTTGAAGGGATCAAAACAGTCATTCAGGAAGGAGGGAGATAGACCCGTATGAATATATTTAGATCGATGGGAATCAGCTCCGGGGGACTTCAGGTCCAGAGAAGGGTCATGGATGCCATCTCCCTGAACCTCGCCAATGTTCAAACGACGAGAGGAAGCGGAGGCGAACCCTATCGCCGGAAGAGGGTGGTTTTTTCGAACGGCCCTGTGGACCTGCACTTCTCCGAAATGCTTTCCGGCAGACTCCGGATGGCAGGCCATCTTTACAGGACGCATCCGGACCATTTTGGCCGGATGGAAATCGGAGGGAGAGGCCTCCCCGCAGAGGAGGCAACCATTCAGGCGGCCACGCTCGATGACCTGAGGCCTTTCCAGATGGTCTACGATCCTTCCCATCCCGATGCAGACAAGGATGGATATGTATTTTTGCCGAACATCAACATCGTTGAAGAAATGGTCGATATGATGAGGGCGGTGCGAAGCTATGAAGCCAATATCACCGCCTTTAACGCAGCCAAGAATATGGCCTTAAGGGCCTTAGAGATCGGCCGGTAATCCGGCCGTCGAGTTGAGGAGCAAACATGAAGATCCATGATGTGCTTTCCATTCCGTTGATGAATCAGGAGATCGAACGCAAGGAGAATCCTGACCCTCTCTCGGACTTCAAGAAAGCCTTGAGCCAATCGATCGACGAGCTGAATCGACTTTCCGGCGAGGCAAATAGGAAAGTCCAGGGGATGGTCATGGGCGAAACAGATATCCATGAAGCCATGATTGCCATGGAAAAAGCCGGGATCTCCCTGAAGCTGATGATCCAGGTCCGGAATAAGATCATCGCGGCCTATGAAGAGATCATGCGAATGCAATTCTAATTGATCATTCTTGAATCCTAACGCGTCGGGTGAAGGAGATGATATGGCGGATAAAATAAACGACAGGCTCTTGCCTTTTTTGAACCTCTTCTCAAAGGGGCGGGCGTTGATGATTTTTTTCGTCTTCCTCCTCTCTGTCCTTCTTTTCGGATCGCTCATCTTCTGGAACACCCAGCCCGATCACCAGGTCCTCTTCACCGGCCTCTCGACCGAGGATGCCGGAGAGATGGTCAATAAGCTGAAAGAGAAGAAGATCCCATTCCGTCTGTCTCACAACGGGACAACCCTCCTGGTGCCCAGCGAACAGGTCTACGACCTTCGGCTCGCTCTCGCTGCCGAGGGGTTGCCCAGGGGAGGAGGCATTGGGTTTGAGGTTTTTGACCGAAACAGCATCGGGGTCACCGACTTCGTACAGAGGCTCAATTATCAGAGAGCCCTTCAGGGCGAGTTGAGCCGGACCATCAAACAGATCAAAGAAGTGGATCAGGTGCGCGTACACATCGCCACTCCCCGAGAGTCTCTCTTCGTGGAGGAACAGAAGAAGCCCACTGCATCGGTCTTCATCAAAACCCGGACCGGGATGACCCTCCATCCATCTCAGGTCGAAGGAATCGTTCATCTGGTGGCCAGCGCCGTAGAGGGGTTGGAACCGGCGAATATTTCTATTGTCGATATGTCGGGGAAGGTTCTCTCCAAAAGGGTCAGCAATACTCCGATCGGACAATTGACCACCACCCAGCTGGAATATCAACAGAGCATCGAAGAGAGTCTCCGGAAGAAAGTTCAAAGCATGCTGGAGGAAGTGTTAGGGCCGGGAAAGGCTATTGCGAGAATATCGGCAGAGATCGATTTTCAACAGGTGGTTGTGACCGAGGAGAAGTTCGATCCCAACACGGTTCTCCGGAGCGAACAGAGAAATATGGAAAAGCCCTATACCGGAGCCAGGCCCGCAGGAGGCAAGCAGGAGGCAGGCTCAGAGTCAAAGGCGGTCGCTCCAGTTCCTTCCTCCCAGCCATTGGCAGCGAGTCCGATGGAGCGACAGAATGAGATCAAGAATTATGAAGTTTCAAAAATCAACAAGCAGATCAGAAGTCCTGTGGGAGACATCAAGAAGGTCTCAGCCGCCGTTGTCATTGACGGGATCTATAAAGAAGAAGCAGGAAACAAAGGAAATAAGGAGAAGAAATATGCGCCCCGCTCTCAGGACGAGATGAAGCATCTGGAGAATATCGTCAAGAAGGCGATCGGATACAATGAAGGAAGAGGAGACCAGGTGGAAGTGATCAACCTTCCCTTTTACTGGTCAACAGCGGATGAAGAGATCAAAACCGAGAAAGGGACCTCCTATAAAGATTACCTGCCGATGATTTACAAGCCGGCGATCAGCCTGGCCCTTGCGCTCCTGTTCATCTTTTTTGTCCTCCGGCCCATTCTGAAAAAGAGGTCAATGGACCAACCGCAGGTCTCCCCGGTTCTGCAGGTTGCGGCTCCGGGAGCGATTCCCCCTGAATTTCAACCCGAGCGGACGACTTTGACATCCTTAAATCCGCGGGATCATGCGATGCAACTCGTTCAAAAAGACCCTTCAAAGGCGGTTGATGTTGTTCGCTCGTGGCTCCGTGAGAAAGAGTGAGGTTAACGATGCCCACTGAAAGGTTATCCGGCCCGCAAAAAGCCGCCATCTTGCTCTTTAGCCTCGGAGAAGATATGGCCTCGACGATAGTCAAGCAACTCGGGGAGGAAGAGATTAAGAAGATCGGAGGGTCGATATCAAAGCTTTCTTCTGTTTCTCCGAAGATCGTCGAGACGATCCTGTCAGAATTTCAAGAGGCTTCCTCCACCCAACTCCCGATCCAGATCGGACAGGAGGGGGGGAGCAAGTTCATGAAGACCGTTGTCTCGAAGGCGATCGACGGGCAGAAAGCCCAGAATCTATTAGAGGAGATTCAGGAAGAGGGGAAGTGGAACCTCTTTCAGAAAATCCGAAAACTTGATCATAAAACCGTTTCCAATTTCATACGGTCCGAGCACCCCCAAACTATCGCCATTATTCTCATCCATCTCGATTCCAGCCAGAGCTCGGCGATTCTTGAGGAGTTTCCTCCGGCTTTACAGACAGAGGTGATCCGCCGGATTGCAGAACTGGAAAATATTCCTCCTGGCATTGTGGAGGAGATCGACCAGGTTCTTCAAGAGGAGATTGTCACGATCAAAGGGTTTGAGGGACAGAAAAAAGGAGGGGTTCGCCTGGCCGCCGAGATCTTGAATCAGATGGAAGGCGCTGCGGAGGGGAATATTTTAAAGGAGATTGAGGATCAGAAACAGGGATTGGCCGAGGAGATCCGAAAGCTGATGTTTATCTTTGAAGACCTGCTTCAGGTAAATGACCAGAGCGTCGTGGCCATTCTGAAGGAGGTCAACAATGAGACATTGATGATGGCCATGAAGACCGCCTCTGAGGAATTGAAGGAGAAGATCTTCAAGAATATGTCGGAAAGGGCGGCCCAAATGTTGAAAGAAGATCTGGATGTGATGGGGCCTGCGCGTCTGAAAGATGTGGAAGCGGCTCAACAATCCATCCTGAAGGTGGCCAAGAAACTTGAAAGCGAAGGGAAGATCGTTCTGATGGGCACGGGGAAGGAGGAGGTTTTTGTCTAAAAAGTTTATCTCGAACCTATTCCATCAGGGAGGGAGTCAGGAAAGTATATTCGAGGCAACCTGGCCGGCCCTTTCTCCCGGAAAGGATCATCTTTCATCCCTTCCAGGTTTGAAGGAAGCAGAGACGAAGATGCTCAAGGAGGCCAGGGAGAAGGCCTTCTTGATCGAAAAAGAGGCCTATGAGAAAGGTTTCGAACAGGGAGAAAAGGACGGACGGGAGTTGGGCCAGAAACGACAGGAAGTCGTCATTCAGCAAATGAGAAATGTGCTTCTGGAGATCGAGCGTCAGAGAAAGGACTTTCGCCAGGTTTACGAGAACGAGGTGCTGACGCTTCTGCTCGGCATCGGGAAAAGAATTTTTCGTCAGGAAGTGTTGGTTTGCGAGGGATTGATCACGACCGTCCTCCAGGAAGCCCTTCAATATGTGACAGACCGGGGAAGGGTCATCGTCCGCCTCCACCCGGGAGATTATCAAAACCTGTTAGCCCATCCCGGCCAAATTCCTTTTTCTCTCGACGAAAAAGACGGGATAAAGATGGTTGAAGACCCATCGATTACCCGGGGGGGATGCCTGCTGGAGACCTCCTTCGGAGATGTGGATGCCACCTTTGAAGGCCAGTTCGACGAGATTGTTTCTCAAATCCGGCAACAGATGAAAGGGGCAGAAAGGGACCCTGGACGGTGACCCCGATAGATTCAACCGATATTTCCAATTGGGCGGCCTATCATCAACAGACCCGAGAGGCCAGGATGATCCGGTGCTATGGACGTGTGCTCCAGGTAGTGGGTCTGGTCATCGAAGGGGCGGGACCCCATCTGGCCATCGGAGAGGTGTGCCATATTGAGCGGGGAAAGGACGAAGAGCCGATTTTAGCAGAGGTCGTTGGTTTCAGAGAGAAGAGGATGTTGATCATGCCTCTTGGAGAGACCCGGGGGATTCAACCCGGGAACCGGATCATCCCCATGGGAAGTCCAGCACGGGTTCAGACTGGAATGGGTCTGCTGGGCCGGGTTCTCAATGCCATGGGAGACCCAATCGACCGAAAAGGGCCTTTCCCATCGGAAATGGAGTATCCTATCTATCGACCTTCTCCTCCCGCATTGTTCAGGCAGAGAATCTCCGCTCCCATAGATGTGGGCATTAAAGCCATCAATGGTTTGATGACCATCGGGAAAGGTCAGAGGATGGCCATCTTCTCTGGCTCCGGAGTGGGGAAGAGCACGTTGTTAGGAATGATCGCCAGACATACGACGGCACAGGTCAATGTAGTTGGATTGATCGGGGAGCGGGGGAGGGAGGTGAGGGAATTTATTGAGAAAGACCTCGGAGAGGAAGGGCTGAAACGATCCGTCGTCGTTGTGGCCACCTCGGATCATCCCCCCCTCATCAGAATGAGAGGAGCTTACCTGGCGACAACCCTCGCTGAATACTTCAGAGACCAGGGAATGGATGTGCTTCTGATGATGGATTCCATGACCCGCTTTGCCATGGCCGCGCGCGAAGTTGGATTGGCCATCGGCGAGCCTCCGACATCAAAGGGGTATACGCCAAGCGTATTTTTCCAGCTTCCCAAATTGCTTGAGAGGGCAGGCACCACGCCGGATCGTGGCAGTATCACGGGCATCTATAATGTCCTGGCCGAAGGAGACGATATCCATGATCCGATCGTCGATGCGATACGGTCCATCGTAGACGGCCACATCGTTCTGACGCGGGACCTGGCCGCCCAGAACCATTACCCGGCCATCGATGTGTTGGGGAGCATTAGCCGGGTGATGAACGATATCGTTGATAAAAATCATCTGTCGGTCCGGGAAAGGGTCGTTTCTATGCTGGCCGCTTATAAAAGGGCAGAAGATCTGATTCAAGTCGGGGCCTATGTCGAAGGGAGCAACCCCTCTATCGATCGGGCGATAAAAACGATGCCGGCGATCAATGAGTTTCTCCGACAGGGGATCTACGAGAAAGTCAATTTCGAAGAGAGCCTTCACAGGCTGATGTCACTTTCCCATTAAACAATCCATGCGCTTCTTTTTTAGAATACAGCTCCTTCTCAACTGGAAAAGAAACTTGGAAGAGTCATCCCAGATCAGGCTGGCTGAAAAGATCAGCCTAGTCAAGGCGCAAGAAGAGAAGATCCAACAATTGAGAGAGCAGAGGCTCGGGATCGACCGAGAACTTACGGAGAAAATAGTGAACGGGATGAAGGCCGATGAATACTTCCTCTATCAGCAGTTCGTGGAAGAGAGTTACATCGACCTCCTGCAAAAAGAAAGTGAGAAAAGACAGACGGAGGGAGAGGTTGAGAAAGAGCGTGAGCAGTTGATCGCCTTGATGAAAGAGAGGAAGGTGCTGGAAAGGTTAAAAGAAAAAAGGTATAAAACGTTTATCCATCAGATGGAAAAGTTGGACCAGAAGAACATGGATGAACTGATCATCAGCCGGCGCTCATCTGTTGGCAAAGAAACTCTTTGATGAGCAGGACCGGCCCAAATTGCATCGGCCGGAAACGGGCATCCCATACCTGAGTTGCCCTGAACGGAACTTCAGGTTGTAAGAAAACGGACTTCAGTTGACCGTGGCCGTTCCTCACCATTCCATCCGAGCCCCTTTGCCTCGCCTGCCCAGGCTTGTTGGCGAATCACGCTTGATCTCAGAGGGGGCTCATTGACTTTTCTATATTCCACTCGATCCGAAACGAGTTATTATCGATTTTGAATGTCTTCACCTTGATCCTCTCCTCTTTTACCGACTTTTCATGAGCCCTCTGCTCCGCTTTTTCTGCGGATGTCTCTTCACATGAGGAGAATATTTTTTCGCCCTGGGCCGCTTTTTCTATCGGTTGGGTTTTGAGCGGGGAAGGGGCATCCGCTTTTTTTTGATCCGGTGGGATCGGCGCGTCGTGGCATGGAACAATGGGTTGGACATCCTCCCGCCCTTCTTCTTTGGCCAGTGTAGGAGGCATGATCAAAAAGACGCACTGACAACGCGAGCACCGAACCTTTGTTCCCTTTGTTGAAATTTTGCAGTCATCTAAATGAAACTTGGTTAAACATGAGCCACAGGTGACAATCATGAACGGCCCCTTTAAAATAATTAATGGCAGGTCCGTATCCTCTCATCCCAGGTCCGTATCCTCTCATCCAATGATGTCCGTGGATACCAAACTCTTGTCTCATTTTTGGCCTGGAATCTATCTCCTCATTAGCGCTTGCCTTCATCTCTGTCGGCGATTCAAGTTTTTCAACAGTTTTACGAAACATCATGACTTTCCCTCAATATAACTCGTGGGGTTTATCGGACGGCCTTCATGCCATATCTCGTAGTGAAGGTGAGGCCCTGTTGAATTGCCAGTTGAACCTGTATAGCTAACAATATCTCCCCTTTTCACCTTTTGCCCTACCTTGACCATCACCGTCTTATTGTGGGCATAAAAAGTAGAAAACCTGAACCCATGCTCAATCACCACGAGATTTCCATTCCCTCCACTCCATCCGGAAAAACTTACAATCCCGTCTGCAGTGGCCTTGACAGGCAGGCCGGGTGCCGTGGCAATATCCACCCCGCTATGGAAGTTATCATTGCCTGATTTGGGATGTTCACGGTGTCCGTAGGATGATGTGATATGGCCCTCGACAGGCCATCCCCGCGGGGTGGCCCTGTAGAGATCCCTTTGTTGGCTTAAATAATCTCTTATTTCGCCGACCGTTTCCATTGTTATTTTAATCTGCTGCTTTAAATTTTCCACGTCGATTGAGCCGCTGTCTGCAGTATCAAGATTTTTAAGAACATCTTCCTTGGACTTCAATGAGAAGAGTTTTTTAAATTCTTGCTCGGCCTTCTTAAGTGACGTGATCGTCGACTTCAGTTCCCGAAACTGGCCCGAATAATAATATAGCTTCGCTTTCATTCTTTTATATTCCACCGTCTCAATCCCAACCGACAAGACATAGACGGTACCCGTGGTCCAGAATATGACAGAGGCGAGAACCCCGATCGAGGGTATTTTAACCCGAATGGACCTTGCGTTACTGTGTGGTACGAACATGACGGTTATCGGTGTGAAGGCCCTTTTTAGCCAGCCCCTCATTTTTTTCATATTGAATTCTTTTGATTCTTCTTTCATTCCAGCGAATGGCATTGAACCTCGATCCAAACGCCTTCACCGGATTTCACTCTAAACAATGACCGGGCGACAAATAAGCATGCCGTTTTCCCCCTCCCCCAAAATTCCTTCGGTCGGTTTACGGGAAGGGTAATCGGGAGCGCCATCCCAGACCAGAGACAAGGTATATCGAGAAATGTCTGAATGGCCATCGATTAAGTATTATATCTATGTCTTTTCAGGTTATATATTTTGTATATCCGAAACCTAAATCCAATGCAGGTTTGAAACCGGCATGCATCGATGCGCCGAGGACGTTCAGGTATTCAGGATATTCAGCCGGAATGACCAATGTCTTGGAGGTCTCGATCATGTCAGGCGAGACAAAATAAGCCAGCCCCCCGACGATGATCGCCTGATCAAAATCCATCAGCTCGTTGGAGATACCGCTTTTGATCTGGCGGAAGACCTCTCTAATATATCTGTCGATGGCCTGCTTTTTTTCATCTTCGAAATATATTCTTTCAAAATTATAATCGACGTATCCATTCTTTAAAACTTCATCCAGCCGGATGGAATTATGGCTGACATCGGGAATTCTATTGCGTACTAACGGCCTGAAATATTTTTCGATCAAGTCCCTCACTCCAACCTGATTGTAATACGTCTCATAATAAACCACTTCATCGCCTTTGATGATCTCTACGTTGACGGAATTAAAGCCTCCATCTATCAAGAGGGTCGTTTTATTTTCTGCATTATTCGTTTTGATGAGATATTCGAGCGCGGATACCCCCTGTCCGACCACTGTCTCGACGCTCAATTTTTTTGCCAATTTTTCAGCGATTCCATCCGAATCGTACACGGAGTAAGGGAGCGTGATGGCGTCAAACTTAACCTCGTACTTCCTCTCGTACCACCTCAAAAACAGCTCATAATAATTTAGCAGGTCATCGACGTTATAGATGCCCGTGCAATACCGGCTTCGCTTATTAGCGTCATTGCCAACAAGATAATGGGATTCATTCCACCCGATCGCTCTCTTGATTTCATTATGGGTAGAGACACTTCGAATCACTGTCGGTTCTTTTGAAAATTGCATGGCATTTTCTCCCTTCTCATTTTTCATAATTTAATTTTTTTATCGACCGGATAAAGCTCCTTGACGGTTTTAGGCTCATTCAGCACCATTTCGACGTCGTCTTCCAGTATCGGGATCGGCACATGCTCCCTGTCCAGCTTGCTCCATAATGAGATGGTTGCAATCATGGCGTTAAGATTAGGGAACATCTCGACCACCCGAAGAAGATAGTGATTAAACGGCATCAATTGGTAGAGCGTGACCAGCCTGGCGATGAACTCTCCGGTATCTAACGCTGCATCGTCAGCTAAATTCTTTATGAGTTGAGAATCAATTTTTTTCTTCTTCGTTTCCATCCGTTTGCCTCCTCGGTATTTAATTAAGCAATTTCAGTGCCAAATCTAAAAAACCAGAGCCATCCTGACCCATCCGGCCCTTTTCAGTCGGTTTCCCATTGCCAGATATGCGATTTTCCCAGAATGTGATGTCAGCAGGACACCTCTCGGCCCCTTATCCAGGCGGATATCCGGGAGTTAACCAGGAAAAAATATCCGGCAGAAGGAATTTATTTCCCACAATACAGCATGTCGTCCCATGGCAAACGATGTCGCTCTATAACGACTTAACTTCCTCGAACTTAATCTCACCCAATTTGATATTCTTAATCTTATCCGCTCTGTTCTTGTCATTCTTCAGCTCCACGACCTTTAAACTGTCATCCTTCCGGCCTATCTCAGAATGGTCTGTCCCACTCATGATCATCATGCCGTCTAAAACAGCCCCTTCATCAACACTAAGTTTTGCTGTTCTGATATTCCCTTTCACATGGCCTTTGCTTTTAATGGAGACAATCTCTTTCGCTTCAATATTTCCTCTGATCTTTCCAGCGACGACCACTCCGCAGGCCTTCACATCCCCCTCTAAGAATGCCTTTTCGCCGAGGATGAGCCAGTCCACGTCAATATTGCCAGAAACATTGCCATCCACCCTGATGGTCCCCTTGATTACTAAATCGCCATTAAATTTAGCATCCTCTCCAACAAGCGACTCAATTTTATTGCTTCGAGAGAACATAATTTCATTCCTCCTTAGAAAAGGAATTAATGCAATTTATTTGCCATTTCCCCAGCCTGAAACCAGCGCTGACCGGCCGGGCTGGGGGTGAATCAGCCTTGCCCCCGGGAAACATGAGATGATCAGTCACAAGACGCAAGGCCCGAAAAGAAGTTGAAATCGTTCCTCTAAGGGCCGAAGAGTCGAAGGTCTCTCCTGATTCTCGATCCCCGGTCTTCAATCGAGCCATTCTATTTGATAGGTTCCGGGCTACAATTTTTTTCCCTTGACAGCGGGCTCCTCTCAAGAGCAGGCCCCGTGGGCGTCTTCAGGCGATGTTAGCGATCAGTTGTGTTATGAACGTCGAAAGATATCCTCCCGGGGATTTCACAACGACGGGCATCAGGTCCCTCGCGCTCCATTTGATCTCAGGCTGGTACAGAAGAGTTCCCGAATGCTCCACATGGATTGAAAGCATCTTCCTCGCCACTTCTTGAATGCGTTTGGCTGGCGCGATGGCATCCGAAATCGACTCAACCATGTTGATTAAGAGCAAAGGACGAAATTTTGAAACGACGTCACGGATGAAAGATTGATGCCGGGGACATTCCCTTCCTACCCTCTCGATTAACTGGTCGATAGTCTTCACTCTTTTTCCGTTTTTCGACAGGGTGATTTCTTCGATCAATTCCTTCAGTAAGGGATCTTTTTCAACTCCAAGGGTTGATTCCACCCCAAAGAGCCGGTTTAATTTTCGAAGCAAACTCACCTTTATAAAATTGTATGCCTCCAGATAGGAAGTGGGGTCGCATGTCGTCAATACAAACCCGTGATCGGCTAACAGAAAGAAATCAATAACGTTGTAGGAGGTATCCCCTCCGAGGTCAAGGATGACAAAATCGGCATCGATCATCCTAATCGAGCGCAGCAATTTCAGCTTCAAGACGAAGTCGATATTGGCCGCTCCTAAGCGGGAGCTATCCCCCCCGATCAGCTTTGGACCGTACTTTGTCGTCACCATGATTTCTTCGAGTTTGGCGGTCCGCTGGGATAAGAAGTCGCTAAGTGTGTATGGAAGAGTCGTTTCACCGAGGTAGAGGTGGAGGTTCGCTCCGCCAAGGTCCAGATCGATGAGAACCGTCCTGTATCCTACCTGGGAGAGGGAGACTGCGAGATTGGCAGAGAGGATGCTCTTGCCAATGCCCCCTTTTGCCCCTCCGACGGCGATGATAGTATGCCTGGGCTTGCCCCCGACCGAGGGCGCCTTTGCTTCAGGAAGCATATAATTTTTCAGGATTTCGTAAGACTCCCTTACCATGATGAAGCGGTCCTTGCGCCTCTCGACCATTTCCGGAGACTCTTGGCTATGGAGGTCCGGATGGTACCGTTTAGCCTTCTCTGCAAACGCCGCTTTTACCGTATCAAATCTTAAATTCATCAGGAATTGTTTGTCTTTGGTATGTTCGGGAGAAAAGAGATAGGCGCAGGCGATCCGGATCTTATTTGCCTCTGGAGATGGAAGATCGTTAATCGGCAGCATCAGAAATCCTTGTTGACTTAAAAGGGTAAAGTCATATTAGCAAGGTTTGTGCCGTTAGAGCGATTGAATCGGTATTTTGGGAAGATCCGTTTTCACGTAAGTGGATAATCGTTTAAAAATCATTAGTTAGGTAGATAGTAGTGAAGCAAGCCATCAGACAGACGAAGGCTATCCGGATAGCTCTTTCGTTAAAATAGGAAAAAACTTCCCCTCCCCAGGGTAATAATTACACCGCTGATAGGACCCTCCTTAAATCCTTGTTAAATCCTTGTTGACTCCTCTTCAGAGAATCTGGTAGGCTACTTGGAGTAGTGGGGATATCCATTTTATACCCTTTAGTATCCAGCTGGGAGAGTTCTTCCAATAGACAGGCAAGGGGAGATGACAATGGGAGAAGGGGACATCATCATTGAAAATCAAAAAGATTTGGAGCTTTTTAATGATATTGAAGAGAAAGTGTTAAAAGAGGTCCATTTAGGAGTCGATCTCAACTTCTTGAAAGTTCTTGACGGTGAGGAAGCTACGCCCGATCAGATCGAATTTCTTAAGAAAAAGCTAAACCAAGAAATTTTAGTTCGCTTATTCGGTATCGCCAATTCTGTTTACTATGGGAAATCGCGTAAGAGAGAGATTTCAACCTTTCTCGAGGTTGTCTTACGGCTGGGCATGGTCTATACCAAAACCTTCATCATCGCCTCCTCTCTGTTTTCTTTGGTTCCCGGTAAGAGTGCAGATCTCTTCGCCGCACGAAGTTTTGCTACCTCGATTCTGGCGAGAATTCTGGGACAAAATTAGGTTTGAGAAGCGAGGAGGTTCAGAAAGCAGAATTAGGCGGGTTATTCATCGATGTCGGGAAGATCGCGGTTTATATCTACCAAACCTTTCACATCAAGCAACCCCTGGAAGAGCGGTTTGTCGAGGCATACCATCCTTATCTGGGAGTTGAAATCGTCCGAAAGTTGGAATTGCCTGAATTTTTTGAGGAGATCATTTCTCCCCATCCCTTTTCGTTACATGACGAAAGTTTCTCTATCTCTGCCATCGTGGATTTGGCTTATGCCCTTGTCATGCGAAGCTTTATCAAAAACGGCAAACTCATCATTCGATCCCCTCTGCCGGACAAAGAAGGCCTGACGATTCATACCCTCGGCTCGATGATTTCTGATGAATTCAGTGCCATAGGGTTGGGACGCTACCTGGAGCTGATTCCGTCCTTCTCAGATAGAGAACTGCGTCTACAGGCGGGAGCCAAATCGGACGAAAAGTAATCCCAATCTGCATCGCCACCTTTAAAGACCACACCTCCAGTACCATTATGAATTGGAGGAAGACGGGACCTTTCTCGATGAGGGAAAGGATAAGGCCCGACTCAATGGGAAGAGGGGGGGCAAGAAAAAATTAAAGGTTCAAATCTCACGCATAAACATCAAGGGTACGCCGTTTAATATTTTTCCCTGAGGTTCGAGATTGAGCGGTTTCTGTGTAGATGGCAATTCCCTTGTTTCGTTGATACCGAGAGGCCCAGGAGGAGCTCGACTGAAAGGGATCGAAACGAGTAATAAAAATTAAAAAAGCTCTTAAATGATCACTCAAAACGCTGGGGCAAGGTTTATCTGACTCATCCCACAAGCCCTGACACCGCCCCTCGGCAATCTCGCATGAAGGATGGATGACACTGGGCTCTGGATCATTACTGGTGTCAAAGCCAGCGGATTGCGTGAGGGGGCGGGTGGAGGGGACAGATCTTTTTCTCACGCCTGGATAATCGTATAAAATCGGTATAAAAAGGTTTCTGTGGGAAATAGGGTCAGATAAGAGTTTCATGCCGTTGGCATCTTTTTTCTGTAATTTCTAAGATAAATTTTTAATACCATATCTCCGATCTTGTTGGCCTCTTCCCTAAATTTATGTGAGTTGTAGGAGAGGGAGATTAGCGATTCGGTGAGCTTGCCCAAGTTCTCTTCAGATCGTTTTGAGTATTCTATTAATTTTTTCTCTCTCTCCCGGCATTCCTCAATGAGGTCCTTAAGCCGTTCTTTTTCCTCTCCGCTCCATTCTGACAAAACCTGATCTACCGTCTTCATATACGTCTTCATAAGTATAATTATAACGCAAGAATCATGCCCCCTCCTCTTTTTCTTAAAAAAACATGTAAAATTACTTTCCATTCAATAAGTTAGAGATTCCAAAAACTCTTTAGCTTAAAATCAATAATCTAAAAAAGTGGAAACAGATTACCATTTTGTGGAATTTGTTTTCATTTTTTGGAGACAGAATATTCCTCTTATGGTTCGGCAAATAAAGAAGGAAATCAGGGACAGGTTCATCAGGTTCGAATAGGGATAATCACTATGCGATAATAAATACTTTGACCACGAAAACATAAAAGAGGAGGCCATAATCAATCAATTGATGAAGTTGATGAAGATTCATCGAAACACAAAAATACGAAGGATTAAATAGTTGGACATATTCGGGACCTGCTGAGGTGATCTACATGCCAAAACCCGACAAAAAATTTCAGGTAGGAACAATTGAGGCCTCCATCTTTGAAAATGAGATCCAACAGAACGGAAAAACAATCAAGATCAAAAAGGTGGCATTTCAAAAGAGGTACAAAAGTCCCCAGGGATGGAAAACGACTTACTCTCTGGACATCAATGACATCCCTAAAGCTGTATTGGCCCTTTCAAAAGCTTATGAGTTTCTTGTCATGGGCTTAGAGACTCCATCAATTCTCGAGAAAGATCACCCGGATGAGACGCTTTGAAACTAATCTCCGTTCGTGCGGCATTTAGGCTGGCTCAATGATTCAATATGGTTGGGTTTTATCTCAATGTGTGTTTCAGCGAAAGATTTTCTCTGGGCATAGGGCTTCCTTCTCCCTCCGTTGGATTTCCTTGTTAGTGCCTCTAACTATTGCTCGTTCCAACTCAATTGATGTACTGTCCCGGGCAGGTGCCTTTTTCAATTTTTCTAACCTTTGCTGGGACGATTTTAGTAATATCCTGAGATCCCAAATCATGTTGAAATTTGGTAAAAATGGCTCCATTGCTGACAAACGGTTTTCCAGGTTACTATCTGCGACGTTGCCGTCCATGGTTTCTCCTCATCCTCGGGGTAAATTTCCTTTGGCAATTCTTACACACCCTCATCCTGACCCTTCCCCGTGCAAGGAGGCGATATCCTTTCCAGGTGGTATCCGTATTGCGGCAATAAGGACACTTGAACGGTCTTCCCATAATCGTTAATATGGCCACCCAGTATTTAAATATTTTGTGGTGTCCCGGTAGGAATCGCGGGTTTATAGCGAAATCTTTATAAAGACGTGGGTAATAAGGGTACTGTGATCCAAATGAACGACCCTCCCGATATCGGATTAGTTCCATCCCCTTGGTCCATTCTTGAGGAGATTACCCTCGTTCACAACCTTGTCGCTGATTTCAAAGCCAGGGCCAAGGAGTATTACTTCGAGGTCATCCTGAGTCAGTATCAATGTCCGGAGTGTAAAGGGGCTTTGAGAATGGTCGAGGCTAGTATAAAGTTTCATTAATATATTTACATACAAACCTCTTTGTGGTATAAAGGTTCCTAAAAACAAAGGAGGAAACCAATATGCCACGAAAGAGCCAGAAAGCCAAGTTGATTTTAACCAAAGAGCAAAAAGAAGAGTTACAAAAGACTGTACAATCACGAAAGGCTCCCATAAGAGAAGCCCAACGGGCCAATATTCTGTTGAGGTATTCAGAAGGCATACCCATCACCGAGATTGAAAAGATGACTCATGTCAGTAGGCCGACGATTTACAAATGGGTGGAGAAAGCCTTGGCCATGGGAATGGAGGAAGGCCTGAAGGACAAGTATCATCGGCCTAAAGAGCCTGTGATTACAGAGGAAGCCAAGGCCTGGGTCATTCATCTTGCTTGCCAGAAACCGAAGGATTTGGGTTATGCCGCTGAAGTATGGAGCCGTAGGGCTTTGGCGGAACACGCAAGAAAACACGGGCCTGGGTTTGGACATGAGTGTTTGAAGAAAGCCTGTAAGGCTACGATTCAGAGGATTCTGAGCGAGCATCCGATACGCCCTCATAAGGTGGCCTATTATTTGGAGCGGCGTGATCCAGAGTTTGATCATAAAATGGAGGAGGTGCTGTGTGTATATAAAGAGGTTCACCTCCAAAACGAAACCATCAAATCTGGGCACAGCCCATCTGTGATTAGTGTCAGTGTGGATGAAAAACCGGGGGTCCAGGCCATTCAGAATATTGCGCCTGATATCATGCCAGATCCGGTGAAACAATCCCGAATCATGAGGGATCACGAATACAAGCGGTTGGGAACCCTGTCGATCCTGGCAGCTCTGGACTTGCATGACGGTCATGTGATTGGCCAGATTCATGATAGACATCGAAGCTCTGAGTTTATCTCCTTACTTAAGGAAATGGATGATTACTATCCAGCAGGCTCTACCATTCGCATCATTCTGGATAATCATTCGGCTCACATCTCCAAGGAGACGATGAAATATTTAGCTGCCCGTCCGGGGAGATTTGTGTATGTGCATACCCCCAAGCACGGTTCCTGGCTCAATTTGGTTGAAACACTTTTTGGTAAAATGTCCAGGACCTTTTTGAAACATATCCGAGTCACTTCCAAACAGGAGCTCAAAGAGAGAATTCTTCTGGGCATTAAAGAGATCAACGAACATCCTGTCGTGCATCGGTGGAAAAAATTCAATTTGGCACCTAACTTTTAATGTCAATGTTTTATTGTTACTTTATACTAGTGGTTAATCCCGCCATCGGCGGGACTCTGCCGGTTGAGTTTATTTAAAAAACGCCCCATCCCTCTTTGCTTGATCCTTCTTTCTAACCGGGTTGCTTCAATACGATCTGAGCATTCTTGGAACCAAACAAGTTTCCAGGGGCCTTCGAAATATTTAGTAGTTTTGGAGAGATGATAGGCTGGGTCGTTATGTTGTGTAACTCTTCTTCCCAGATTGCTTGTTTGACCGCAATAATATCGGTTCGTTGCTTCGCTCTGAAGGATGTAGACCCAAATCTGCATAATAAAAAGGCCGGATAGCTCCGGCCTGTTATTGCTGGCTCCCCGAGGAGGACTCGAACCTCCAACCTAGTGGTTAACAGCCACCCGCTCTGCCGGTTGAGCTATCGGGGAATCATTCTAAACCAATAAAAACCCTTGAGTCAAAAACTCTCTCAACCGAGTGGTTAATCCCGCCATCGGCGGGACTCTGCCGGTTGAGCTATCGGGGAATCATTCTAAACCAATAAAAACCCTTGAGTCAAAAACTCTCTCAACCGAGTGGTTAATCCCGCCATCGGCGGGACTCTGCCAGGCTTGCCCCGCCCCAGGCGGGGTTGAGCTATCGGGGAATCATTCTAAACCAATAAAAACCCTTGAGTCAAAAACTCTCTCAACCGAGTGGTTAATCCCGCCATCGGCGGGACTCTGCCGGGCTTGCCCCGCCCCAGGCGGGGTTGAGCTATCGGGGAATCATTCTAAACCAATAAAAACCCTTGAGTCAAAAACTCTCTCAACCGAGTGGTTAATCCCGCCATCGGCGGGACTCTGCCAGGCTTGCCCCGCCCCAGGCGGGGTTGAGCTATCGGGGAATCATTCTAAACCAATAAAAACCCTTGAGTCAAAAACTCTCTCAACCGAGTGGTTAATCCCGCCATCGGCGGGACTCTGCCGGGCTTGCCCCGCCCCAGGCGGGGTTGAGCTATCGGGGAATCATTCTAAACCAATAAAAACCCTTGAGTCAAAAACTCTCTCAACCGAGTGGTTAATCCCGCCATCGGCGGGACTCTGCCAGGCTTGCCCCGCCCCAGGCGGGGTTGAGCTATCGGGGAATTAGGATGATTCAATCTCCAATAACCAAATTCCAAATACCAAATAAATTCCGATTACCCAATGTCACAATGTGCCAAAACAAATTCGAAAGACTAAACAAATAAACCGATAATTTGTGTTTAGTTTAAAAGAAAATCTCAGAGATGGCAAGGGGTAATTTATCACCCGCGGACAGTCGCATCATCTTCGAGGGTTGGTTCCAGTTTCCTCATTGCCCGCTTCTTCTGCCAGAGCCTGACCATATTGACCGGACCTGAGAAGGTGTAAGAGAAAATGAAGAAGAAGAGGACGATCACCGGTTCCATGACGATGACGACCATGGAAAGGACGATGAAGATGAAGAGGCTGAAGGGTTTTCTCCGGGCCAGATCGAATTCCTTAAAACTGAAATAACGAATGCTTGAAACCATGAGAAATGCGAGGGCATAGATCATGAACAGGATGACGATGTCTTTAATCCACCCCGTCTCGATCAAACGAAGGTAGAGAAGAATCGTCAAGGCGATCATGGTGGCAGCCGCGGGAATAGGGAGACCTTTGAAGTATTTCGTGTCGCCGGAAGCAGCCATCACATTGAAACGAGCCAGCCTTAACGCGCCACAGACAACAAAGAGGAAGGCAGCCAACCACCCAAATCGTCCATAAGGCCGTAAGGCCCAGCTAAAAGCCAGAATAGCCGGCGCCACTCCAAAGGAGATGAGGTCAGCGAGGGAATCATACTGAACGCCAAATTTGGAGGTGGCTCCAGAGAGTCGGGCGACCTTTCCATCGAGGATATCAAAGGCCGCAGCCAGGAGGATGGCGATTGCTGCAAGGTAATATTTTTCCTGGAATACAGAGATGATGGCCCAGAAGCCGCAGAAGAGGTTTCCTGTGGTGAACAGGTTAGGGAGGATGTACACTCCTTTTCGCATCTTAATTCGAGTTCTTCTCTTCTTCATGGCAATACCCGATGATGGATTCTCCTCCCTTGATATGCTGTCCCACCCTCACAATCGGCCGGATATCAAGGGGAAGGTAAAGATCAACCCTCGACCCAAATCGAATCATACCAAATATTTCTCCACTCTTCAAGAGGTCGCCTGTTTTTGCATAACAGACAATCCTCCGGGCGACAAAACCCGCAATCTGAACAAGCAGGATCTTGAAATGGTCCTCTGTCTCCATGATAAAGGCATTCTGTTCATTGAGAAGGGATGCCTTGTCACGGCTTGCCACTAAAAACTTGCCCGGATGATAACTCGTTTGAAGTATCTTCCCTGAGGACGGGGCACGATTGATGTGGACATCGAAGGGAGACATGAAGATGGATATTTTTAAGACTTTCTCCTTTAAGAAACGATCTTCCTCGGATTCTCCCACATAGATGACCTTGCCATCGGCTGGAGAGAGGATGATATTCCTGAGAGAAGGAATTTTTCTCTTTGGATTTCTAAAGAAGTAGGCGATGAAGAGGGTGATAAGGATTCCCAGAATCGTAAGGATCGTCCATCCCATTCCCGCGACAAGGATCGTGAGGATGGCTGAAGGGAGGAGAAAGGGGAATCCTTCTCTAGCGATAGGCCATCGATTTTGTGGCATCAGCGTTTCTTCTCTTTGAGCCAGCCCATCATGGAGCGCAACTTCTTGCCCACAGCCTCAATAGGATGTTCAGCTTCTTTCTTTCTCAAGGCAGTGAAGACCGGCCGGCCCACCCGGTTTTCAATGATCCATTCCCGGGCAAAATTTCCATTCTGAACCTCTTGGAGAATTCGCTTCATCTCCTGCCTTGTTTCCTGCGTAATGATCCGTTTACCCCGGGTCAGGTCTCCATATTCAGCCGTGTCGGAGACTGAATAACGCATATAGGAGAGACCACCTTCATACATTAAGTCCACGATCAGCTTCAATTCATGAAGGCATTCAAAATAGGCGATCTCAGGATGGTAGCCTGCTTCCACCAGGGTGTCGAATCCGGCCTTGATCAGTTCGGTCACCCCTCCACAGAGGACGGATTGTTCTCCAAAAAGGTCGGTCTCGGTCTCTTCTCTGAACGAAGTTTCAATCACACCAGCACGGGTGGCCCCCAGACCTTTGGCATAGGCGAGGGCGGTCTTCTTAGCCTTCTTCGTGAAATCCTGGTAGATGGCAAGAAGGGATGGAACTCCAGCTCCTTTTTCGAATTCCCTTCGCACCAGGTGGCCCGGTCCTTTTGGAGCAATCATGACCACGTCGATCTCTTTCGGTGGGACGATCTGGCCGTAATGGATGTTGAATCCGTGAGAAAATAGAAGGGTCTTTCCTTTCCGGAGATTTGGCTTTACATCCTCTTCATAGAGTTTGGTCTGAATGTGATCCTGAGTTAAGATTTGAATGAGATCAGCTTCCTTGGCAGCTTCATTCGCAGACACTGGTCTAAAGCCGTGCTTAATGGCGAGTTCATAATTTTCGCCGCCCTTTCGTTGAGAGACGACGACATCGAGGCCGCTGTCGCGCAGGTTCTGCGCCTGGGCATGGCCCTGGCTTCCGTAACCGATGATGGCGATCTTCTTTCCTTTCAGGTCTTTAAGGTCCGCATCCTTGTCATAATAGATTCTCATTTAGACGCTCCTTTTTAAAAATCTCTTTAAGTCAGTTCGGTCATGGCTTTGCTTCCTCTTGAGATAGCGACACGACCGGTTCTGACTATTTCCTTTATTCCAAGGGGCTTCAAAAGAGCCAGAATAGCGTTAATCTTCTTCTCGTCCCCTGTCACTTCGATCGTATAGGTTTTGGAGCCCACATCAATGACCTTTCCTCTGAAAATATCCGTGACCCTGAGGATCTCCTCACGGGTTTTTTCGGTAGCAGAAACTTTTACCAGAACCATCTCTCTTTCGACAAAATCCTTGTCAATCAGGTCAACGACTTTGATGACGGGGATCAGTTTGTTCAGTTGTTTGAGCACCTGCTCAATGATCTGGTCATCCCCGCGGGTGACAATGGTCATGGTGGAGACCGTGGGGTCAAGTGTTTCGGCCACAGAGAGGCATTCGATGTTAAAACCTCTGCCGCTGAAGAGGCTGGCAACCCTGGCCAGGACCCCGAATTCGTTTTCAACTAAAAGAGTAATGACATGACGCATATTTTTTTAAAAACGTGATTCGTGGTCCGTGATTCGTGACCGTTTAAAAAACAAAACATCAATTCTTTTAATAACGAGTCACCAATCATCAGCACGATTCACCTTTTATACCAGTCTCATCTGGTTCAGGGGCTCTCCCGCCGGAACCATGGGATAGACATTTTCTTCAGGATCGATGGCAAAATCGACCACCACTAGTTCGGGAATCGAAAAAGCCTTTTTCAACACAGGAACGACCTCTTCGGGCTTGGACGCTCGCAAGCCTACAGCGCCATATGCCTCTGCGAGCTTCACGAAGTCAGGCGAGACCCCTTCGAGTGAAGAAGAGGCATATCGTTTTCCATAGAAGAATTCCTGCCACTGCCTGATCATCCCGAGGTAGCCATTGTTCAGTATAATCACTTTAATCGGCAACCGATACTGGACAGCGGTTGCCAGCTCCTGCGAATTCATCTGAAAACTTCCGTCTCCGGAGACACCGATGACCAGCCTGTTTGGAAAAGCCGCCTGGGCTCCGATGGCAGCCGGCAGGCCATAACCCATCGTTCCCAGTCCACCGGAGGTGAGAAGGGTTCTCGGCTTTCGATATTTGTAATACTGGGCGGCCCACATCTGATTCTGTCCCACTTCGGTGGTGATAATGGCCTCTCCTCCGGTCAACTCATCCATCTTCTCGATGACATACTGGGGCTTGATCAACTCCTCCTGCTGATAATTCATATCATAGATGGCCTTCCAGTTCTCGATCTGGCGGTGCCATTTGTGAAGCCCCTCTTTGAACGAATGGGCATCTTCCTTTTCGATCAAAGAGATTATTTTTGAAAGGATTCGTTTACAGTCGCCCACAATCGGAAGATCCACCCTCACATTTTTGCTGATGGAGGTGGGGTCGATGTCAATATGGATGACCTTGGCCTGAGGAGCGAAGGATTCGATCTTCCCGGTCACACGGTCATCGAATCGGGCTCCAACAGCAATGAGAAGGTCGGATTCCATGACCGCCATGTTGGCGTGGTAAGTCCCATGCATTCCGAGCATTCCAAGGGATAGAGCATGATTTCCCGGAAAGCCTCCCAGTCCCATAAGCGTCATGGTCACAGGAATGGTGAGTTTCTCTGCCAGATGGAAGAGTTCTTTTGAGGCGTTGGAGGAGATGATCCCACCTCCTGCGTAGAAGAGCGGCCTTTTCGATTTGAGGATCAGATGGATCGCCCTCTGAATCTGGCCGGGATGGCCCTCGATCGTAGGGTGGTACCCACGGATGGAGACCTTTTCAGGATATTTGAATTCTGCTGAGTCAAGGAGAATGTCTTTGGGAAGATCAACGAGAACCGGTCCAGGCCTCCCGGTCCGGGCAATATAAAATGCTTCCTTGATGATCCGGTTTAAGTCTTTGAGATCCTTAACGAGGTAGTTATGTTTGGTGCATGGCCGGGTGATCCCCACGATATCGGCCTCCTGAAAAGCATCGTTTCCAATCAGCGTCGTTGGGATCTGACCGGTGAGGATGACAATAGGGATCGAGTCCATGTAGGCCGTGGCAATTCCGGTCACCGTGTTAGTGGCCCCCGGCCCGGAGGTGACCATTACGACGCCCACCTTTCCAGAGGCGCGGGCATAGCCATCGGCAGCATGGACCGCGGCCTGTTCATGACGGACAAGAATCTGATTGAATGGGGCGTTTACCAGTTCATCGAAGAGAGGAAGGACGGCTCCTCCGGGGTAGTTGAAGAGGGTCTCCACCCCTTCCTTCTTCAAACACTCAACAATCATCTGGGAACCAGTCTTTTTCATAATTTAAATCCGAAATCCGAATATCGAAATCCGAAACAAATTCAAAATCCGAATGTCAAAATTTAAAACTATTGTTTAAAACATGTGTATTTTGAACATTAGTGCCTGTTTCGAATTTCGTGCTTCGGATTTAGAATTTCTCCGATAGGAGTTTATCGGTGTTTTCTTAAGATTTTTTCCATTTCGTCCTTGTAAGCCAATTTTTTCTTCTTGATAATCTTTATCTCCATCTCATCCTGAGGAGTGAGATAGGGCTTCTTCTCCAGCTCATCGAGTTGGCTGGAGAGTTCTGCATGAGCCTTTTTGATTTTTTTAAATTCTTCATCTTCCACCATCAGCCTTGCAATCAATTCTTCCTCTCTGGTCACGATAAGCCCCCCTTGCAAAGAATTGAAACGTTAACTGGTTTATTTAAAACGGTAATATATAAAGCGGCGGTTTGTCAAATTGGGTACTTTTCCTGCCATTTGATCTCTGCTTCGGATGGCCGGACGTAGATGGGGGTGAAAAACTTCAAATCCAGAGATACTCCCTTACGAAGGAGATCACCTCCCAATCTGGCGACAGTCGAACCATGGGGAAGATGGAGGGAAGGGCTGGGGAGGAGGGCGAATGAGGAAAGAGAATCTCTAAAAAAACTGTCATAAGTTTTTGTTGCATCACCGATGAGGATAATCTTTTCCTTTACATTTTTAACAAGGGCTTCAGGCTTCATCGCCAGGTAGTCAGATTGTCTTTGAAGAAGGTTTGTTTCATCATAGCGATAGAATGCAGTATAGACCTCTCCCTTGCGTGCGTCAAGAACAGGGCAGATGAGATAGGGAGTAGGGGAGATCTGCGACGCAAGGACATCAAGCGAGGATACCCCTGCTACGGGTTTTTGGGTGGCATAAGCCAATCCTTTGATGGTGCTCACGCCGATTCTCAATCCCGTAAACGAACCCGGCCCCAGTGAAATGGCCCACCCATCGAGTTTATCCATCGAGCAATGGGCTTCTTTGAGGAGATATTCGATGGTTTCAAGGAGGCTTTCGGAATGGGTCACCGGTATGTTGAGAAGGTACTCTGAGATGACCTTTTCTTCATCCATCAGGCCGACACTACCACAGCGGGTTGAGGTATCGATTCCGAGAACCTTCATTTTAAAATCCCAATAACCAAATTCCAAGCTCCAAATAAATTCCAATTACCAATTTTCAAATAACTAAAACACAGATTTTAAAGGTTTCGGTCATTGGATATTGGTTATTGTTTGGTTATTGGTGCTTGGGATTTGATGATTAAAAGCCAAGTCCTCCTTCTGGAGTGATGATGCGGATCAAGTCGTTGTAAAAAGCGAAGAGCATCAGGAGAATGATGAGCACGAGACCAATCTGTTGGGCGATCTCCATCTTCTTGATGCTGATGGGCCTCTTCAGAATTGCCTCCAAGGCCAGAAATATAAAGTGGCCTCCATCGAGGATAGGGATGGGGAAAAGGTTGATCACTCCGAGATTGATGCTGAGGATCGCCATAAAAAGCACCAAGCTCAACATCCCTCTCCTTGCTTGTTCACCGGCCATCTGGGCGATCAGGATAGGCCCTCCGATCGTTTTGGCTGGAATGACTCTCTGGATCAGTTTGATGATTCCTACCACAGTCAATTCAATTCCCTGATAGGTCTGAATAAAACCCTTTCCAATGGCTACCAGAGGGTTGACCTTCTCAACGAGAAATTCCCCTGAATGGGCGATCCCGATGACATAGGTTGATACTTCTTCTCCGAAAAGGTTTTTGACTGAAGAAGATTTTGGCGTGACCTTAACATCGAGAGTTTCGTCATCTCGTTTCACCTTGAGCGTCAATTCCTTTCCCTGGCTATTCCGTATGATGCGCGAGAGGTCCTCCCATTTCTTAACCTCTTTCCCGTCGATGGAAAGTATAAGATCTCCCTTTTTAAGGCCTGCCGCCTCAGCAGGAAGACCGGGGTTGACCTCTCCAACCTTAGGGAGAGAGTAGGGGATACCAAAGAGGTTGATCGTTGAGAAGAGCACGATGGCAAGAAAGAAGTTGAAAAAGGGACCAGCTCCAATGATCAATGCCCGTTTCCATACG
>VGRY01000033.1 GCA_016875195.1 Deltaproteobacteria bacterium
AGCGACCCGGAGAAAAAACATACAACCAGGGGAGTCACCAGAACCCACCGGACCTCTCGGCCAATACCTGGAAAGTCGTTCGGTTCAGCGAGACAACCGGCGAAAAGGTGAACTGGTACTTCTTCCCCGATCAGTGCCGCCACTGTGTCTCTCCACCCTGTGAGGTAGTGGCAAACGAAAAGGCGAAAGGCGCGGTCATTCATGATGAAAAAACCGGCGCCGTCATTTTCAGCCCGAAGGTGAAGATCAAGACAGAGGATTTCAAAGAAGTCAAAGAATCCTGCCCCTATAATATCCCGAGGATTTCAGGGGCAGGCGTGATGGCTAAATGCACCATGTGCTTTGACCGGATTAAGGAAGGCTTGTTACCGGCTTGTGTCAAAGCCTGCCCGACCGGAACCATGCACTTTGGTGATCGGAAGGCCATGCTTGAAATGGCGAATAAGAGGCTCGCAGAAGTAAAAGGTAAGTATAAAGAAGCCTCTTTGGCAGATGCCAATGATGTCCGAGTAATCTTCCTGCTGGTGGACGATCCCAAGAAGTATCACAAATTTGCTGTGGCAGAGAATACGATCGGAATCACCAGAAAGATGGCGCTCAAACGCATCTTGAAACCTCTCAAAGAGGTCCAATGGATCGGATAAAACCCTGATCCCTCTCTCCTCCTCTCCTTTTTGGGAGAGGGCAGGGGTGAGGGAATGCTGTATAAACGGGGGGTGTTTAGGGCTTGTTTCGGTCTTGAAGTCCCGAAACAAGCCCGTTTTTTTTAAAAACACGAATAGATCGAATTTGAACGAATTACACAAATGAATTATGATATTCGTTAAATTCACTATCATTCGTGATATTCGAGGAGAGAATGGAAAACCTAAAAAAACGCGTCAAGCAACTAAAAAAGAAGAGACCCGGTTATAAAGAAATCCTGAACTTCTACCAGAAGATCAGGGAAGAACAGGAGAAGATAAAACCTTCCCTGAAGATCAAATCCATCCCTCTTAAAAAAGAGTGGAAGGGCCTGTTGAAGAGAGAAGGTTTTCCTTTGCTCGAAAAGAAAGATTTTCCCCTCGATATAAAGGCTTCCATCACTCTTTTTCATTCCCTGTGCGAGATCGGAAAAGGGGCTAACCCTCACATGACCGCACAGGTGAAAAAAATTGAAGAGGCCATCGAGCAAAAAAGATTGGATTTAAAGAAAATATTCGCCGGAGAGGTGAAAGCCCAGAACGTTGTTGACGAACTCGGTCTCGATCAAAAAGTATTTCCTTTCCTGATTCACGAAAGCCTGAAACCCTCGATTGAAACAGGGTTAAAAAAGCTTCACCAGGAATTGGACGCTGAAAACTGGACCAAAGGCTATTGTCCTGTCTGCGGTGGTCTCCCCTATCTGGCACTGCTGAAAGGGGAAGGGGGAAAACGATACCTCCTCTGCTCTTACTGCGGATATGAGTGGCGGACCGATAGAGTATTATGCCCTTACTGCGGAAATAAAGAACAGGAATCCCACAACTATTTTTATGCGGAGGGAGAAGAAACCTTTCGTATTGACACCTGCGACAAGTACCACCAGTATATAAAAACGATTGATGCAAGAAATATCGAACTCATTGATCCGGTGTTAGAAGATCTTGCCACCCTCCACCTCGATTTTCTGGCTTCTAAGAAAGGCTTTAAAAAACCCACCCCTAATCCCTGGACTCCATAAAAAATGGGGTTGGACCTATTCGCTGGCCCAAACTCCGCTTCCTTGGACAGGCTCAGGACACTGAGTTTATCGAAGTGCAAGGTCAACCCTGAGCCTCTCCGCCTGATCTCGGGTCGAAGGGTTGACTTCCCTCCTCCCATTCAGTAAATTTTAATCAATATCCATCCATATTTTAATCATTGGGAGGAAGATATGATTTCAAAAAAACGGTTTTTCTCTATCTTCGGGACCGTTTTTCTTTTATCCCTCTTTCTATGTCTCATTGCCTGTGAGCACACGCCGGATATCGGTCCCGAACCCTTAGGGGGATTTAATGAAAAGGTGACGGCCCTGGTGACCACGACGGTCAGAGGCCAACTGAGAGACAATCTTCCAAAACAGAATCGTCTTGTGACTCAACTTCCATCTCTCGAAAAAGCCCTCACCATGAACCAGTTAATGGATAAACTAAAAGGAATAGACCCACTTAAGGATCTTGCCTATCTCATTGAAACGGATGTTATGTTTGAGCTCCAGAAGCCGGAACATCAAAGAGAAAGAATCAGCTTCAACAACCCTGAAATCCAGCGCCAGTTGGTGTCAGCCATCCATACGGGAATGAAAAGGGCGCTTGATCAGTTAAAAGGAGGGAAAGGTGGCAAATAAGCGGGCGCTGGTTTTAAGTGGCGGTGGGGCAAAAGGTGCTTTTACAGCAGGGGTGATCAAGTATTTGATGATTGAGCTCAACCTCAATTTTGACCTCGTGGTGGGCACGAGCACAGGGGCTCTTATCGCACCCCTTGTAGCAAGCCGAGACATTGCCAATCTTGTCCACTTCTATGAGGATGTGGAACAGCAGGACATTCTCAAGGACCGACCTGATCTTCTCGCCTTCCTCTTCTCCGATGCATTAAATGATACAAAACCCCTCGAGAGTTTGATCACCAGATTCTTCGGCGACAGAAGACGCTACAAGAGGCTCATTCAGTCTCCCACAGAAATCTTTGTCACGGTCGTCAATATGCAGACCGGAGAGATTGAATATGGAAATCAGCACCAGGATTCAAAACCTACACTTCTCAAGAAGATTCTTGCTTCAGCCTGTGTTCCTGTGATGATGCCTCCTGTCAAAATCGGAAAACATCAATATGTTGATGGAGGCGTGAAGGAAATCGCCCCCTTCAGCAAGGCGATCGATGAAGGGGCAACGCATATCGTCTCTGTCATCCTCTCACCTGATCCAGTCCACCGGGAGCCCGCTCGAAAAGAATTCACCAGCACCATGGAGATATTGAAAAGATCCCTGGAGCTTCTTACAGAAGAAATTGTTGATAATGATTTAAAGGTAGCAACGGTTTATAGCGAAGCCATCCGCTATCTCGATCAAATTAAGACCAACGCTAAAGAAAAACTCGGCCTGACCGATTCTCAAATACGAAAACTCTTTGCTGGTCTCGAAAACCCTTTCCAGGGAAAAAGAATCGTCGGGATCACAACGATCAGACCCGATGATGAGTTGGTGGACTCCTCTCTCAACTTCGATCCGGATAAGATGAGAGAGATGGTTGACAAAGGATACAAAAAAGCAAAAGAAGTCGTCACCCAAGAAATCTCCCATTGCAGTGGATTCTTTCAACCCGTAACCATTTAGAAAACCCCTTTCTCGCAAACGAGTAAAATCAGGTAAATGAGGATCCTATGTCCTAGGGGACGTAGGTTCTGAAACAACTTGACAAAAGTCGAAGAAAGGTCTAATTTACTGACATGGCCAGACAGCCGAGATTGGATGCACCTGGGGCTTTACATCATGTCATGGGCCGGGGCATCGAACGGACCAACATATACCGTACAGATCAAGACCGGAACGATTTCCTGAACCGATTGGCTAACCAATGCCTAGAAGGAAACATCATTGTCTATGCATGGAGTCTTCTTCCTAACCATTTTCATCTATTGGTACGGACCGGCCACCACCCACTTTCAAAGGTTATGAAAAAGTTGCTGACAGGTTATGTCGTTAACTTTAACCTTCGGCACAAAAGGACTGGACATCTCTTCCAGAACAGGTATAAATCGATTATCTGTGAGGACGATCCTTATCTGTTGGAGTTGACGCGCTACATACATTTAAATCCGTTGAGAGCAGGAATAGTAGGGAACATGGAAGAACTGGGGGATTATCGGTGGGCGGGACATTCAGCCATCACGGGAAGAGTAAAACGGGTTTGGCAGGACATCGAAACCGTTCTTGGCTATTTTGGTAAGGGGCGGAATGTCGTTGGGAAGTATGAGGAATTTGTGAGAGAAGGAATATCCCAAGGGAGAAAACCGGAGTTGGTGGGTGGAGGGTTGATCCGGAGCCTGGGGGGATGGTCCCAGGTGTTATCCTTGAGGAGGAAAGGGATCAAAGTAGCCTCGGATGAGAGGATATTGGGAAGAGAGGAATTTATTAAGAGGCTAATGTCGGAGGCCGAGGAGAGAGAAAAAGAGACGTTGAGGCTCTCTCGGAGGGTCCCTAATTTAGTTAATTTAGCAGAGAGGATTGCTAAAGGAGAAGGGATAGAAGAGTCAGAGTTGCGTTCGGGAATGAGGAAGAAAAGGATTGCCAAGAGGCGGAGAATGTTTTGTCAACTAGCTGTGGTAAAGATGGGATATCCTGGGGCGGCGGTTGCTCGTTTTCTTGGAGTAACCACTTCATCGGTTAATCGCTTGGCAGCTACGGAAGAAATGCCAGAGTTGAAGAAATACCTTAAAATGCTTTAGAACCTACGTCCCCATGTCCCCAAATTCATTCAAAAGAGAAATATTGCAAATTGAAGTAATGCAAGACCGAGCTTTATTATTGGCTGAAAAAAAGGGGAATCGCTATGTCTAAAGAACTCCATGTGCGGTGGGGCTGACTCAAGGGAATGTATATTTACACTATTGTTGGAGCAGGGGGATTCGGTTTGGGAATATTATTTGCCCCCAACGTAATGACAAGCATGTTTAGTATGCCTAGCCAAGATCCAATCGTTTTAGGAATAACTGGAAGCGTCTATTTATCATTTGCACTTCTATCCATATTGGGCCTTCGGTCTCCTCTTAAATTTAGTCCTGTTTTGTTGCTTCAGTTGACCTACAAGATCGTCTGGTTCATTGGCGTAATTTTGCCAATTATATTTGTTGCCAAATTTCCGAGTTACGCAATATTGTGCGTCATGGTGTTCGCCACTTATATCATTGGAGACCTGATTGCAATCCCTTTCTCATATGTCTTTTCAAAACAATCAGACTGACAGGAGCATTGTAGAATATCCTCAATCTTGCCCCCAAACTCAAACCAATCCTTCACGTCCACCCTTGTTTTCGTAAGATCAATAGGCTATAAATATTTGAAAGTGTTCATGATTGGTGATGGAGATAGAATGAAAAGAGTATGGTTATTTTTAGTTTTCTTGGGACTTATGGCCCTGTTGATGGTCATGGGGACGGCCTATGCCCAGAAACAGCCGAAGAACCTCACGATCCTTTACACTAACAACATCAATGCTGAGATCGATCCCTGCCCTTCCTGAGACCCGAGGACACGTTTTGGCGGTCTGGCCAGAAGGGCGACATGGATTAAGGAGATCAGTGAGACAGGTGGAAGCGACCTGCTCATTCTTGATGCGGGCGATCTTCTCTTTAAGAAATATTCAGCCCCCGTTTCCGGAAATGATCTGAAGATGGTCACAGAGAAGGCGAAACTGATTGCGGAGAGTTTTAGCCTGATGGGTTATGATGCCATGGCGATCGGAGATGACGACCTCAGCCTGGGGAAAGAGTTTCTAATGGAAATATCCAAGAAAGTGAAATTTCCATTCCTATCTTCTAATGTCATCGATGAAGCCACAGGCAAGCCTCTTTTTCAAACCTCTCTCATTAAGAAAAATAATGGTCTGAGAATCGGAATCTTCAGCCTTCTCGCGCCAGATACCTTCTCAAATCCGTACGATCCCAGAAAAAAAGGACTCTCGCTTCGCTCTCCCACTGAAACCGCTCAGGCCATGGTCAAGGAACTCCAGCCGAAAACCGACCTGATCATCCTCCTCAGCCATCTTGGCTATCCCAAGGATGTGGAGATGGCCCAGACCGTTCCCGGGATTCATCTCATCATTGGCGGCCACACAGGAGTTAATCTTCCTTACCCGCCTGCTATCAATAAGAGTTTGATCTTCCAGATGGCTTACAAGGGATTGTATGGAGGAAGAGTGGATCTTCTTTTCCATAACAATGAACCCATTTTTTTTAACGCTTCGGATAAAAAATCCTTTGAGAACAATCTCAATCAATTCAAGGAGAGAGTCGCTTCCTCCGATGTGAAGGAGACGGAGACATGGTTGCAGTATAACTTCGGACCCTATTCCCGTATTCTCCATTTAGCCCGTCTCTATCAGATACGCCTCCCTGAGGAATTCATCCAGACTCTGAGAGACCTCATCGCCTCCTTGAAGGCCCAGGATGCTGGAAAAGAGAAAAACCTAAGGGCAAAGGCCAAAGAAGAGGCTGAGCAGATTCTCAAACAGCTTCAGGGAAAGAATGAATTTGTCCACAACCTGGTCCCCCTCGGCGACCAGATCAAAGATCATCCTGAGATCGGAAAGATGGTCGAGGCATTTCGCTCAAAATATCCGGAACCGGAAAAACCCGCTCCTCCGAGAACCGAAGCCCCCCGTCCCAGAAGCGGAGTCCCACAGAAGTGAACCCCGTTAGAAGCTAACGGGAAGGCTCACCTCGTAAGACCTTCGGTCTCTTACGGGGCTCACACGGGGTATTAAACCCCCTGTTTGCTAATAAGGTAATTGACTCATCCCCTCTGCTTGCCCCGTGCGAAGCTTAGCTTCTATCGGGGCAAGCAGAGGGGCTTTCTAACGGGGCGAATATGGCGACCACGGACCTCATCCTTCTTCATCCACCTACGTATTACGATTTCAGAAAGCGGCCGGGCATATATGGCCCGATCAGCGATGTCGTCCCCTCAACCCCTATCTTTGAGATGTATCCGATCGGGTTTACAAGCCTCTCGGAATACCTGGAGCGACACGGCTTCAAGGTCAGGATCATCAACGTTGCCCTCAAAATGATCAAAGATGACCGTTTCGATGTAGAGAAGCTCATCCGTAAGAACAGACCCCTTGCCTATGGCATTGATCTCCACTGGATGGCCCACGTCCACGGAGCGCTGGCCCTGGCCGAGATGATCAAACGATTTCATCCTGATATCCCCGTCATTCTGGGTGGACTCTCCGCCACCTACTATCATGAAGAAATTTTGTGTCAGTATCCATACGTCGATTTTGTGATGAGGGGAGATTCCACGGAAAAACCCCTGGTCCAACTTTTAAAAGCGATACGGCAGAAGAAGGGGTTTAAAGAGATCCCCAACCTCACCTACCGGGATGGAGGAAACGGAATACAGGTCAACCCCATCACCCATGTGCCACAGGACCTCAATGATATCGCGATCGATTACCGCCATATCATGAAGAAGGTCGTCAGGTACATGGACCCGGTTGGCTACCAGCCCTTCGTGGACTGGTATTCGTACCCTGTGACTGCTGTCTTCACCTGCCGCGGCTGTACCTATCATTGCAGGACCTGCGGGGGTTCCTCCAAGACATTCCGATCAATGGCCAACCGGACAAAGCCCGCTTACCGGAGCCCTCACCTTTTGGCTCAGGATATTTTCAGTATCTCGGAACACCTCAATGCTCCTATCATGATCATCGGCGACATCTTCCAGCCCGGAGAAGCGTATGGAGACACTTTTCTTCGGGAGATGAAGAAAAAAAAGATTGACAATCACATCGCCTTCGAATTTTTTGTCCCCCCTTCAAGAGATCAATTAGAGAAGATAGCCGGATCAGTAAAATATTTTAATATCGAAATCTCTCCGGAGTCTCATGACGAAGAAGTCCGGAAGGCGTTCGGCAGGCCCTACACCAATTCACCCCTGGAGAAGATGATTGCTGATGCCATTGAACTTGGCTGCAAACGGATCGATCTCTTCTTTATGATCGGCCTCCCGAAACAGACATACCAATCAGTCATGGAGACCGTTGATTACTGCCGGCTTCTGCTTGAACGATTCCAGCCCTATGATAAACTGATTCCTTTTATCTCCCCTCTCGCTCCCTTTCTCGATCCTGGAAGCACAGTATTTGAAGAGCCGGAAAAGTACGGATACCGCCTTCTTTACCGAACTGTGGAGGAGCACCGACAGGCATTGACGACACCGAGCTGGAAGTATATCCTCAACTATGAGACCGAATGGATGGATCGCAATGAGATCGTGGCGAGCACTTACGAGTCCGGAAGGAGGCTCAATCGCCTCAAGACTGAGTTCGGCCTGATCGATCGAAAAACAGCCGAATCCGTTGAAATGCGAATCGACCGGGCGCTTCTCATGATGGAGGAAATCGACCGGATCATGGCCATACCGGATCCTGCGCAGAGGGAATCCCTGTTGGAGTCCATGCTGAATAGACCCCAGTCTCTTCAGAACTACAGCATGTCCACGGTCTGCGAGAAGAGGGAGTTGGAATGGCCCACCCGGTTCATCCGCATGAACCTTTTTAAAATTATCAAAACACTGATTGCAAGGAAGAAACCGACGATTCGCCATGAATAAATGGGGAACCGGCAATGCAAAACGCAAATGGGAAATTCCAGAGTTGGTATGACTTTCTTTTCATTTTTGCATTTTTCATTTTTCACTTTACAATTTTCAATGAGGTGTAGAAATGTCTCCGACCCTTCGCCAGCAGGTTCTTCGTAACATACCGAGTGTGGACGAAATCCTTTCTAAACAGGAGATGTCCGATCTCTTGAAGATCCATCCCCGCACCGTGGTGGTGGAAGCCATCCGCAGGGGGCTGGGGCGGTTGCGCGAAGAGATCCTGAACCAGAACGACCTCTCCACTCTGGATGAAACCCTTTTTTCATATCAGAATCTTCTCCCTCTCTTTCAGAAAGAGATCAATCTTCAGGTGCAGCCCCGACTTCGCCGGGTCATCAATGCCACAGGAATCGTGATCCACACCAATCTGGGAAGAGCGCCCCTTCATCCCCTCGCACTGAAACAAATCGTTGAAGTGGCGAAGGCCTATTCCAATCTCGAATATGATCTCGCACGGGGTGAACGCGGGGATCGGTACGCTCATGTCGAGGAGATCCTCTGCCACCTCTCTGGTGCAGAATCGGCCCTCGTCGTCAATAACAACGCTGCAGCAGTTCTCCTCTGTCTCAATACCCTCGCAGAGGAAAGAGAGGTGATCATTTCAAGGGGAGAGCTGGTTGAGATCGGAGGAGCCTTCCGGATCCCGGATGTGATGAAACGAAGCGGTGCTACTCTGAAAGAGGTTGGCACAACCAACCGGACCCATCTCAATGACTATCAGAGGGCCATCGGTTCTGAAAGCGCCCTGCTCCTCAAGGTCCATACCAGCAATTTCAGGGTGATGGGCTTTACTTCGGAAGTCCCCCTCGACGAACTGGTTGAACTTGGAAGAAAACACCATCTCCCTGTGATGGAGGATCTCGGAAGCGGCTGTTTCATTGACCTTGTCCATTATGGATTGGAAAAAGAGCCCACCGTTCAAGAGGCCATCCGGACTGGAGTCGATCTGATCACGATCAGTGGCGATAAACTTTTAGGCGGACCCCAGGCTGGAATCATTCTGGGAAAGAAAAAGTTTCTTGACTTAACGAAAGCCAACCCGCTGACACGGGCGCTCCGCATTGATAAGCTAACCCTGGCAGCGCTTGAATCGACGCTTCTTCTCTATATGGATGAGAAGAGGGCGATGGCAGAGATACCAGCCCTGCAGATGCTCGGGCTGAACATGAGAAAGTTGAAGGGCAGGGCAAAACGTCTTTTGAAACGGCTCCAGAAGAAAGTAGGAAATAAATTGCAAATGACAATAAAAGAGGACGTCTCTCAGGTGGGTGGAGGAGCCCTGCCCCTTCAGAAACTACCGACCATCGTCCTTTCCATAAAATCGCCCGGGGTTTCTCTCAACAGCCTTGAAAAGAAATTAAGAGAGATTGACCCGCCCATCATTTCGCGGATCAGCAAAGAGGAGTTGGTCTTCGATATGAGGACCATCTTCGACGAAGAAATCCCACTTTTGGCCGGAGGGATTGAAAAGGTATTAAGTCAATGAATGAAAAATGATCGACTCAAAATTCCAAACTCCAAATCCCAAATCCCAAATAAATTCCAATCACCAATATTTAAACAAAGAGGGGAAATCTTTTTCGATCTCTGTAACAGTAAAGGACCAGGGTCGGCGAATCGATCAACTTCTATCCGAAACCGATCTCAACCTTTCCCGGTCTCAGGCAAAGCATCTCATCGAACAGAACCATATCCTCCTCAATGAGAAAACAGTCAAGCCTGGCGCTCGATTGAAATCCGGAGATATCATTTCAGGAATCGTGCCTGCGCCCCAACCCCTCTCTTTAATCCCCGAATCCCTTTCCCTTAGCGTACTCTATGAAGACGCTTCGATCATTGTCATTGATAAACCGCCCGGAATGGTCGTTCATCCTGCGCCCGGAAACCCTTCAGGCACGCTGGTCAATGCACTGCTCTATCACTGTAAAGACCTCTCAGGAATCAATGGCGCCCTGAGGCCAGGGATCGTTCACCGTCTCGACAAGGAGACCTCGGGCGTTATGGTCGTTGCCAAAGATAACGAGGCTTATCATCAACTGATCAAGCAGTTTAAAAATCGGAAGGTGGAGAAGGTTTATCTGGCAATCACCTATGGAAATATGAAACAGAACGAAGGCCTGATCGATGCTCCCATTGGAAGGCATCCTGATCAGAGAAAAAAGATGTCTATCCGAACGACTCGTGGGAGGATCGCCCTGACTCAATGGAAAGTCCTGGAGAGATTTGGCCCTTTCACTTTTCTGGAGATACATCCGAAAACTGGCCGGACCCATCAGATACGTGTTCATCTCTCTGCCATGGGACATCCTCTGTTAGGAGATCCTCTCTATGGGAGGAAAGCGGCCCTACAGGACCAAAAATTGAGGGAATGTATAAAGAGGATGAATCGCCAGGCCCTTCATGCTCTTCAATTGCAATTTAATCATCCCTTTACTGGAGAAAGGGTTCAGTTCATTGCACCCATCCCCCAGGATATGAAAGAAACATTAGACTGTTTACGGTCAATAACATGAACGTCCTTAATCGAACCCATCAGAAATCAAAAAATGGCATCCCCTATTTTGAAAATCCGGAGATAGAAAAATTGGGATGGGTCATTCATGGTTTTCTCACACGCCAGGGAGGAGTAAGCCTGCCTCCTTATGACTCACTCAATGTGAGCTTTAGCAATGGAGATCAAAAGGGCAATGTTTTTCTCAACAGAGGCCGAATCACATCTGCCTTCGGATTTGAACCGAATCAACTGGTTCTGCTTAAACAGATGCAACTCGATGGCATTCTCATCCTGAAAGACCCGGTGGACCAAAATCCGGATCCTTTAAAATATGATGCCATGATCACAAATATCCCACGCCACTTCCTGGGAATTCAAACCGCAGATTGCATTCCCATCTTTATGGTGGATCAAAGGAAAAGGCTCATCACTGCCATCCATGCCGGAAGACAGGGAACCGCCCTCGGCATCACAAAAAAAGCTCTAACGAAGATGAAAGAATGGGGTTGCTCGGAAGATGACCTCCTGATCACTCTGGGCCCTTCCATCGGTCCTTGCTGTTACGAGATTGATGAAAAGGTATTTCTAAAAGAGTGGGAACCTTTCTCCATTCACAAAGGAATGGGAAAGTGGATGCTGGACCTCGCAAGAATCAACATAGCCCAACTGAAAGAGGTAGGAGTTAAAGAAGGACAGATCTTCCAGGTCGATCTCTGTACCCGTTGTCACAGGGACCTGTTCTTTTCTTACAGGGGAGAAGCTCAAACCGGCAGACAACTGTCGTTTATTGGAATCCTTAAGTAGACAATATTGAATAGAGGTTAAGGTTAAGGCTCAGGTCAAGAAAAATCTCAACCTCAACCTTAACCTAAACCTAATTCATCAAGGGAAATGGAAAACATCATCTTAAAAGTTTATCTCCAACCCAAGTCCTCCAAAAACGAAATTGTGAGTCCCTACCGTGATGGAATCAAAGTAAAGGTAACTGCTCCACCCATCGAGGGAAAAGCAAATGATGCCCTCATCCGATTCTTAGCAAAAGAGTTTCGAATTTCTCCATCCTGCATTGAAATTACAAAGGGCCACCGCTCCCGCGAGAAAACACTAAACATTTCAACCAGTAAGAGCTTGACAGATATCCTGAATCCTTCTAAACACCTTGACTTTAAAGGGTAAATCGATTAATCTAAAAACGGAAGTGGACAGGTTCTGGTGGGCCTCCTGGACTTCAAATCCAGTGGCGGGCTTAAGAGGTCCGCGGTGGGTTCGATTCCCATGCACTTCCGCCATTACATAAGGCCGAGTGCATGGAGCATAGAGTAAAGCGTTCAGTTTTTAACAGTATAAAAAGGAGAATAATATGTTTGGAATAGGAATGCCGGAGTTATTGATCATCCTGGTCATCATTCTGGTCATTTTTGGAGCCGGGAAACTTCCTCAGATCGGTGAAGGGCTTGGAAAAGGAATCCGAAATTTCAAAAAGGCGACCAAAGACCGGGACGAAATTGATGTCACTCCAAAGAAATCCGAAGAAATTTCAGAAAAGAAATAAGAATCCGAAGCCTTCTCACGCCACCCAGAATGGGACATATCGTTTATATCGGATTCGGCTCGAACCTCGGTGATAAGATCGCCTATTGCGAAAAAGCTATCGCCGAAATCCTCGATTTAGATAGCCACAAACTTCTGGCCAAATCCTCATTCTACAAAACGCAGCCAGTCGGTTACCGAGCGCAGGACTGGTTTGTCAATGGTGTTATTAAACTTGAAAGTGATTTGGAACCCCAGGATCTCCTTCGGGCATTAAAGGAGGTCGAATCAAGATTGGGCAGAACAGAAACTTTTCAATGGGGGCCTCGAGAGATTGATCTCGACCTTCTTCTCTATGGCGACAGGGTCATCCAAACGGACCAGCTCCAGATTCCCCACCCTCGCCTACAGGAAAGGCGGTTTGTCCTTATCCCTCTTAATGAGATTGACCCGGACCTCATCCACCCTGTCCTTAAAAAAAGCATCCAGGAACTCCTGAAAGAGATCAAAGAAAATCAGGGAGTGGAAAGGCTGTAAGCATAGCATGACTCGTCTCATCTTCTTCGTCCTGCTCATCCTCGTCCTCTACTATCTTCTCCATTATCTCATCAAAGATATGCCTTCCTCAAAAAAGAAAGTGAAGGGAAAACCCGAATCTGAAGAGCTTGTTCAGGATCCCTATTGCCAGACCTATATCCCGAAACAGACCGCTTTAAAGAAAAAGGTGGAAGGTCAGTTGCTATACTTCTGTTGCGACAAATGTTTTAAAAGTTATATCCAAGGAGATGTAAAAAACAGCACTTAATAAAGATTGACAAATACAGAAAAGTTTTTTATTTTATCTCTTATAGAGATATTCTATCTCAAGATGTAGAAGGGGGCGCTTTATGGACAAGAAAATGTCGACATCTTTGGGGATTATGGTTCTATTTCTTTTTCTGGGGACTTCTTGCACCACGCAGCACTTCGGAGTAACCTACAGGGCGATCATGGCCCCGTCGGAATTTGGTCAAACCGAAGCGGCTATTGCCCAGGCCGAGAAATCGCCGGGGGCAAAGTACTGTCCTGAAAAGATTGCAAAGGCCAAGGAGTTAGGGAAAAAGGCAATCGAGACATATTTGGCATGCAGAACTGGGGAAGCCATGATGATATTGGCGGAAGCCCGGAAACTGGCAAAAGAGGCCGAAAGTTGCCAAGCACCGCCATCTCCACCTGTTGTACCTGCACCACCCGCACCAAGGCCACCTGCTCCGGCTCCAGTACCACCGCCTACTCCGGCTCCACCGCCTCCACCACCTCCACCTGCGCCACCTGCACCCACGCCTCCTGCACCACCGGCGCCACCTGCGCCCACACCAGCTCCTCCTCCACCTGCAGCCAGACCGGCTCCCATGCCTGTCTTCGATACAGTCTATTTCGATCCGAATAAAACCAATATCAGTCCTACGGCAGCCAGAGCACTGGACCAAAATGGCAAACTTCTGAAGGAGAACCCTCAGATCAAAGTCGAAATCGGAGGCCATACCGATCCAGCCGGTTCTGAAAAGGCAAACCAGGTGATTTCAGAAAAAAGGGCCCAGAGTGCAAAGAAGTACCTCATGGATAAATTTAACATTGCAGAAAACCGCTTGATGGTTAAGGGTTATGGGGCCACCAAACCCATCGCTGATAACAGGACTGAAGAAGGCCGTTCCAAAAACAGAAGGGTCGAGATCAGAATCCTCCCATAAATCATTTCTTGAAAGATGACCTATCCGTTTTAAAGGTGGTGGGAAGAAATTCCCACCACCTCTTTTTATTTTAAAAGGAGGAAAATGATGAAATTCTTTATCGATACGGCGAATCCCGATGAGATCAGGAAGGGTTATGAAATGGGAGTAATCGATGGGGTCACCACCAATCCCAGTTTAATTGCCAAAGAGAAGAGAGATTTTGATTCCCTGATTAAGGAAATCTGCGGGATCATCCACGATCTTCCAATCAGCCTTGAGGTCGTCGGATCAAAGGCCGAGGAGATGATTCAGGAGGCCCAGACACTCTCCAGGTTAGGGGATAACATTGTGGTTAAAATTCCAATGACCACTGAAGGGCTAAAGGCCATTAAGGCCCTTGTCTCTCGGGGAATAAAAACCAATACCACCCTGGTTTTTTCGCCCACGCAGGCACTGCTGGCAGCCAAGGCAGGTTCAACCTATATCAGCCCTTTCATCGGAAGACTGGACGATATCTCCCAAACCGGGATGGAGCTGATTGAACAGATCGTAACAATCTTTAACAATTATGATTTTGAGTCGGAGGTGATTGTTGCAAGCATCCGGCACCCCATTCATGTACTGGAAGCGGCTCTCATCGGCGCAGATATAGCAACTATTCCTTATAAGGTCATCGAACAGCTTTCGAAGCATCCTTTGACGGATATCGGGATTGAAAAGTTTCTCGAAGACTGGAAGAAAATTCCTAAGAATTGAGCTAACACCAGCTACAACCTGGTGGATTCACTACTGACCAAGGTCAGCTAAAGAAAAAATTTTAGCACAGAAATCCTCTCGAGGAAAATCTAAAATACCTGCACACCGTGTGCATACTAAAGTCTTCACCCGAAGGTGAAGGTTTTTCTCCCCGAGTGAGACAATAAAAAAGCCCTCTGAAAGAGGGCTTCATGGACTATCAGATCAAGGTTGGTTTTAACTCGTTTCTACAGAGATCTGCTTGGGAATAATTTCCCTCCTTCTTGGAAGGATGATCTGGAGCACCCCGTCTTTATAGGAGGCTTTGATTTCTTCTTGATCAATGGCCCTGGGTAAGGCAAAAGTCCGGCGGAAGTTTCCGTACGGCCTTTCGATCTGAATATAATTTTCTTCAGGAGTCTCCTTAATAAACCGTCTCTCTCCCTGGATAATCAGCGTATTTTCCTCCACTTGAATCTCGATCTCGCTCTGTTTCATCTCAGGTAAGTCAATCTTCAGAATGACTTCCTTCTCCCTCTCCACAATATCAACAGGGGGTGACCAAACGCCCCGGGGCACTTCCTCTTTGAACATCCGGGAGAGGGTCTCATCGAAGAGCCGGGTCATCCGATCTTGCATCGCCATGAGATCCCGGAAAGGTTCCCATTTCACATGATAGACCATATCTCCTCCCTCCCAAACAGCTTTAATTAAACTATACTCCTTTCAAAAAAAAATTTCAACCTTTCGACGATGTAGGGCGAGCATCTTTTCCAAGTGATAATAATGGCTGGGAATTTCAAATGATAAAGGGGAGAAAGGCGAGCCAGAGGCCTCTGGTCCGCCTTCCCCCCCTAGAATTCTGGAGTTAACTTCGGCAGGTATAACAGGTGTCGTAGAAATCTTTCGGAAGTTTCGCCTTTTCTCTAAACTTCTCTAATTGAAACCATGGAGCAAAATAGTTACCACAAACCTTACACTGTTTCATCTTGAGTGTTCGTTTCCATCGGACGATTGTCCGCTCATCTCCTTCGTCTTTCATCCCCACCACATTGACCGGACAGGCGACCACACACGCCCCGCAGGCAATGCAGTTCGTCGCCTCTCCAAAAGGAGGAACCATTTCCCTTCGATCTCCGCGGGAGGCGAATTGAATGGCGTGAGCTCCCACGACCTCATCACAAACACGTGCGCAGAGCCCGCAGAGAATGCAGTCTTTGTCACCCTTCTTGAACCGGACATCATAAACTCCCATATCTGCAGCCATCTCCTGAAGCAGCTTATCTCCGGGGCACATCCCCAGAAGGAGTTCGATGATCATCCGCCGAGCCCGAAGCACATTTTCCGATCTCGTAAAGACCTCAATCCCCTCCATGACCGGATGGTTGCATGAAGTGGTCATCCTGGTTCTCCCTTTTCGGGTCACCTCCACCAGGCAGAGCCGGCATGCGCCATAGGGTTTCAGCGACTCATTGTAACAGAGATGGGGAATCTCAAACCCTGCATCAAGGGCCACCTCCAAAATATGAGCGCCCTCTTTTCCTTCAACAGACTGACCATCAATCTTAAAAGGAACCATTCTACTCTCCTTTTTCAACTCGAGATCCGAAATCATTACTGAACTTCGACCGCATCAAACTTACAGGTCTCGAAACACATCCCGCATTGGATACACTTTTCCTGGGCGATCACAAAAGGCTCCCCCTTCTCTTTTTTCTTCTTCTGAACGCCGGTGATCGCATTCTCTGGGCAGACCTTGGCACATCGCCCGCAGGACGTGCACAAATCGGGCAGGATTCGGTAATGCAGAAGCGCTCGGCAGACCTTAGCCGGGCATCGTTTGTTCAGAATATGCTCTTCGTATTCCTTGCGGAAATACTTGATCGTGGACAGCACGGGGTTCGATGCAGTTCCTCCCAGGGCGCAGAGTGATGCTTCTGTGGTCACCCATCCCAACTCTACAAGAAGAGCGATGTGCTCCGGTTTTCCCCTGCCCTCGCTGATCTCTGTCAGAACCTCGTGCATCCGCTTCGTCCCTTCCCGGCACGAGGTGCATTTCCCGCACGACTCATCCTTCAGAAAGTTCATAAAATATTTGGCCACATCCACCATGCAGGTGGCCTCGTCCATGACGATCATGCCCCCGGATCCCATCATGGAACCGACCTCGGTCAGCCGGTCAAAATCGACGGGCAGATCGATCATCTCTTCCGGGATGCATCCCCCCGAAGGGCCTCCGGTCTGGACTGCTTTAAATTTCTTCCCTTCAGGGATGCCTCCTCCGATGTCATAGACGATCTCCCGAAGGGTGATTCCCATGGGAACTTCTACGAGCCCTGTATTATTTACCTTGCCCACAAGGGAAAAGATCTTCGTTCCCTTGCTTCCTTCCGTTCCAATCCGACCAAACCAATCCGCACCCTCATTAATGATGACCGGCACATTGGCCCAGGTCTCCACATTATTCAGGTTGGTCGGTTTGTCATAAAGGCCGCTGACGACCGTGTGAATATGTTTTGCCCGGGGTTCTCCAACGTTTCCTTCGATGGTGGCCATGAGGGCAGTGGATTCTCCAGCCACAAACGCCCCTCCTCCCCGGCTGATCTTGATATCAAAATCGAATCCCGATCCGAGGATATTTTTACCCAGAAGCCCCAATTCTCTGTCTCGCTCGATCGCCTTCCCGACATTTTCAAGCGCCAGGGGGTACTCATGCCGGACAAAGATATAGCCTTCATGCGACCCGATGGCAAAAGCACCGATGATCATTCCTTCGAGAACGCTATGAGGATTCCCTTCCAGTAAGCTTCGGTCCATGTAGGCGCCCGGGTCGCCTTCGTCTGCGTTACAGATTAAATACTTGACCTCGCCGGGTGCATTGCGGCACTGTTCCCATTTTAAACCGGCTGGAAATCCGCCCCCGCCCCTTCCTCTCAGGTTAGCCTTCTTGACCTCCCGGATGATCTCCTCAGGCTTCATCGAAAAGAGTGCCTTGGCTAACGCACGATATCCCCCTACCGCAAGATAATCTTCAATCTGAGTGGGATCGATACTTCCGTTATTTCCCAAAATCATTCGCTTCTGTTTTTGATAGAATGGCACCTCTTCTTCGGAAACGATCTTCTCTCCTGTCACCGGATGTTCATAAAGAAGGCTCTCAATGACTTTTCCCTTAAGGACGGTATCCTGAAAGATCGCAGGGACATCTTCGGGTTTCACCTTCTGGTAAAACACCTTTTGAGGATGAATCAGGACCAATGGGCCCCTTTCACAGAAACCATGACAGCCCGTCACCCGCAGACCGATTCCATTCCCTTTCGCCTTTTCTTTAAGGACATTCCTGAAAGCATCCACCACTGCATGGCATCCTGAGGCATGACACCCTGTTCCGCCACAGACCGTGATCAAGGGCTGGTCGGGTTTTCTTTTACTGAGAATATTATCCCTGACTTTTTCCAGCTCCTGAGGAGAACTAAGCCTTACCATTCGCCCCCTCCTTCTTCTTATCAGAACGAAATTTCTTCAAGGTCCCTTCGACCTTTGCAGAACTCATCTTTCCGAAATATTCGCCGTCAATTGCCAACACCGGTCCTGCCGCACAGACGCCAAGACAGTTGACCGTCTCAAGGGTGAAGTTCCGATCTTTTGTCGTCTCCCCCGGCCGGATTCCAAGTTCTATTTTGATCTGATCAACAAGACGCTGTGCACCCCGGACATGGCAGGCGGTCCCCATACAGACACAGACCTCATGCTTCCCCCTGGGCATCAGGCTGAAGGCCCGGTAAAAAGTGGCGATCCTGTAGATCTTGTTGATGGGAATCCCAAGTTTTTCTCCGATATGTTCCAGGTCTTCCTTGGGAAGATATTTCTCCTTCGCCTGGATATCCTGAAGAATCGCAAGGATGGCTGACTCCTTGTTTCCGTACCGTTCGATGATGGTCTCAATCTCTGAATGAGTCATAGTTAGAATCCCCTTTTGGCTCTTTCTCTTAACACCTCATAATCTCGTACAATTCGATTCTGAATCTCCTCGATCATCTCTTCAGTCAGGTGCCTGAATCTTCCCTGAAGCTTGATATACTCTTTGATCGGTTTCAATTTCGGGAAATCGATGTTTAAGCGATACTTGCCCTGTTCCACCTCATAAAGAGGAAAGGTGCCTGTCTCCACAGCGAGCCGGCCCAATTTGATCGAAAGATCAGGCGCAGATCTCCATCCGGTCGGGCAGACCGAGAGGATATGAACATAGGCCGCTCCCTTAATATCACCCGCCTTCTTCACCTTCTGGATCAAGTCGAGAGGATAACTTGGACAGGCCGTTGCCACATAGGGTATATTGTGGGCAGCCGCAATGGCAGCCATGTTCTTCTTCCAGGTGATCTGTCCCATCTTGGCCTTTCCAGCAGGGGAAGTGGTGGTCGAAGCGCCAAAAGGTGTCGAGGAAGACCGCTGAATACCCGTGTTCATGTAGGCTTCATTGTCTGTGCAGATATAGACGAAGTCATGGCCTCTCTCAAGGGCTCCGGAGAGCGCCTGGAGTCCGATGTCGGCTGTCCCTCCGTCTCCTGCCATCGCAACAGTGACGATCTTCTTCTGAGGAATTCTCCCTTTCCGCATTAAGACCTTTAATCCCACTTCAATCCCTGAGGCTACGGCTGCCGTATTTTCAAAGGCGCAATGAAACCAGGGAACCCTCCAGGAGGTGTAAGGAAGCGGAGAGGAGACAATCTCCATGCAACCTGTGGCAGACGCAATCACGATATTCCTTCCCAGGGCCTTGCAGACCAATCGGACAGCCAGCGCCTCAGCACATCCCTGGCAGGAGCGGTGCCCGGGCGCAAAATATTCTTTCTGCGTCAGTGTTCTTACAGCAAAGACATTCAGATTCTCAATCATTCTCTCACCCCGTAAATTTCATAACCATCCATTTTGCCTTCTTCGATCTCAATCTCGGCCTTATCTACCATCTTGATAAAGTCTGGTGGAGCCACATCTCTTCCAGAAATCCCTGCAACGAAATTATAGATGGAGGGCCTATGGTCATTCCCATAAAGGGCTGCCTTCACCTCTGAGGCAACAGGTCCGCAAGCTCCGACTGAGAGCGCCCGGTCAATGACCACTAAATTTTTAGCATGGCGGGTTGCTTGTTTTAACTCCTCAAAGGGAAAGGGTCTCCACAGTCTAAGCTTCACCAGTCCGACCAACCTTCCTTCCTCTCTCATCTTATCAACCGCTACAGAGGCTGTCTCTCCGATGCTTCCCATCGTAACAAGCAATGTATCCGCATCTTCCGCCTTATAGGTTTCAACGGGATGGTAATACCTGCCCGTCATATCGCCGAATGCTTTCCATATTTCTAAAATCTTGGGCATGGAGGACTTCAGAGCCACCTCCTGGGCCTTCTTTGTTTCAGCGAAAATAGCGGGCAAGGCAAAAGCGCCCATGGTCACGGGTTGGTCAGGATGAAGTCGGTGAAGAGGTTGATAGGGAGGAAGGAATTGATCAATCTTCTCCTGTTCGATCAGTTCAATCGGCTCAATCACATGGCTCAAGATGAAGCCATCCATATTGATGATGACCGGAAAGAGGACGCTGCGATCTTCCCCTACCCGGTAAGAGATGAAGACATGATCATAGACCTCCTGGCCATTTTCTACGAAGAATTGAATCCATCCGCAGTCCCGGATCATCATGGTATCGCTATGGTCATTCCAGATGCTGAGAGGAGAGGAGAGGGTACGGTTCGAAATGATCATGAGGATAGGAAGTCTGAGACCCGATGCAATGAAGGTCATCTCAGCCATGAGAGCCAAACCCTGGGCGCTGGTGCAGGTGAAGGATCTAGCCCCTGCGGCTTCGCTTCCAATACAGATGCTCATCGCGGAGTGTTCCGATTCCACACAGAAGAACTCCGCATCCATTTCTCCATTGGCCACGATATCGGAAAGATGTTCTACAATATGCGTCTGCGGGGTGATTGGGTAGGCGGAAACCACATCTACATTGGCCTGTTTCACTGCCTCCGCTGCCGCAATCGAAACCTCCATGCCGGTCCTTTTTCCCATGATTACTTCTCCTCCTCTACTACCATGGTGATGGCTTGCGTGGGACACTCTTTGGAACAGATGCCACAGCCTTTACAATAATAGAGATCTGCGATGAAATAACCTTCTGCGTCGAGATTGTAAGCCATATCCGGGCAGAAGATGTAACAGAGTCCGCAATGGATACAGAGGTCTTTTTTCAAGATTGGTTTGAAACTCTTCCAGTCTCCTGTCCGGTACGAACTGGCATTCCCGGGTTCCAGGATCACATTCCCTACGGGCAACTCTTTCCAAGTCCATTCTGATTCTGGTTTTGTCATTCCTTTCACCTCTTCTTCCATTCCCTCTTTGCGTAACCGGGAAAGGAAAACGATTCTACCAATGATTAGACGATCACAGTTTCCTGATAGGCTCGGTCAAACGCAGAGATATTCTTCTCGGCAATTCGCCCAAACCGTTCTTTAAATGGAGGGATAAAGGACTCCTTCTTCACTAATCCTGAAGCCTTCACCACCGACCCGAGCATCGTGGTATTGGTGATAGGGAGGCCGAGAACCTCTAAGGCGATCTTACTGGCATCAACTGCCCCGACACGGTTCTTAACGTTCAGCATCTCTTTCACTTTTTCTGCAGGATCCTTACTCGTCGTGACAATAATGCCATCCGGTTTCAAGCCTGCCGCCACATTGACAATCTTTAAGAGTGATGAGTCCAGTACGACGACAATGTCAGGTTGATAGATGTTTGCCCTGATCTTAATGGATTGCTCGCTGATCCGGCAGAATGCCACGACAGGAGCACCTCTTCGCTCTGGGCCGAAACTCGGAAAGGCCTGAGCATACTTGCCTTCCCAGATCGCTGCCAAGGCTAACAGTTCCGCAGAAGTAACTGCTCCCTGCCCTCCTCTTCCATGAAAACGGATTTCAATCATCTAAATCTCCTTCATAAAAACTATATAAAATATTTCACATGCCGCGACAATATTTAATTAATTCGCCTGTTTCATTTTTATGCGTTACCGTTAACACTTAAATCTCATCATGTCAAGGGGGAAATTAATTTTTTTCATAACATCATGATATAATTGATTTTCTACTATCTAAATCTCTCTCCGTCCTTCAAGCGCCTTTGATAATGTCATCCCGTCCGAATATTCTATTTCCCCTCCCATTGGAACACCATAGGCAATGCGTGTAACCTTGATCCCTAAGGGTTTAACTAATTCGGTAATGTAGAGAGTGGTGGCCCCCCCTTCGACAGTGGGGTTAGTCGCCAGAATGACTTCTTTAATTCTTTCCCGTTGAAGGCGTTCCATCAGCTCCTTAATTTTTAACACTTCCGGACCAATCCCCTCGAGAGGCGAGATGGTCCCATGTAAGACATGGTATCTCCCGTTATAGGTCCCTGTATGTTCAATGGCGATGAGGTCATTGGGCCCTTCCACAACGCAGAGCACTTCCTGAGTCCGTCGTCCATCCCGACAGATCCAGCAGGGATCCTCATCCGTCAAATTGAAACAGGTGGAGCAGAGGTGGATCTTCTCTTTTACATCTAAGATGGCTCTTGCTAATTCCTGGGCTTCCGAGAGGTTCGACCGTAAAATATAGAAGGCCAATCTGGAAGCTGTCTTTTTTCCGATGCCAGGAAGTTTGGATAGGGCCTCGATCAGATGATCAATGGGTTTGGCATGAAGTGCCATAGTTTTAAATTCAAAAATCCGAAATTCGAATATCGGGCGAAGCGTCCGCCTCGGACCAACTCGAAACAAATCCGAAAATTCCAAATACCAAATTCGGAACTATTTTGTTTTGGACATTTTAAAATTTTGTCATTTGATATTGTTTCGAATTGGTCCTGCTGGACGCTTCGCCCGGATTTCGTGCTTCGGATTTAGAGCCTCCTTCATTATACGAAGATAGTTATGCACTCGGGTGCCGCTTAATTTGCTAATGTCTAAAAGAGTCCCGGTATACTCATACCCCCTGTGATCTTCTTCATCTCTTCAGTCATCATCTCCTGTGATTTACGGATGGCCTCGTTCACGGCCGCCGTGATTAAATCTTGAAGCATCTCTACATCCTCTTTATTGACCACCTCCGGATCAATCCTTATGGAGATGACTTCTTGCTTTCCGTTCATCACAATATTGACCATTCCTCCACCGGAGCTTGCCTCGATTGTTTTCCCTGCCATCTCCTCCTGAAGCTGAGTAATCCGGGAATGCATTTGCTGGGCCTGTTTTAAAATATTTCCGAAACCTTTCGTCATTGATTCCTCCTGTGCTTCCTCTTAACTTCTCTGCTTAATCGTCACTGCCACTTGGCCTCCCATGAACTACGGAATTACTCCATGGACCGGAGTTAGGGTTACGGCCACAAATTTCGTCATTGGGTAACGGTTAGGTTTAAAAGAATCAAACACGAGAGATGCTGCCTTTTATAGACGATACGGGCATCCTTACCGTTAGACGAAACCCTTATTTCTAAACAATTACCCCGGATGTTGCATAATTTCTGCTCAAACGGGTAAGGGCGATCCGTTCGGTGGAGCCCCGGAGGCGACATCCCGATCATGACGAAATATTTTTTCGGGAAAAGGCTTCGAGGCGAACCTTTTTCCGTATCAGCACTTCCGTTTCGTTTCCCTGCCGGAATTCACTTTAGGTGAAGTCCCCCGTTTCCCATAAAATAATAAAAAACCGCCATTCGAAGCCTTGTAGAGCGGATTGCCCTTGCCCGTTTTTGTAACTGGCGGGTTATTTCTCCACGATCCTTCCATCAAAAAGGCGGAGCGCTTCCTGGACAAGGGAATTTCCCTCTGTATTGTTTCTAACCCCTTCTACCGGCTTCTTCAATCGGTTCTCTTCCGGATTAATCATCGTTCCATTCAGTCTTGTCCCTTTTTCCAGGGGTGAAACAACGATCTTTGTTTTCTTTTTAAAATAATCCTGACAGATCTGTTCTAACTGGCTTTGGTTTCCTTTTTCCAAGATACGATCGTAATGAAAAGAATCTTTCTCAAAACCGATTTCAACCCTCCCGTCACTGAAACGGATGGGACTTCCTAATACCAGGAAGGAACCTAAGATGGGATTTCTGGCCCGTGTGAAATCGACCAATCCCCTCCAGACTTCTTCTGAAACCTCTTTCGACTCCTCTAAACTCCTCTCTTCTCGGTAAACCTCTAACTCCTTTGTCTCTTGCCTTGGAGAGGGTATGGCCTCCTGATTTACTTTGACAGAGGGTTTTTCCTTCCCTGTAACTTTCTCTTCTATCTTCTTCTCAAAACTTTTGGGGAGTTGTTCCATTTTTTCCGGAATCGGTTTTGATCCAGTACGACCACCGGTTGGGGGAGTTTCCACCGGTTTTGCTGCTCCCTTGGCAGAAGGATTTTTCTCCATCTCCTCCAATTTTTTCAGAATCTCATCAATAGGCAGAACCGGGTGAAGCGTAGCCATCCGGATCAGGGTAATCTCTAACTGAGTTCGTGGGAACGTTGACTGGGCGATCTCTCCCTCTCCTTTGAGAAGAAGGCTGAAGAGATGATTCAATTGTTCGAACGAAAACCGCTCGGCCTGTTTTTTTAGCGTTTCCAACTCCTCCGGAGGCAATTCCATTAACCCTTCAGGATGCTTGCTCACTTTGATCAGGATCAGGTTGCGGAGCATGTGAAGGAGATCCTGGCAGAAGCGCTGAATATCATACCCGTAGTGATAAATATGTTCTACAATCTCAACACACCGCTCTCCATCCCTGTCGGCAATGGCCTCGATGGTTTCGGAAAGGATCTTCTGATCGATCAGCCCGAGGACCTCAGTAATATCCTCATCCCCGATATCTTTCCCTCCGTAAGAGATCACCTGGTCGAGAAGGCTCTGAGCATCCCTCATGCTGCCTTCCGATTCTCTGGCAATCACCCGGAGTCCCCTTGGGCTGATTTGAATCCCCTCTTTTTCAACAATCCGCTTCAGGCTCTCTATTACCTCTTTTAACGGGACCCTCTTGAAATCGTATCGCTGGCATCGGGAGAGGATGGTAGCTGGAATTTTATGGGGTTCGGTCGTCGCAAAAACAAAGATGATATGACTGGGAGGTTCTTCGAGGGTCTTCAGGAGAGCATTAAAAGCCTCCCGCGTCAGCATATGGACTTCGTCGATGATGTAAATCTTATGATGGCTTTTAGCAGGTGTATAACGGACATTCTCCCTCAGCTCACGAATCTCCTCAATCCCCCGATTCGAAGCGCCATCGATCTCGATCACATCCATCGAGATCCCATCCGTAATTTCCTTACAATTTGTACATTGATTACAGGGATTGACCTGAGGACCTTTCTCACAGTTCAACGCTTTTGCCAGAATACGTGCGGTGGAGGTCTTCCCTACCCCTCTGGCACCAGTAAACAAGAAAGCATGGGGAACCCGATTTTGGGAAATAGCGTTTTGCAGGGTTTGAGTGATGGATTTCTGACCGATTACATCTTCAAAGACCTGGGGTCTCCATTGCCTTGCCAATACCAGATAAGACATTTTTTCAGTCCTGTAGTCCTCAGTCCTGTAGTCTTTAGTCTTGTAATCCTTCCTTCTCTTACTACACGACTATTTGACTATTTGACGATGAGATTATTTATAACTTGCTGATAGCCAGGCTCCCCTGCGGCACACAAGGTGAATTACTACCGTTGCTTCCTTCCGGACCTGGCGGGGTTTGTAATCTCTTGTTGCGCAGGACCCGGCTATCAACAAGATTTGACGATTTCACTACGTAAAATAAAATTACCTGTTATTAACCGTCTTAAAATAGTAATGACATCAATTTGTAAAATCCCTCCTAACCTCCCTTTGCCAAAGGGAGGGATAACCCTCTTTGGAAAAGAGGGAAGCGGAGATTTTCCAATGCTTATGTCAATTCAATTATGAGACTGTTAATAGCTATTAACGGTTTTAAGTTAAACGTTACAAGTTCTTCAGAAAATTTGTTTTACAAATTTTTCTGGCCTGCCATACACCCTACGTGGTGTATGGCGGAGAGAGAGGGATTCGAACCCTCGATCCCGCTTTTAACAGGATACTCGCTTAGCAGGCGAGCCCCTTCGGCCTCTCGGGCATCTCTCCGCTTCTTTTCTTTAGTGCATAGCGCTAAACGCTTTGTGTTTTTATTCTATGCATGGCTTGCCAGCCGAAGCCTTGGCGTAGGCTGGCGGAGAGGGTGGGATTTGAACCCACGTCTCCTTTCGGGAGAACCGCTTTTCGAGAGCGGCGCCTTAAGCCACTCGGCAACCTCTCCTGGATCTTGCAAAGCAAGATATTTGTAACTTCAAACTCTTAACTCTTTATACTCCGAACTGTTTTACTATTCGTTCTTCTTTCTCTGAAAAACTCTTTTAGAACCTCAACACATTCTTTCTCGAGAATGCCCCGCCTGACCTCTACCTTATGGTTAACACTCTTATCTTGCAACAAGCTGAATTTTGATTCTACCGCTCCGAATTTTGGCTCTACTGTTCCAAAAACCAACCTTGAAATCCTGCTGTGAATCATCGCCGCCGCACACATCGGACAGGGTTCCGTCGTAACATACATGACAGTATTGTTCAAACGATAATTCTTTAATATCTTCCCCGCTTTTCTAAGAGCAAGCATCTCTGCATGGGCAGTGGGGTCATTCAATCCAATACAACGGTTATGATCTCTCGATAGGACTTTGTCCCCTTTTACTAAAATCGCTCCTACCGGAACTTCTCCTCTTTCTGCTGCTTTCCTCGCCTCTTTCAGAGCCATTCTCATATATTTTTCATCGAATTCTTGATCAATTCTCATCGATTTATAGCAACCATTGAATCAATGGTACGCCTATTGATTTCCTAAAGAACCATATGGCGCCATGCACCTCTTGGGGTTCACGGCCTGCCATACACCCTATGTGGTGTATGGCGCGCCCAGGGTGATTCGAACACCCGGCCTGCGGATTCGTAGTCCGACGCTCTATCCAGCTGAGCTATGGGCGCTCCAACTATTTCTTCTTGGAAGGGGGGGCTGATGAAGGGGGAGGCAAAATCTCCACCTGAGAAGCCACATTATGACCTCTACGGAGATAATAGGTAACTTTTACCCGCTCACCAACTCCTGGTAACCGTGAAGGTATATAGACCGTCCGTCTCCCCACCGCAAAATACATGGTTTCGCCTTTATCTCCCTTTACGGTCAATTGTTCCCTATAAAGGCTCTCTACTTTCCCTTGAAAAAAGAAATACTGTTGAGCCTCGGAATTCTCCGCTGCAACCATCATCAGGAGCGTCGCAGCCAGTAACAATAACATGACCTCAATCCTTAGGAATCTTCGCATAAGATCTCCTCCCCTCTTCCCCTCATCCCTCGAACACATTCTCTCTATCAAAATATAAATTGCTTGCCATCTGAAGCCTTGGCGGCCAACTGCGCTTTTATCAAAGCTTCGTTGACTAAATAGGATGGCTTGCCAGACGAAGCTTCTTGCCCTCTGTAGCCTTGGCGTAGGAGGGTAGCGTAGTCTGGCGGAGAGAGAGGGATTCGAACCCTCGGTCCCGATTTTGTCGGAACACACGATTTCCAGTCGTGCCCCTTCGGCCTCTCGGGCATCTCTCCGTGATTTCACCTTCGATGAAATACTATTAACCTTTAACCAGTTACTATCAACTATTTTTTTAAACAGTTACAAATTTTTCGTTAACAGTAAAATTTTTGGCTTGCCATCCGAAGCTTTAGCGTAGGATGGCGGAGGGAGTAGGATTCGAACCCACGGGGCTTTCACCCAGCGGTTTTCAAGACCGCCGCCTTAAGCCACTCGGCCATCCCTCCACGATTTTGCTCAAGAGCAAAATACTTTTCACCTTTTAACTATTCTATCAACTCCACCCATATAAGGTCTTAAGACCTCGGGGATGATCACACTTCCGTCAGCCTGCTGGTAGTTTTCCAGAATCGCAACCAGTGTTCTTCCGATAGCCAACCCGGAGCCGTTAAGGGTATGTACATATTCTGTCTTCGACTTTCCGGAGATACGGTATCGAATCTTTGCCCTTCTCGCCTGAAAATCTTCAAAGTTGCTGCAGGAAGAAATTTCCTTGAATGTATCCTGCCCGGGTAGCCAGACCTCAATATCATAAGTCTTTGATGCTGAAAACCCCAAATCTCCTGAACAGAGGTTGACAACACGATAAGGAAGTTTCAGCCTCTTCAGAACCTCCTCAGCATTGGAGAGGAGTTTCTCCAGCTCATCATAGGAATTTTCAGGCTTTGTAAATTTTACCAGTTCCACCTTATTAAACTGATGCTGCCTGATTAACCCGCGGGTATCCTTCCCGTAGGAACCCGCTTCCTTCCTGAAGCACGGAGTGTAGGCCGTGTAATAAAGTGGAAGGTCTTTCTCTTCCAGAACCTCATCCTGATGAATATTCGTCACTGGTACCTCGGCTGTGGGAATGAGAAAGTAATCAACCCCTTCTACCTTGAACAACTCCTCCTCAAATTTTGGAAGTTGCCCGGTACCAGTCATGGTCGTCCGGTTGACCATAAACGGAGGAAGGACCTCGCAATACCCATGTTCCCGGGTATGGAGGTCTAACATAAAATTGATCAGAGCCCTCTCTAATTTAGCTCCAAGGTCCCAGTAAAGGGTAAACCGGGCTCCGGTTATCTTTGCTCCTGATTTAAAATCAAGGATTCCTAATCCCTCTCCAATATCCCAGTGCGGTTTGGGTTCAAAACTGAATTTTGGTATCTCGCCCCATTGCCTGACTTCGGCATTATCAGAAGAATCTTTGCCGATGGGTACAGAAACATGAGGAAGGTTTGGAATGACGAGAAGAAAGTCCTGCAGGGCTTTTTCTTTCTCCTGGATAATTCCATCCAGTTCCTTCAATTCCTGAGATACCTTTTTCATCTCTGAGATGAGCTCGGAAGCATCCTCTCCCTCCTTCTTCTTCCTGCTCACATCATCAGAGACTTTTTTCTGGAGGGCTCTCAACCTCTCCCATTCCTGAAGCGTCTTTCTTCGCTCACCATCGATGGCGACAAATTGATCCAGGCTGATCGCCTGTCCCCTTAAAGATAGCCTTTCCCTAACCTCGTCCAAGTGATCTCTTATGTATTTGGCTTCCAGCATAAAAACACCTTAAAGTTTGCAGAGTTGTCCGGCTAAAAATCTTTTAAATATTAGCATCAAATCTTCTTTAAATCAAATGATTGCTTTCAATTACTACTTTTTAATGAGATCTGGTTTGGGTACAATGGGTTGTTTCAAGGAGAGATGTCCGGCAATGGTCTCTATGGGCTTCCCTTCGATGAATATCTGAACCTGTTTTATTTGTGAAAAGTTTTGTGTAAGTGAATTGACAATTGAGTAAGTTGTCATAATTTCAGCAGAACTCCCCCCAGGATGCTCCTTTGAGAGGGTTTTATTAAAATTGATGACAGCCGTCCCTTTTTCGTCCAGTTTCAGGGCTAAGCATTTTGTCTGGGAAGGAAGGGTGGGAATCAGTTTTCCCTTCGGCCCTCTGATCAGCTCATCAATAACCTCTTTTGCCTCCTCTTTAACACCCCCTTTCCTTGCAATCCTCCTTTTCTCACCGATCAAATACTCTCCGCTCAGATCTGAGAAATAGAGAAGAATCTCCTTCCTTTCCTGAACTAAACCTAATTTTTCTAAAAATGGGCCAAAGGTGTTGATGATCTCCCTGTTGAAAAAAACCAATAACGACGCAATGATTCCAGCCAGAAACAATAAAACAATGAACTTTCGAATCCATCCCTTTTTCTTACGTCTCTTAGTCATGGAGGTCCTATCTCTTTAAACCTTCTCCCCTGCCATTTTTCCAACGACAGGAAGAGCATATCGTTGCCCCTGAAGTGCCTTCACCATGAGAATGAGCCACAGGATCAGACCTAATATCCAGAGCGGAACAACCAAAAGATTGATGATGGGGATGAAACTAATGACACCCATGATCACAAAGAGACCCAGAAAGGTAATGGTCGATTGCATCGCATGAAACCTCACAAAAGAACTCTTCTTCTCAACCACTAAGAAGACGATCCCTGTGATGAACCCAACGAGATAACAAAGAAATCCCGCCACATTTTCATCTAACCCCGTGCTCGATTTTTCCCTCTCCTCCATAACGCCTCCTTCATTTTATTAAGAGTCTCAAAATAGTCTATACATGGGAAACCAAAGGCTCAAAAACTCATAACCCCACCTACCCTCCCCTTATTTTAAGGGGAGGAATATACCCCCTCTTAAATTAAGAGGGGGGAGGGGGAGTTATTTAATTGATCGAACCCTTTAAGTTCATGCCAAAGAATGTTTATTCTATTATGAGACTGTTAATAAGTATCCCTATTGCTTGATTCTTTTAGCAATAGGATAGGTAAAAGTCAATAAGCAAACCGCGTTAGAAAAGCTTCGCCCTTCTAACGGGAAGGCTCACACCCCGATAGAAGCCTAGCTTCGCACGGGGCAAGCAGCGCAGTTTTCTAACGGGGTAAAATGGTTTAATTTCTTTTTAAGATATTGGCCTGTGTAGGATTGAGGAAAGTTAGTAATTTCTTCTGGCGTTCCCTCTGCAACCACATATCCTCCTTCTTCCCCTCCCTCCGGGCCCAGATCGATGATGTAATCAGCTGATTTGATCACTTCCATATTGTGCTCGATCACGATGACGGTATTGCCTTTATCTGTGAGCTGACCCAGAATATCGAGAAGCCTCTGAATATCTGCGAAGTGGAGACCTGTAGTGGGTTCATCTAGAATATAGACGGTTCTCCCCGTTTCTCTTTTGCTTAACTCTCTCGCCAGCTTGATGCGCTGAGCCTCTCCACCTGAAAGGGTGGTGGCAGATTGTCCCAATTTAATATAGCCTAATCCGACATCACATAGGGTCTGAAGTTTTTGATAAATTGCAGGAATAGGTTTAAGGAAATCATATGCCTCTTCTGCTGTCATCTCCAGGACATTGGAAATCGTCCTCCCTTTATAACGGATTCCCAAAGTTTCCCGATTATACCTCTTGCCATGGCATTCCTCGCAAGTAACATAGACATCTGGAAGGAAGTTCATCTCCACCTTAAGAACTCCGTCTCCGTGGCAGGCTTCACAGCGGCCTCCTGATACATTGAAGCTGAACCGCCCGGGTTTAAAACCTCTTGCTCTGGCCTCGGGAACCTGGGCGAAAAGTTCTCTGATGGGTTGGAAAAGACCGGTATAGGTGGCCGGATTGGAACGGGGCGTCCTTCCGATGGGCATCTGATCCACGTGGATGACCTTGTCTATGTATTCTACGCCTTCTATCTTTTTGACGAAGGTGTTCTGTTGACGGTTATGGTAAAGTCGTTGAGCCAACAAGCTATAGAGGGTATCAATCACCAATGTTGACTTCCCGGAACCGGAGACGCCGGTAATACAGTTAAAGACTCCCAGAGGAATTTTTATATCAATATTCTTTAAATTATTGGCTGTGGCGCCCCGCAGGACCAGATACTTATCTCCACTGTTTCTCCTTTTTTGAGGGAGAGGAATTGTTCTATTTCCGGAGAGGTATAATCCGGTCAATGAATCTCCATCGTTCATCAATTCCTCTGGAGATCCAGCAAAGACAACTTCCCCTCCTCTCTCTCCTGGCCCTGGCCCCATGTCAATGACATAATCTGCAGAACGGATCGTCTCCTCGTCATGCTCCACCACGACCACGGTATTTCCTAAATCCCTTAGACGTTTTAACGTTCCAAGGAGTCGCATATGGTCCCTCTGATGAAGTCCGATGCTGGGTTCATCCAGAATATAGAGCACGCCCACCAGACTGGAACCGATCTGGGTGGCCAAACGGATGCGTTGAGACTCTCCTCCTGACAGAGTAGCCGCATTCCGATCAAGAGAAAGGTATTCCAGACCCACTTCCATCATAAACTTGAGCCGGTCCTTGATCTCCCTGAGTACCCCATCGGCAATCTTCTGAGATCTCGGGTCCAATTTTAAGCTCACAAAAAAGTCCAACGCCTCTTTTACATAGAGACGGGTTACTTCCGAGATCGACTTTCTCCCCACCCTGATGGACAGGACCTCTTTTTTCAGCCGGCTTCCTCCACATTCGGGACAGGGAATGGATCTCATGAATTTCTCTAATTCCTCACCACTATCCTCGCCATCTGCCTGCCGCTTTTCCAACTCCCGGATCACCCCTTCAAATTTTTGATGAAAGAAGTGGGCCGGACCTCTCCCTTTTGCACTGAATGAGATCTTTTCCCCTTCGGAACCGTAGAGCAGGATATCCCGAACCGATTTTGATAACTTACCGAAAGGCACGTCAAGGCTGAAGTGATAATGCTTAGACAAACCCTCCAGAACAGGTTTTAAAAAGGCTTGCCCTCTCTCCTTCCATGGTAGAATGGCTCCTTCATTGATGGAGAGAGATGGGTCAGGGACAATCATCTCGGGATTAAAAGAGGCTTTGGTGCCCAACCCACTACAGGCCGGACAGGCTCCCTGTGGACTATTAAAAGAGAACATCCTGGGTGTGAGCTCGGAAAAGCTAAACCCGCAATCAGGACAGGAAAACTTTTGGCTGAACAGGATAGGAAATGCCCCTTCCCTTTCGATCTTCACAATCCCCTCCGAAAGATGAGAGGCAATCTCTAAGGAATCATTGATCCTCTTTTCTGCTCCCTCCTTCACCACCACTCGATCGACCATCACATCGATTTCGTGGCGCTTCTGTTTATCCAGTTGAATCTCTTCGCTCAGGTCTCTTGTTTCACCATCAATTCTGACTCTGACAAATCCGTTCCTTCGGAGTTCATCCATTTCTTTCCGATACTCCCCTTTTCTTCCCCGGACAATGGGAGAATAAATAGTGAGAGGGGTCCCTTTTGGGAGCCGGAGGAGTGTCTCGGCCATCTGCTGAAGGGTTTGTGAGGCAATGGGGGTATGGCAATGTGGACAGAAGGGTTCACCCACTCGGGCAAAAAGAAGTCTGAGGTAGTCATAGATCTCAGTCACGGTCCCCACCGTGGAGCGTGGGGTCCGTGACAAACTTCTCTGGTCAATGGCGATGGCCGGCGATAGACCTTCAATGGATTCAACCTCGGCCCTCTCCATCTGTTCCAAGAACTGCCGGGCGTAGGCGGAAAGGGATTCGACGTACCGGCGCTGGCCTTCCGCATAGAGGGTATCGAAAGCGAGGGTTGATTTGCCAGAGCCGCTCAACCCGGTAATGACCACTAATTGGTTTCGTGGGATTTCCACATCAATATTTTTTAGATTGTGAACCTTAGCCCCACGGATGACAATCTTTTCCATCTTTCCCTCTCTTTTCAAAATTAACAGAAAAAAAGTAAGGAGTAAACCCCGTTAGAAAGTGTGCGACTTTCCAACGGGCCGGCCCACAGGGGCTTCAACCCTCGTATTTACTCAAAAGATAATTAACTCACGCCTGCTTACGAGCAGCGGGGTTTTCTAACGGGGTAAATGGCCCGAAGCCAGATCATAAGAAGGATGCTCAGTTTGCGAAATCATTGGTTGCCTTACGAATTATTCGGTATATTCGTTAACATTCGACTCATTCGCTTTTGAAAAATACTTGACAAATTGGAAAAGACAGTTATAATTTTCGAAAAAGTTTATTTTATTAAACAAATTTCTTTCTAAACTGTCTTTCTATAAAACAGGCAATAAAGGGGTTGATGGACCATGGCTAAAATACTGATCATAGGGGCGGGCGGCGTTGGAACCGTGGTCGCTCATAAGGTGGCCTCTGTTCCGGAGGTCTTTACGGAGATCGTGCTGGCCAGCCGCACAAAATCAAAATGCGATGCCATTGCCAGGACAGTCGGTCCGGGCAAAATCAAGACGGCGCGGGTTGATGCTAACGATGTCCAACAACTGGTGAAACTATTTAAAAGAGTCAAACCAGATATGGTCATCAACGTAGCGCTCCCCTATCAGGATCTAACCATCATGGAGGCCTGTCTTGAAACAGGTGTAAACTATTTAGATACGGCGAATTATGAACCGCCGGATGTGACGAAATTCGAATATAAATGGCAATGGGCATACCATCAGAGATTTAAAAAGGCCGGATTGACCGTTATTCTGGGTTGTGGTTTTGATCCGGGGGTGTCGGGGGTTTTCACGGCCTATGCAGCCAAACACCATTTTGACGAGATTCGTTACCTGGATATCGTGGACTGCAATGCAGGCGATCATGGAAAACCCTTTGCGACTAACTTTAATCCGGAGATCAACATTCGTGAAGTGACCCAGAAAGGGAAATACTGGGAAAATGGGAAATGGATTGAAACGGAACCCCATGAAATCCATAAACCGTTAGATTATCCAAATATTGGCCCCCGTGAATCCTATCTCATCTATCACGAGGAATTAGAATCGTTGGTGAAAAATTATCCGACTTTAAAAAGAGCCCGCTTCTGGATGACCTTTGGACAAGAGTATCTGACCCATCTGCGTGTCATTCAAAACATCGGAATGGCCAGCATTAAACCTGTCCTGTTTGAAGGCAAAGCAATCGTGCCCCTCAAATTCCTAAAAGCGGTTCTTCCCGACCCCGGGGAACTCGGCAAAGACTACTCCGGCGAAACCTCCATCGGTTGCCGGATCAGAGGGATAAAGAATCGCAAAGAGAGGACATACTATATCTATAATAACTGCAAACACCAGGATGCCTATAAAGAAACCGGCACCCAGGCGGTAAGTTACACCACTGGAGTGCCCGCAATGATCGGCGCGATGATGTTTATAACGGGCCACTGGAGAAAAGCAGGTGTATTTAATGTTGAACAATTTGACCCCGATCCATTCATGGAACAGTTGAAACGCCACGGCCTTCCCTGGCATGAATTGCATGATGTGGATCTGGAATTATAGGGGCTATAACTAAGCACCAATATCCAAGCACCAAATCCAAAATAATATTCAAACTTCAATATCGAATGACCTAAACGAAAATAATACAAATTTAGATCATTGGAATTTGGAGCTTATTTGAAATTTGTGATTTGGGATTTGGAATTTTTTACCACCTATGTTCATCGACTTTAACAAAATCCCTTCGCCGTGTTATGTGATCGATGAAACCCTCCTGCGAAATAACCTCAACTTAATAAAAAAGGGAAAAGAGGCTGCTCCGATTCAAATTCTCGTAGCGTTCAAGGCCTTCTCCAACTGGGGTGTATTCCCGATCTTTAAAGAATATGGTTTCGGTGCTTCTGCAAGCTCACTCAATGAAGCTCGATTGGCATTCGAGGAGCTCGGGGTAAAAGCGCATACTTATTCGCCTGCCTATGAAGAGAAGACAATTCCTGATGTTTTGAAGTTTAGCAGCCATATCTCTTTTAATTCTATGGGCCAATTCCGGAAGTATGCTAACATAGCCAGTCAACAGGGTGTATCGATGGGTCTCCGTGTTAACCCTGAGTTCTCAGATACGGCTTTCGACATCTATAACCCCTGCAAACCCGGATCACGATTTGGCATAACCGCAGAGCAACTCGGCAATGACCTCCCCCAGGGAGTGGAAGGTTTTCATTTCCACACATTATTCGAGGCGGATTCCTTTGCTCTGGAAAGGTTGCTGGCCGTCTTTTTAGACAAATTCGGGAAGTTTTTACCCAGGTTGAAATGGGTGAACATGGGTGGAGGCCATCTGATTTCAAAAAAGGATTATGATATATCCCACCTGATTCATCTCTTAAAGGATTTTAAGAATCGATATGGCGTTCAGATCATTTTAGAACCCGGGAGTGCCTTCACTTATAAAACTGGATATCTGGTATCTACGGTGCTGGATATTGTTGAAAATAGCGGTATAAAAACAGCAGTTCTCGATGTCTCATTTACCTGCCATATGCCCGACTGTTTGGAGATGCCCTATAAACCCGTCATCCTGGGCGCCACAGATGAGCAGGCAGGGAAACCAACTTATCGAATGGGCGGGGTCAGTTGTCTGGCAGGCGACTTTATCGGAAATTGGTCATTTGAAAAAGAATTAAAACCAGGCGATCGAATCATTTTCGATGACATGATCCACTACACCACAGTCAAAACCACCATGTTTAATGGCGTCAGTCATCCTTCCATCGGACTATGGACCGGCAAGTGGGGATTTAAATTAATCAAAGATTTTAGTTACCATGATTATAAGAATAGATTATGATTGGATGTTTTCTTCAAGTTGTCTGGAGAAAAATCACAATTTATCAATTGAAGAATATCAAACTTGAAATCTTACCTGAACCTGTTTTTTCCACTCCTGTACTTCCTTCATTTGAGATTCCAAATCAGAAATTCGTCTATCCAGTTGGGAGAAAGAAATTTTTATAAGGGCGCGAGTTTCTGAATGCTCATTCTTATTTTCTTCTTGAATTTGGGCAAGGTGTTGAATAATTCCAGCATTCCCTTCGGCTAAAAGCTTTATCTGATCCATTAATCCCTCAGAAATAATATGGAATTGCTGGATAATCTCATTTTTGAATAATTGAAGCTCCTTTTTTGTAACATTACCTCCTTGAGTGTTTATCGTGGTTTTGCTTTTCATAAGGCTTCTCCTTCCCAATATAACGCTAAATTGACACAAAACACTCTCTCCGTCAAGGGGGCAATCATATCACCTAAACCAAAAGAGAAAGGTGATAAGGAGACCAATGCAAAAAGTGTTTCTAACTACAAAAAAATGCTTGACAAACTTAAAAAGGACGTTATAATTTCTACAAGTTTAGTTTGCTAAACTAATTTCTTTCTATACTGTCTTACACATTACTAAACTAATTTCTTTGTAAACTGTGCTACCGGCTTTATGAAGATTGGAGAACGCATCAAGAATTTGAGACAGTTGAGCAACCTGACTCAGGAGGAGCTTGCGGAGCGGGCCAACCTGACCAAGGGGTTCATCTCCCAGATCGAAAGGGACCTGACGTCGATCTCCCTGGACAGCCTGGTCCAGATCCTGGAGGCGCTGGATGAAGATATCTCCGATTTTTTCAAGGAGGCTTCCCAGGAAAAGATCGTCTACCGGGAAAAAGACCGGGTGACCATTGAGAAAGAAAAGATTCATAAGTTTGAGCTTCTGGTCCCGGGCTCAACCAACCGGCGTCTGGAACCCATCCTCCTGACCCTTCGGAAGGGGGAGTCGACGCCGAAGGAGAAACCTCACGAGGGAGAGGAGTTCGGGTTGGTTCTCCGGGGGAGAGTTAACGTACGTTTTGGAAGAGAGGTGTTAAAGTTAAAAAGAGGGGAATGTTTCTATCTTTCGGCTGAAAAAGAGCATTGGCTCCACAATGGCGGTTCGAAGGAAGCGGTCATCCTGTGGATCAGCTCTCCCCCCTCTTTTTAATGGTTTAATGATGGGCGGGCTCGTTCCAACAAACACTGTAGGGAACGGTTTAAAACCGTTCCCTACGAAGGACTGGAAATAAATATCAACATCAAAGGTCATTCAACAGGCAAATTTAAAGATAAAGGAGGCGATCTGTGATCATTAAAACCCCAACCCATTATTTTCTTGTATCCGGAGATTCAGAAGGCTTCACCCTTCTGAATGCTTTCGACGGAGCCCTTCTCCGCGCAGGGATCGGAGATACCAATCTGGTGAAGATGAGCAGCATTGTGCCGCCACGTTGCCAGTTGATTTCTCCTGTTCGCCTCCCTGCAGGCGCTCTGATCCCCACAGCCTATGCCTCTATCAGCAGCGACGTACCCGGGGAAATGATCGCCTCTGCTGTGGCCGTGGCCCTTCCAGAGAATCCCGATTATCCGGGGCTGATCATGGAATACTCTTCTCGTGGGCCAAAAGCAGAGATAGAGGAGACCGTCCGGCAGATGGCTATCGAGGGGATGAAGGTGCGGGGACGGGTAATCAAGGACCTCACCTCCATAGCTGTCGAACACAGGGTGAAGAAGGTCGGCGCCACTTTCGCGGCTGTTGTCCTGTGGGAGAAAGAGGAGACAGAGTAAAATAATAATGGGGTTTGCCAGGAAGACTCTAAGGAGTCGTATCATCTCTTCCTGACTTGATGATCAACGGAAGAATTTAACAGTACTTTTCATCGAAACGATTTCTCTCACCGGAATTCCCTCAAGGTATACTTAGAATGAATCTTCCCTTCATAGAACAATCCTTCATTTCAGCTAACACTTCTTTCAGGGAGGCCGAGGCAGTCATTCTTGGCTGTCCCTATGATGGTTCGGCTTCTTTTCGTCCTGGGGCCCGTTTTGGGCCTTCTGCCATTCGAAGAGCGTCCTGGGGCATCGAAACCTACAGCCCCTATTTCAACAAGGATCTCACCCGTTTTTCAATTCACGATATGGGAGACCTCGAACTCCCCTTCGGAGAGAAAAAAATATCTCTCAATCTGATCCAGAAAGGTCTCAGGAAAATTCTTTCTGCAAATAAGTTCCCGATCTTGCTTGGGGGCGATCATCTCATCACCCTTCCAATCGTTGAAGAGCTTATCAAATATCATCCTGATCTCTACCTCATTCATATCGATGCTCATACGGACTTGAGAGAGGATTACCTCGGCGAGGCTCTCTCTCATAGCACCGTGATGAGGAAAGTGGTTGATCGTCTGGGCGAGGGAAAATTGGTTCAGATCGGGATCCGTTCCGGAACAGAAGAGGAATTCAAGTTGGCAAGGAAGATGAAGTCCCTTGTCTCTTTAGATCAAGGTTCTTTGAAATCCATCACGAAACGTCTCGCGGGGAAGCCGGTTTATGTCAGCCTTGATCTTGATGTAATCGATCCCGGCCTTCTTCCGGGTGTTGGAACACCAGAGCCCGGGGGTCTTACCTTTCAACAATTGCTCTCTCTATTTAAGACTCTCCAGTCCCTTCATGTTATTGGCTTCGACCTCGTGGAACTCACTCCGGATTACGATCCAACCCAAGTCTCTTCGGTCACGGCTTCTGTTATTCTCAGGGAAATGATCTTCGCATTCTGTCCTTAGAATCCTTTCAGAGAGGATAACCATGAAACAGGTATGGAATGAAAAAAGAGAACTTCTGAGCCGGGAAGAAATTGAAAAGATCCGCCTCAGGAGACTGCGAAAACAATTAAAATATTGTTATGGCCGATCCGAATTCTACAAACAAAAATTTGATGACATTGGTTTTCAACCTGAGGATATAAAGACCTGGGCAGATTTTAGAAAGATCCCTCCCCTGATGGATAAGGAGGAGGAGAGACAGAGTCAGAAAGAATCTCTCGAACGTTTTAACCATCCCTTCGGAATGCACCTCTGCTGCCCGCCGGAAAAGATCATCATTACCAAGACAACCGGTGGAACAACGGGAATGCCGACGTTCACCTACTCTTTCACCCAGCACGATTTTGACCGCTGGAATGAAGGGACGGCTCGTGTTTTTTGGCTGGCAGGGATACGTCCCGCAGACCGGGTCCTCTTTTGCTTTCCCCTGAGCGGAGGATGGGCAGGAGGAATTGTAAAAACGCCTCTCCAATATATGGGCATCCTCTGCCTTGACCTCGGTGCTGAAACTCCAGTAGAAAAGATTGTGGAATATGCAAATATAACCCGTCCCAATGTCTTGATGTCCACCCCCTCTTTCGCAGAGGGTTTCATCGAAGCCTATCCCAGGTCAACAGGAAAACCTGTCTCGGCAATCGGAATTAAAAAACTTTTACTGAGCGGCGAACCTGGAGTTGCTATTCCTTCTATTCGAAAAAGAATGGAAGAAGCATTCGGAGGAAAATGGAACGACTATCTGATGATTAACAGTGAGGGTTTCTCCGGTTCCTGCCTAGCAGAAGAATACAATGGGCTTCATGAAGTGGCCCTTGACCTCAGCATATGGGTAGAGGATCTGATCGATTTGGATACTCACCAGCCTATCGAAGTTAAAAACGGAGCAATTGGAGAGGGACTGCTCACTTCTCTCGATCGGGAAGGACTGCCCTTGATCAAATATCGTTTGGGAGATGTCATCCAGGTTTTCACTCATCCATGCGAATGCGGATATCCGGGACCGGGCTATCGGATCAAGCACCTTGGACGATTGAGTGATCGACTCTTTGTGGAAGGGGCAAGCGTCTTTCCGATCGCAGTCCGCGACGTGATCACCTCCTTTATCCCGAGGGTGACTGGAGCCATGCGGATCGTTTTAACCGAGCCGCCACCGAACATCACTCCGCCTTTAAAAATTAAAGTGGAATACGGAGTTGGAATCCAGCCGAATCAACTGCCTGAGTTAGCAAGAGAGATTGAAGAGCAAATGCTGAAGGTCTATCGAGTTCGTTCCAAAGTAGAATTCGTCCTCCACGAAGCCCTCGGAAGAGTCACGAAAAAAACCCCAATGTTCGAAGAGTGCTATCCATCCTAACAACCTGATCATTGAACAGATCAAATTCTATCCGCAGGTTACACCTTCAAAGAGAGGAAATACACTATATATCCGAGCTGAAGATTTTCGATGGAAATCAAGAATAACGCCAAGTTCAGCCCTGGGAGGTACGAGCATCGGCTGGAGCGCCTTATAAGTGTTGTGCTACCGCATAAGGTTTGATCTTCTTTAGCGTTGGGCCAAGAGTGCGCTCCGTAACCTCCGTGTCGTGGGCAGCCTGAGCTCTCAACCAATAGCCATTGGATAGGCCAAAAAACCGACACAACCGTAAATCGGTATCAGCCGTGATCGCGCGCTTACCTGCAACAATCTCACTGATACGCTGAGCCGGAACACCAATTTCCTTGGCCAAACGGTACTGGCTAAGACCCATGGGTATTAGAAACTCTTCCAAAAGGATCTCGCCGGGAGTAATAGGATCGAGCTTGCTCATAATGAACCCTCCTCAGTGGTAATCAATGATTTCCACATTTTCTGCACCCGCATCCGTCCAACAAAAGCAGACACGCCACTGATCGTTGATCCGAATGCTATATTGACCGGCACGATCACCCTTGAGTGCTTCAAGGCGATTGCCGGGTGGCACCCTCAGATCATCAAGTTGACCGGCGATCTCGAGCTGTCTAAGCTTACGCCGTGCCACCTTAGCGATGTTCGCGAATCCCCTGACATGCTGACCTTTTGAGAGTGCTTCAGTGTATTCACACTTGAATGATTTAATCATTATATCGCATAATAACGCTACTCGTGATTAATGTCAAGCGTGATTATAGGCCCAACGACGGAGTTGAGCAGGGTCCACGTAACGCAGGTCCGCCCCCCCCAGAAAAAGGCAAAAGGGGTCAGGTCTTGCAATCATACATTCCAAATTATTCTTAATGGGTTATTATAAGGAAAGACCCTTTCGCTTTTTGACGATTCAAATTTTCACCACACCTTCCACCAAGGCTTAGAAACAGCATTATGAAGATTTTCGAGCACTTCTTTCTGGAACCCGGGGGCCAATTTTTGAATGTCTTCCATTTCGCTCACATCTTCTACAAATTTTACGCCATCTTCTTTTTCAAAAATTCCAAAAAACAAAGTGACACGTTTATCAGGCCATAATGCATAAAACAGATACTTAATCCCCTCGGGTTTTAACCCAACCACCTTAGTCCATACCAAAGTAGCCCCCTCTAACCCCATGGGTTGGCCTTTAAAATTTAACTTTTCAGAAGTTGCCTTTATCATCGTTTGCGAGTCAAAATACCACGTTGACTCAACTCTTTTGGAAGAAGAATACTTTTCGTCGCTAAAAAATTTCTTCCAGTTATGGCTACCAATAAGAGGATTTGGAATCCAGCCGGGAACACCAGAATCCACCAGAATCTTATCATCGGGTATCCGATTGACCGTTCCATAGCTTCCAGCATAATTACCCACGATCACAAAAAACATTGTGAGTAACAAGATAACAATCTTTTTCATATGCCACATCCTCCCAAATGGGGCAATTGGATTCAGTTTAGCATTAATATTTCCCTAATTATCAGATGGTTATGTTGCAAGACCTAACCTTTTTGCTTCCCCTGGTTCATTGCAATTCTTGCTTACGTTCCCGTTTCAACGCCCATACTTACAGTCCCTTAATCCAATCGCTTAATGGTATCAGGATCGTAGATTGCAGCTCCCTCCAACGAAATCACCATGCCAAAATGTATTAATTTTTCCTGGTCGTCGATGTCATGCCAACGATCGAGAAACTCTGGAATAGGAATAAAGGCGTAATGGCCGAAGATCGATGGATCCATGAAATAGATATTTGTCTTATCATATCCTATAGCAACAGCGTAATGCCCCTCGTCCCAACTTTCTGACCACCGAATTGGAGAATCAGGCCACGCCTGAATGGCGACGATTACCGGCTTTCGTGAATCAAGCAACGTTTTGAGGTCCTCCAGCGACATATGGACAAGTACATCCACCCGAAATCCAAGAGAGCGGGCGAACTCGGCTATCCTTCTGTAGTTAGTACCTTTTATCGGATCTGGTTCTAAAGCCTTGACCAGCTCATCATGGCGAAGCTCTTTCCCGTAATAATAAAGAACTGACTGGAGAGCACTGATCCCACAGGTGTAATCGTAAGACTGGTAAGCGAGAGGCACCCAAATTAAATTTCCTACCTTCTTAGCAGAAGATACGCTGCTCTCTTGAAGCCAGGTAGGATTTAAGCATGCCTGGGAGACCAGGCACAGAATCACCCCGACCAAAAAAATTCGCCATCGGTTCGTATTGTACTGAGCCTCACTCATAAGGATCTACATGGATAAAAAAATCTCCCATTAGTGCGTGGCAGAAAGGTTAACGAAATAAGCCTATTCTTAAATGGATTGATAGTCAAGTTGAATAATTCTTCTTCACCAACTTACCCATATCGCTGATTTGCGTTTGAAATATGGAATGGAGGGTTGAGATTCTAAGTCGAAGACTATAGAAAGAAACACTCACTTAGACCTAAACTGAGCGATTTTTCTTTTCAAGATTTGAAAAAAACTTACTTACAGGGCGATAGATCTTGGTTATAATAGGTTTGGTCAAAAACAAAAACTATCACCCTGTAAGTGAGGAGATTATGAAGC